>UQIY01000085.1 GCA_900541195.1 uncultured Collinsella sp. | reverse complement strand
CACGCAAAGGAAAGCACTTAATGTGCTTTCCGTCTTGCGCAGGACTGTAGAGCAGCAAACTTAAACAGCGGGCGGCCCGTTCCGGGAATCTGCCCCCGCGCACAGAAGGGGGTTCCTTTTGCCAAAAAGGGACAGGTTTATTTTGGTAGGTTATTCCTGCTTGAATTTGAAACATATCGCTCGGTCAAAGCGTATCTATGGTGAGGGCCTCATCAAGAATCATTAACGTCACCGGGAGGTGATTATGGAAGAACAAGCATTTAGACAGGCGGTTGAAGATCACCGGGATGTCGTGTTTCGGATCGCATTGACGTACCTGCGCGATCGCGCCGATGCCGACGATGTTGCCCAAGATGTCTTTCTTAAGTTGCTTAAAAGCGATGGGCACTTTGAAAGTTGGGAACATCTTCGCCGCTGGCTTATCCGGGTCACGATCAATGAATGTAAATCGCTCTTTCGAAAGCCATGGAGGCGTGTGGAGGATATTGAGAACCTGGCAGATTCGCTTTCGGCGACGCAGGATGAGACCAAGGCGGTCCTGTCAGACGTTATGCGACTTCCGGAGCGATTCCGTGTCCCCATCGTGCTCTATTACTATCTGGGCTTTTCGACCTCAGAGATTGCCGAGTTGTTGCATGTACCAGCCGCGACCGTTCGAACGCGTTTAGCTCGCGGTCGATCGAAGCTCAAATTCATCCTAGAGGAGGGCGACCGTGAAATCCAATCAAATCAAGCAGGCCTTCGAGTCCATCCAAGCCGATAGCGATCTTGCCGACCGTGTTATTGATGCTGCGGCTGGCGAGCCGCTTCGTCGAAAGGGTCACGCGAAGCCACTGTATGTTGCCGTAATCGGATGTCTTGTCGGAGTGTTGGCGACCGGAGGGGTCGCCTACGCCGTTATCAATTCCAGATATTTTGCCTCAGCCTGGGGAAACCACGGCAACGGGGATTCCATTACCTGGACCAACGGCGGTTCATCGGGGACTAAATACACCTACACCAGAGAGTTTGGTGACGGCATTGCGCCCCAAAGCCTGGAGGGCGCAGTCCAGGAGGTTAATCTGTCCGTCGAGGGTAACGGCTATACGCTTGATATCCATGAGATGGCAATCGACCAAAACGGCTGCGGAGCCGTGACGTTTACGTTGTCCAATCCAAATGGAGTTAACTACTACAAGCCAGCAGCAGAGATTGGCGAACTTGTTCTTTATGGTGAAGAAGAACAGGGCATCGGCACGCCCAGCATGAACTTCGGCGAGGAATGGGCTGACACACGCTGCACAATTGATAAAGACACATCAAGCGACACGGTCATTAATGGCACGATGTACTTTGCCTCGTGGAATCGCGAGCGAGATTTGGGACATGCGGTCACCTGGAATATCTGCTGGACTGAGGGCGAAGGCGAGGACGCGAAGCTGTTCGAGGCATCGACGCCCGAGTTTAGCGTTGGAGCGTACGTCGATACAAAGGAACTCCGCTCCGATGACTCGCCTCTCGAGATCAGCCCGTTTTCCATCCAGACGCACATCGACGATCTGGGCATTGACGCAGTCACGAAAAAGTTGACCGTTACCTACAAGGATGGATCGGAGCAGATTATCGAAGACGATGCTGCGGGCGCGTACAATTTCTATGTCTCGATGACGCGCAATAGTGGAGAGAACATCTCGGTGCCGACAAAACTGATCAATGTCGATCAAGTGGTCTCGGTAACCCTTGAGGGCACGAGGTACACATCAACAGGAGAGACCGAAACAGAAGTACCCTTTACCATCGTCTATTCGTAAGATTTGGGGCCGCTTCCTACTAGGGGAGGCGGCCCATTTTGCGTTAAATGGGCGGTTAAAGCGAGCGACATTCGTCCGATTTTCGGAAGTATGCGGCAGAATCCCGATAGGCCGACCACACCGCATATGCTCAAGCGTTCTACCTGCCGGTTTGTTATCGCAAAACCCTTGTGCGCTCAGCAAGTTCAAAATTTGCCGCATACTTCCGAAAACGCCGCCGATTTCCATGCGACAGATGAGAGCAGATCACCGCTGGAGCGCGACGTTTCCCCAGATAAAACCGACCAAAATAAATCTGTCCCTTTTTGGAAGGTAACGTTGCCCCGACGAGCACGTCGGATTCCCGGCCCGGGCGGCGCGGGGGCTAAGTTTGCTGCTCTACAGTCCTGGCTCGCACGGAGAGCACATTAAGTGCTCTCCGGCTCGTGCGGAACTCGCGATCGAC
>UQIY01000084.1 GCA_900541195.1 uncultured Collinsella sp. | reverse complement strand
CCCGCGACCCCAACCTTGGCAAGGTTGTGCTCTACCAACTGAGCCATGTCCGCTTACGAGGATTAATCTTACGTGATGCCCGCATCCTATGCAAGAACTTTTTTTGAAAAGTTTTGCGACGCCCTCGCGAACCTCGCGAAGACATCAGCCACCACGGAAGGCGCAGGCAAACGCAAACTCGCCGCAAGAGGCCCTTACATCTCACCGAGCATGATCCAGGCAGAGCTGTCCTGCGCGAGTCTGCCGTCTGCAAGCGCTGATGAGGTGAGCAGGACCCTGCCCGCCGGCAGCTCCACGGGTGCTGCACCGAAGTTCGTCACGCACGCCCAGCCGTTATCGCGGCGATAGGCGATGACGCCGCCCTCAGCGCCCTCGGCACCATCCGCAAGACCGGTGCGCCCGTCAAGATCGAGCCACGCAAGATCGTTGGCGCACCCGCGCAGCTTGCGCCGCAGCCAGAGGGCGTCACGATAGAGCGCAAGCATCGATGTCGGGTCCGTTTCTTCCCTATCGGCAGCATAATCGGAAAACCATGCAGGCTGCGGCAGATGGGGCGCCGCATCAGCGTCCGCCGGCGAAAACCCAAACGATCCGCCCTGCGCGGGATCGTCCGCCGCTACCCACGGCAGGGGCACACGACAGCCGTCGCGCCCCTTCTCGCGCTTCGGTCCGCGCGTATTGGTTGCACTGGGATCTTCGAGTGCAGTCCACGGGATATCAGCCACCTCAAAAAGACCGAGCTCCTCACCCTGATACACGTATGCCGAGCCCGGAAGCGCCAGTTCAAGCAAAAGAGCCGCCCGCGCGCGGCGCTCGCCGAGTTCACGGTCCTCGTCATAAGACGACCCGTCGCGTAAGAGCCAGTCGAGCGCAATCTGGTGGTAGCGCGTCGCCTTGATTTGCGGCAGGGCATAGCGCGTCGCCACGCGCGGCACGTCGTGGTTGGAGAGTACCCAGGTCGAGGCGGAATCGGATTCGATAGCTGCCTTCAAGCCCTCCTCGATTGCAGCGTGCATGTCATCATAGGTCCAAGTGGCCTTGGCAAACTCAAAGTTGAATGTCTGGCCAAGCTCGCTGGGACGCGCATAGAGATACTGGCGCTCAGGCAGCACCCACGCCTCGGCAACGGCGCTGCGCGGCGGATTATAGCGGTCGAACACGCGGCGCCACTCGCGATAGATCTCGTGGACCTCGTTGCGGTCCCACAGCGGATGGGCGCCGTCGTCAACCATGTCATCGCCCTCGGCGAGATGCCACCGGTCGAGGTCATCGCGGTCGAGATCCTTGGCGAGACCGTGCGCCACATCGATGCGAAAGCCATCGACGCCTCGATCGCTCCAAAACGCCAGGACGTCGCAAAAGAACGCGTGAACCTCGGGGCATGACCAGTCAAAGTCCGGCTGCTCGGGCGTAAACATGTGCAGATACCATTGACCGTCCGCAACACGCGTCCAGGCGGGGCCGCCAAAGTTGGCATTCCAATTGGTGGGAGGCAGCTCGCCATGCTCGCCGCGACCATCGCGGAAGATATAACGGGCGCGCTCGGGCGATCCGGGGCCGGCGGCAAGAGCGGCTTTGAACCAGGGGTGCTGGTTGGATGAATGGTTGGGCACGATATCGACGATGACCTTGATGCCGCGCGCGTGAGCCGCAGCGATCATGTCATCGAAGTCGTCAAGCGAGCCGAGACGTGGGTCGACATCGCAGTAGTCCGCCACATCATAGCCGCCATCGACAAGAGGCGAAGGGTAAAACGGGCTCAGCCAGATGGCCTCGATGCCCAGCCGCTCAAGATAGTCCATCTGCTGGGTAATGCCCGCGATATCGCCCAGACCCGAACCGGTCGAATCCTTAAACGAACGCGGGTAGATCTGATAGATCGCGGCATCGGACATCCATGAGCGCGAAGAGGACTTTTCTGCAGCCATGGGGTGAGCCTCCCTTGCAACGAGGTTTTGCGAGATGCCCACGATGATACGCCCAAAGCTGTCATTCGAGGCAAACAACGCCACAGCCACACCCCAAAACGCTCGCTCCCTCTCGGGCTCGAGCCTCCTGGGACGAATCGATCGATTAGTGAAAAGAACGGAAGACTCACTCCCCCGGCCACAACAGCGAGCGGGCTCCGGGTGCCCCAGGTTGCCGCGAAAGAGGAGGGAAGCGTACTTTATGTACGCGACCGACGATTGAGGGGGCAAGATGGGGTGCCCGGGGCTCGCGCAGCGTCAACAAAAAACGCGGTTCGTTAGAACCGCGTAAGATAGTTGGAGCGGACAACGGGGCTCGAACCCGCGACCCCAACCTTGGCAAGGTTGTGCTC
>UQIY01000083.1 GCA_900541195.1 uncultured Collinsella sp. | reverse complement strand
CCATCGCCGCCGATATCGTTTCGGTTCGCGAAGACGGCACGAAGGATGTCGTGCGCACGTTTGCCCTCAATGATATGGCCCTTACGCGCGGGCCCCTGTCCGATATGGTCGAGTTTGACATCACGGTGTCCGGTCATCATATCGACCGCCTGCGCGGCGACGGCGTGGTTGTATCGACGGCGACTGGCTCCACCGGCTACGCGCTTTCCGCCGGCGGCCCCATCGTCAGCCCCGATTACACGGGCATGGTCTGTGTGCCCATCGCCCCGCATACCATTCAGGCTCGCGCCTTCTTGACCTCGCCGAGCGATGTCGTGGAGATCTTTATGTCCGATGATCGCCCGAGCGTTCCGGCGATCGCCATCGATGGACAGTTTATTACCTGCGATGGCACGGTCGAGAGCGTGGCTGTGCGCCGTGGTCCCGGCGATGTGCTGCTGCTGGATTACGGCCCCGAGAGCTTCTATAACTCGGTGAGCCGCGTGTTCTACGGAGTGCGCCATGATCGATGAGCTGCAGGTTTCCAACATTGCACTCATTCGCGAGGCGACGTTGGTTCCGAGCGCGGGTCTAACGGTTCTGACCGGAGAAACCGGCGCCGGTAAGACCGCGCTGCTTTCGGCGCTTAAGCTCATTTTGGGCGAGCGCGCGGATTCGTCGACGGTGCGCGAGGGCGAGGCACTTGCCAGCGTCGAGGCGCGCCTGTTTGATGGCCCGCATGACACGGAGGGCGTCACCGTGCAGCGCAGCCTTTCTGCCGAGGGCCGCAGCCGCGTAAAAATTGACGGCCGCATCGCCAGCGTGCGCGAACTTTCGGAGCGCGTCGGCGTGATGATGGATCTTTGCGGTCAGCACGAGCACCAGCGCCTGCTCGACCCGGCGCATCATGTTGCCATGGTCGATGCCTGGGCAGGGCGCCCGGCACTCGAGGCGCTCGAGCACTACCGTGCTTGCTTTAAGGCATCGCGTGCGGCTGCCAAGGAGGTCCGTCGCGTCGAAGAGGCCTCGCGTGCGCAGGGGAGTCGCGTCGAGGAGGCGCGCTTCGCCCTGGAGCGCATCGCCGAGGTCGACCCCAAACCGGGCGAGTATGAGGAGCTCGAGGAGCTGCTGCCGCGCTCCGAGCATGCCGAGGTGCTGGTGGCCACAGCCAATGATGCCCATGCATCGCTTGCTGCCGAAGGGGGAGCGCTCGATGCCGTGAACAGTGCCGTGGCGGAGCTCTCTCGTATGGCTACTGTCGATCGAAAGCTGGGCGACATTGCCGATGCGCTTTCGGATGCCTGTATCTCGCTTGAGGATTGTGCCAACGAGCTGCGCACCTATCGCGATGGAGTCGCCTTCGATCCGCGCGAGCTGGCTCGTATGCGCGAACGCTATTCCGATCTTAAGGCCCTGCTGCGTCAGTGGGGCCCCACCATGGACGATGTCTTTGCCATGCGCGACCGCTCACAAGAGCTGTTGTCGCTGGTCGACGATGGTGATGAGCGGATCAAGAAGGCTCGCGAGACGCTCGGGTGTGCCGAACGCGAGCTTTTTGCCGCTGCTAAGGCGCTTAAACGCGTGCGGAATACCGCAGCCCCTCGCTTTTGCCACGAGGTTGGCCGTCAGATGGCGCGCCTGGAGATGGGCGACGCCGAGCTCGTTTGGGAGTCGCGCGATCTTCCGCGTGCCGAATGGACGCTGGCGGGGCCTTCGAGCTATGAGCTTTTGTATCGCACTGGTGCCGGATTGACGCCGCGCCCCCTGCGCCGCATTGCGTCGGGCGGCGAGCTGAGCCGCGTCATGCTGGCGAGCAAGGTCGTTCTCGGTAACGCGGACGGCGTGGATACGCTGGTGTTCGACGAGGTCGATGCCGGTGTCGGCGGCTCTACAGCACGTGCCCTCGCGAGCGTGCTGGCAGATCTCGCCGCTACGCATCAGGTAATTGTCGTAACCCACCTGGCGCAGGTCGCCGTCATGGCCGACAAACACTACGTGGTGAGCAAAGAACCCGGCGACGTTCCCCAGACGCATCTGGATGAGGTGACTGGGGATGCCCGCATCGCAGAGATCGCCCGCATGCTGAGTGGCGATCAATCGGAGGCAAGCCTGGCGCACGCCAAGCAGATGCTGGAAGAAGTTCGAGGTTAGAACGAGCCGGCGTTGTTGGCGGGGACAAAATATCAGCAATTGTTGCACCGCCACTTGCTTGTCTGGCCCGACCGTCAAAAACTATGCCGGTTTACTACGATGAATCGGCATGGCTCGAGCACAGCTAAAATTGTAAGGCTATGTCACAACAAACAGTTGATAAATAGCCATTTTTATAGGGGAGTATCAGAACTCCCCTACAAACTGTTATTTGCAGTTATCTATACTCATTTGGAATTTCGATATGAAATGTCTCACACAATAACTTCA
>UQIY01000082.1 GCA_900541195.1 uncultured Collinsella sp. | reverse complement strand
GTCGGCAGCGTCAGATGTGTATAAGAGACAGCGCCCAGACCGACCGCGATGCCCTTGCCGCCATGGAAGTTGAGGTAGGGCGAGAAAATGTGGCCCCATACGGCCGCCAGGCAAATGACGCCGAGCATCCAGTCGCCGGGGGCTCCAGGCGCCATGACGCTCACAGGGAAGCCATAGCCCACGCCCGCGATAAGCGGACGGGCGATAAGGACGCAGATGGCGCCCTTAAGGCAGTCGAGCAGCAGCGTGAGCGCGGCCACCTTGGGGCCGGCTACGCGCAAGGCGTTGGTGGTGCCGATGTTGCCGGAGCCCGCCTTGCGAATGTCGGTGTGGTTGAACACGCGGCCCAGGATCAGGCCAAACGGAATCGCTCCGATAAAGAACGAGACCACGGCGCAGATGGCGGTCAGCAGAATCGGATTATGCATCCTTTTGCTCCTTCTTCCTAAAGAAGAGTCGAATGGGCGTGCCGGAAAAATCGAAGGTCGAGCGCATACGGTTCTCTACGTAGCGCTGGTAGGTGTCGTTGACCAGGTCGCTATGGTTGACGAAGAACGTAAACGTCGGCGGGTTGACGCCCGTCTGGGTCACGTAGTGCATGCGCAGGCGGCGCTTGCCGTCCACCACGGTGTGGCCGAACTCACGTAGGTCGGTGAGGAACGTGTTAAGGCGCGAGGTGGTGATCTTTTGCGAGCGCGTCTTTTCGGCCGCGTCGACCATCGACCAGATCTTCTCGACGCTACGGCCAGTCAGGGCCGAGATTCGCAGGTACTGGGCCCAGGGGGCCATGACGCCCAGACGGCGGTCGACGGTCTCCATGCAGGCCTCGCGCTTGCGGTCGTCGTCGAGAAGATCCCACTTGTTGAGCAGTACCACGATGGCGCAGCCGCGCTCGATAGCCAAGCCCATGACCTTCTGGTCCTGCTCGGTGACGCCCACGGAGGCGTCGACGACGAGCAGCGCCACGTCGGCGCGGTCGATGGCGCGCAGGCCGCGGACCATGGAGTAGTACTCGATGTTCTCGTACACGGTGCTCTTCTTGCGAATGCCCGCGGTGTCGACCATGCGGTAGTGCTTGCCGTTGCGCTCGACGACGGTGTCGATGGCATCGCGCGTGGTGCCGGCGATGTTGGACACGATGGAGCGGTCGGCGCCCAGGATGCGGTTGAACAGCGAGGACTTACCGGCATTGGGGCGGCCGATGATGGCGACGTTAAGCGCATCGGGGAACGCGTCGGCGACCTCGTCCTCCTCCTCGGGCAACAGGGCCACGATGTCGTCGAGCAGGTCGCCCGTGCCGTGGCCGTGCAGGGCCGAGAGCGGCGTGGGCTCGCCGATGCCGAGGGAATAGAACTCCCAGATGTTGTCATTCTCGCGATCGGGGTTGTCGAGCTTGTTCACCAGCAGAAAGACCGGCTTGTCGCAGCGCTTGAGCATGCGGGCGACCGACTCGTCCTCCTCGGTAACGCCGGTGCGGCCGTCGACCACAAACAGAATGACGGCTGCTTCCTCGGCGGCAGCAAGGGCCTGGTCGCGGATGGACGTGGCAAAGACGTCGTCGCTCTTGAGCGGCTCGATGCCGCCCGTGTCGACGATGGTGAACTCACGGCCGTTCCAGTCGGCCGTGTGATACGAGCGGTCGCGCGTGACGCCGCGGGACTCGTGGACGATGGCGTCCGAGGTCTGGGCCAGGCGGTTGACGAGCGTGGACTTGCCCACGTTGGGGCGTCCGACGACGGCGACGATAGGTTTCATCTGCTCTCCTTTAATGGGTAGGGTAAGCGGGAATAGTTGAATTGGCGGGCGTTATGCCAAGGATGTGCTCCAGGGTATCGAGCAGCTCATGCGGCATGGTCGACACCACATGAACCTCGGCGCCGCGGCCGGTAAGGCTTGCGAGTAATTCGTCACGATGATACTCGTCAAGGGTCATACCGTCGGCGTTGAACATGAGCTTAGGCACAAAGAGCATAACCCCCGACAGGTCCTGCGGCAGCTGCTCCAAGATGTCGCAGGCGACGATGAGGCCGGTCACGTCCACGTTGCCGCCAAAGTAACGGTTTTTGATGGCCGTGACGGTACCGGCAAGGCCGTGCGGTGATTCCACAAAACGCGCCACCGTATCGCGCGCACTGGCACCCGAGAGGCACAGCAATCGCTGGCCACTGGCGGCGATTTCCTCGCGAACGCGGCGCAGGCGCTCGGTATCGGCGGCGAGCACGTTGTCGGTCTCGTCCAGATAGGATCGGATCATGCCGATGCCGTCGTAGTACTGCGGGTAGCCGTCGTAAAAGTCGGCCTCGGGCGGCTCGATGCCGGCATCCAGGTAGAACTCGTCGCTCATCTGGAAGGTGTGGCGGCCAAAGCGCTCGAAGGCACGGTCCTGGAAGGGCCGGATCATGGCGATAGTCTCGCGCGCCAGCTCGGGCTTGTCGCTGTAGGACCAGGTAAAGCGATTCTGGTGCTTGGTAAAGCCCAGCGGCACGATGCCCAGGCTCGTGATCTGCTCGTGCTCCTCGCAAAAGCGCAGAGTCTTCTGCAGCTCCTCGCCGTCGTTCATGCCGGGGCACAACACGATCCTGTCTCTTATACACATCTCCGAGCCCACGAGACCGGAGCCTATCTCGT
>UQIY01000081.1 GCA_900541195.1 uncultured Collinsella sp. | reverse complement strand
GATCTACACCCTAGAGTTCGTCGGCAGCGTCAGATGTGTATAAGAGACAGGGATGGCGAGGGCGCGGTTGGACGAAAGCTCGGACTCCAGAATGGACATGACACCTTCGACGATCCAGCCAAAGCCAGCCACGACCACCACGAGCGTGGTGAGCGTCGCGGTCGAGAAGGCCTGATTGCGCAGGATTATGACGCCGCCCAGGATGATGAGCAGGTTGGAGATGATGCTCGTCACGCGCCAGCCGGCGGGCAGTAGCGGCTCAAAAATGGCGGTGAACAGCCTGACGCCAGCCGTGATCACAAAGTAGAAGCCCAGGACGGTCGTCAAAAAGACGAGGGACTTGGCGGGCGCAAACAGCAGCGCGATGCCGGCAAGCAGCGCGATGACGCCCGTGACGGCGTAGATCCAGCGCACGGCCTTGATTGCCTTGCCTGCCATGCTTTTCTCGTCAAATCCAAACAGGTTCGACTGCTGGTCGTCGTTCTTAAAGATGCCCATGAGGTCTCCTTTCCGCGCGGCGTTTGCCGTCATTGTTGTTTTTGCGGCGTATGCCGCAGTTGCTACAACAAGTATCGCCTAAAGGCACCGGCGTATGGGTCGGGGAGGGCGAAGTGTAACCCAAAGGTCCCGATTTGTTCTCGTTGTTCCCCATGTCGCGTTTTTCTATTCAACAGGTGTAGAACATTGCGGCTCTGTTCGTTATTGCCTGCGTTTTAGGTTAGATTTTCCTAAGAACAATTGGCTTGTATTGGGGGGTTCCTATGAACGAAGCAGTTCCCGAGGCACCGTCGAGTGTCGAATCGATGGCAAAGCAGGGCTGCGAAAAGCTCGGTCTGGAATCGTTTGACGCGCTGGTCCGTCGTGCTCGCACATGCCGTCGCTTTGACGAGTCCATGCGCGTGCCGCGCGAGTTTTTGCTCGAGCTGGCAGAGCTGGCGCACCTGGCTCCCTGCGGCGCCAATGCTCAGCGTCTGCGTTTTCATGTGGTGAGCGACGCCGAGGAGTGTTCGAGCTTATTTGAAAAACTCGCATGGGCTGGTGCGCTCAAGGATTGGTCGGGTCCTGTCGAGGGCGAGCGCCCGACCGGCTATATCGCGATCCTTGCCGAGCGTCCCGCTCCGGGCATGCCTGCCGCGCCAATTACCGAGGCAGACGCTGGTATCGCCGCGCAGACGATGATGCTCGCCGCCCGCAGCGCTACGCCCGAGGTGGCGGCGTGCATGTTCAAAGCCTTTCCGCCTCGTGCGATTGATGTCATGGGACTTGACGGCGACAAGTACGAGGTCAAGCTGATTATGGTCTTTGGCGTTCCCGCCGAGACACAGGTGATCGATACAATTGATTCCAACCCGGATGGCTCTATCAATTACTGGCGTGATGAGGCACAGGTACACCACGTACCCAAGCGCCCGCTTGCCGACGTGCTGGTGTAGCTGCGTCGTCGCGGCGCGATCCGGCGGCAAAACCACCACAAAGGTGCCTGGCCCCTTTGTGGTGCTGCGAGGGGAGGGCATGTGGCCGATCTGTATTTGGTACGGCATGGGCAGACCGAGCTCAACGTGCGGAACATTTTGCAGGGCTGGCACGATTCGCCGCTTACGGCGCGCGGGCTCGAGCAGGCGCTGGCGACGCGCGCGGCGTTTGAGGCGCGCGGCGTGACCTTTGACCATGTGTATTCGTCACCGTTGGGTCGGGCGCGCCACACGGCCGAGCTGATCGTTGGTGAGGGCCTTCCCATAGAGCTGGTCGACGACCTACGCGAGTGGCATTTGGGTTCGTTGGGGGGCACATCAAACCGCGAGATGCCGGCGCAACCCTGGGGCGATTATCCGGTTGCCTTTGGCGGTGAGTCGGAGGGCGAGCTACGGGCGCGCATGGTTGCGGCGCTGTCTCGTATTATGGCCCGGCCTCGGCACGACTGCGTGTTGGCCGTTTCCCACGGCTCTGCCTGTCAGGAGTTTCTTGAGTATGTGGCCGGCGGGGGAGGACAGCCCGACAACGGTGCCGTGCTTCATTTTGGCTATTGCGACGGGGCGTTTTCGCTCCTTGACTGGTAACGAACGAAAGGACCCCTATGAATAAAGACCTGTATCTGGTCCGTCATGGACAGACGATATTTAACCTCAAGCGCATTATTCAGGGCTGGAGTGATTCGCCGCTCACGCAGTTGGGCTGCGAGCAGGCGGCGCGCGCTGGCATGTTCTTGCGAGCGCGTGGCATCGAGCCCGACCACGCCTACACCTCGACGCTGCATCGCACCGAGCAGACTATCGCCAACCTGTGGCCGGGCCTTGCCTACGAGCGTCTGGACGGTCTGTGCGAGTGGTTCTTTGGCGATTTTGAGGCCGAGCGCGTGATGCTCATGCCCGAGCGTCCGTGGCGTGACTTCTACCGCCAATTTGGCGGCGAGGGGCAGATGCAGGTGCGCGAGCGCATGGTGGCGACGTTGACCGATCTTATGCGACGTCCGGACCACGAGTGCGTGCTCGCGGTGAGCCACGCCTCGTCCATCAAGGAATTTTTGGACCACGTGAGGGGAGCGGCGGCCGACGAGCGCGAGCGCGTTCCGGGCAACTGCTCGGTGCTGCATTTTGCGTTTGACGATGCGACGGATACGTTTGAACTGGTCGAAGTCTTTACGCAAGAAGATTATGCGCGCGAGCTGGGTCTTGAGCCGCTCGTGGCGGCAGCGGGTCCGCAGCGCGGGTAGCGCGGGCGTGGCGATGCGGATTGCCGACATCATTGCTCGATGCGAAAGGGGCGGGGATGGATGCGCA
>UQIY01000080.1 GCA_900541195.1 uncultured Collinsella sp. | reverse complement strand
GGCCTCAATGATCTTTTCGATTCCGTCAAAGGCCCCGCCGCAGATGAACAGGATATTGGTGGTGTCAATGGGGATCAGCTCCTGCTGGGGATGCTTGCGGCCGCCGGTGGGCGGAACGCTTGCCACCGTGCCCTCAAGAATCTTAAGCAGCGCCTGCTGAACGCCCTCGCCCGAAACATCGCGGGTGATGGAGAGGTTCTCGGCCTTTCGGGCGATCTTGTCGATCTCGTCCACGTAGATAATGCCAACCTGCGCGCGCTCGATATCGCCATCCGCAGCGTTGATGAGCTTGAGCAGGATGTTCTCCACGTCCTCGCCCACGTAGCCGGCCTCGGTGAGCGCGGTGGCATCGGCGATGGCAAACGGCACCTCGAGGATGCGCGCGAGCGTCTGGGCGAGCAGTGTCTTACCGGTACCGGTGGGACCGAGCAGCAAAATGTTGGACTTGGCGAGCTCTACCTCGTCCATATCGTCGTCGAGCTGCGAACCCATGCCGTCACCAAAGGCAGAAACCGCGGCACCGCCCTCGATCACGCGGCGGTAATGGTTGTACACGGCAACCGACATGGCGCGCTTGGCGTCCTCCTGGCCCATGACATAGGCCGAAAGCTCATCGTAGATCTCGTGCGGCGTCGGCACGTGCGTGATGACCTGACGGGCATCGTCCTCGAGCTCAAAGCCCTCGGCCTCGGGATCCATGGCAGGCTGGGACGCAGCCTGGCCGTGATCGTTGAGGAAGCCCGGCAGCTTGCCGTTGCGGGCAGCGTCCATAAAGTCCGAAGCCAGCGACTCCTCCAGGATCTCGGAGCAGGCGGCGACGCACTCGTCGCAGATAAAGATGTTGGTCGGGCCCTTCACCAGGCGGCGAACCTGCCCCTGCTCTTTTCCGCAGAAGGAGCAGCGGATGGGATTGCCGTTCTCGTCGAAGTTGTCCTGCATGTTACCGGCCATCCTAGGCGTCCTTCGCGGCGAGGTCGCGCGAGGTGACGATGCGGTCGATCAGGCCGTAGTCGAGGGCTTCGGCAGCGGTCAGGTAGTTGTCGCGCTCGGTATCGGCCTGGACCTTCTCGATGGGCTGGCCCGAGGCATCGGACAGGATCTGGTTGAGCTCGCGACGGGTCTTCTTGATCTCCTCGGCCACAATCTCGATCTCGGTCTGCTGACCCTGGGCACCGCCGCTGGGCTGGTGAATCATAACCTTGGAGTGCGGCAGGCAGAAGCGCTTGCCCTTGGCGCCAGCCGAAAGCAGCACGGCGGCCATAGACGCGGCCATACCGACACAAATAGTGGAGACCTGCGGCTTAATGAAATTCATAGTGTCAAGAATCGCCAGGCCGGAGTAGACCTCGCCACCGGGCGAATTGATGTAAAGCGAGATATCCTTCTCGGCATCCTGGCTCTCAAGATGCAGCAGCTGGGCAACGACCAGGTTGGCGCTGACGGAGTTAATCTCCTCGCCCAAGAAGATGATGCGGTCGTTGAGCAGGCGCGAATAGATATCGTAGCTGCGCTCGCCGCGCGGCGTCTGCTCGATAACGTATGGCACGAGGGCGGAATCGAACTTAGCGATCATACGCATCTCCATTTCTCTCTTACGGACCAAATTGGTTCTAGATAAACGTACGGTGCCCGCATGCTATGCATTGGCTGGCACCGTACGAAGCAACCGGATAACCGGTGTATAACTTTACCCCATCACGGGCACACGCATGCGCTCGCGGGCAAGGTGGCGAGAATTACTCGGCGTCCTTGGCGGTCTCGTCGACCTCGGTCACCTTGGCGTTCTCGACCAGGTGGTCGACAGCCTTGGAGCGACGGATGGACTCACGGACGGCAGGCATGCGGCCATCGGCGATGAACTCGGCCTTGGAAGCCTCGACGTCCTTGACGCCGGCCTTCTCGAACTCGGCGTTGATGTCGTCCTCGGTGACCTCGATCTTGAGCTCGCGGGCGAGGGCGTCCAGAGCCAGGGACTCACGGGCAACATCGTTGGCCTGCTTGTGCAGGTCGCCGATGAACTGCTCCATGGTCAGGCCGGAAGCGGGCAGCCAGGTGTCCAGGGTCATGCCGCGGGCAGCGAGGTTGGACAGGAAGTTCTGGCCAAGCTCCTCAAAGACGGACTGCTCGTAGTCGGCGTCCATCTCGTCGAGCTGCAGACGCTCGGCGAGAGCGGAGACGCAACGGTTCTCCTTCTCGGCCGGGAGACGGGAAGCCTTGTCCTGCTCGATCTCGAGCTTGATGGCGTCGCGCATAGCGTCGATGCTGTCGAAGCCAAAGTCGGACTTGACGAGCTCGTCGGTGAGCTCGGGGGTGTTGCGGACCTTGATGCCCTTAACGGTGACCTCGACGGTGTGGGTCTCGGCCTCCTCGCCCTCCTCGGCCTCGTCGGTCCAGGTGACGGACTTGACGTCGTCGACGTTGGCGCCGATCAGGGCCTCGTTGAACTCCTTGGGGTTGCTGTCGCTACCGGCGATGAGCATGCGGCCCTCGGCGGCAAAGTTGTCGGCGTTCTCGATGGCCTTGAGGTCGACGGTAACGTAGTCCTCGGCCTCGACAGCGCGACCCTCGACGTCCTCGAAGGTGGCACGGTAGTTGAGGAGCATCTCGACCTGGTTGTTGATCTCGGACTCGGTGACCTCCGCGGGGGGCATCTCGATCTCGACGGCGTCGAAGGAGGAGAGCTCAGCGGCGGGACGCAGGGAGAACTCGACGGTGTAGGTGTAGTCCTCGTGATCTTTGGCGAGGTCGAGCTCCTTGTAGTCACCGCTCTTGGTGGGGACGATGTCCAGCTCGTTGAGCACGGCGGGCTCGTTGGCGGCGATCAGGTCGTTGGTGGCCTGAGCGAGGGTAGCCTCGGCGCCAAGAGCGGAGTCGATGACCGGACGGGGGGCCTTACCGGCGCGGAAGCCCGGGAAGCGGTACTTCTTGGCGGTCTCCTTGTAGGCCTTCTTGATCGCGGCGTCGACGTCGGCGGCCGGGATGGTGACCGTAGCGGTGAGCTTGGCGTCCTTGACGTCAGAAGCGGTGATGTTCAACACGTTCCTCCTCATACTGCCCAGCTTATCTGAGGTGCTGGTACCTTTATGCAACAAGCGTCGCGAGGGCATAAACC
Source organism: uncultured Collinsella sp. (assembly GCA_900541195.1). Taxonomy (GTDB): domain Bacteria; phylum Actinomycetota; class Coriobacteriia; order Coriobacteriales; family Coriobacteriaceae; genus Collinsella. The sequence goes on along the minus strand of UQIY01000080.1, from coordinate 235 downwards.
GACGCGGGTGCGTTGGTGCGGGCGAAAGGACTCGAACCTTCACGGGAATCCCACCAGAACCTAAATCTGGCGCGTCTACCAATTCCGCCACGCCCGCATGAGCGCACAGACTAGGAATGATAGCAGATACAAGCGGCAAGCGCACGCACACCTTTTACGGGCTCACGACCTCACCACGAGCCTTGATTATCAACTTCATCCGAACACTTCCCACATTCATCCGCACATGTGCGGA
>UQIY01000079.1 GCA_900541195.1 uncultured Collinsella sp. | reverse complement strand
GTGTATAAGAGACAGGATCGCGACGCAGACGCCGCCGGCGCCGAAGTCGTTGCACCGCTTGATGAGGCGGGTGACGGCGGGGTCGCGGAAGAGACGCTGGAGCTTGCGCTCCTCCGGGGCGTTGCCCTTCTGCACCTCGCTGGCCATGGTGTCCAGGCTGGCCTTGTTGTGGCTCTTGGAGGAGCCGGTGGCGCCACCGATGCCGTCACGGCCGGTGCGGCCACCCAGCAGGATGATCTTGTCGGTGGGGGCGGGGCACTCGCGACGAACGTGGTTTGCCGGGGTGGCGCCCACGACGGCGCCGACCTCCATGCGCTTGGCCACGTAACCGGGGTGATAGAGCTCGTTGACCTGGCCGGTGGCAAGGCCGATCTGGTTGCCGTAGCTGGAGTAGCCGGCGGCAGCAGTGGTCACGAGTTTGCGCTGCGGCAGCTTGCCCTCGAGCGTCTCGGAAACCGGGACGGTGGGGTCGCCGGCGCCGGTGACGCGCATGGCCTGGTACACATAGCTGCGGCCCGAGAGCGGGTCGCGGATGGCGCCGCCCACGCAGGTGGCGGCACCGCCGAAGGGCTCGATTTCGGTCGGGTGGTTATGGGTCTCGTTCTTAAAGAGGAACAGCCAGTCCTGGTCCTCGCCGTCGACATCGACCTTTACCTTGACGGTGCAGGCGTTGATCTCCTCGGACTCATCGACATCGGTCATGACGCCGGTCTTCTTAAGGTACTTGGCGCCGATGGTGCCCATGTCCATGAGGCAGACGGGCTTGGCGTCGCGGCCGAGTTCGTGGCGCATCTCCATGTAGCGGTCGAAGGCCTGCTGCACCACGACGTCGTCGATCGTCACGTCATCCAGGACGGTGCCGAAGGTGGTGTGGCGGCAGTGGTCGGACCAATAGGTGTCGATCACGCGGATCTCGGTGATGGTGGGGTCGCGGTCCTCATCGCGGAAGTACTGCTGACAGAAGGCAATGTCCGCCTCGTCCATGGCAAGGCCGCGATCGGCGATAAAGGCGGCAAGGCCGGCCTCGTCGAGCTCGCGGAAGCCATCGAGCACCTCGACGGGTTGGGGCTCGGGCGTCTCCATGTACAGCGTCTCGGGCAGGTCGAGCGAGGCGATGCGGGCCTCGACGGGGTTCACCACGTAGTGCTTGATGGACTCGAGGGCGGCTTCGTCCAGAGCGCCCGAGATCATATAGACCTTGGCGGAGCGCACGGCGGGGCGCTCGCCCTGGCTGATGAGCTGCACGCACTCGCTGGCGGAGTCGGCGCGCTGGTCAAACTGGCCAGGCAGGAATTCGACGGCAAAGACGGCGCCATCGCTTGCGGGGAGCTCGTCGTAGGTCACATCGACCTGGGGCTCGCTAAAGACGGTCGGCACGCAGGAGCGGAAAAGCTCCTCGTCGATGCCCTCGACGTCGTAGCGGTTGATGATCCTCAGGGCCTCGATGCCCTTGATGCCGAGAATCTCGGTCAGCTCGCTCTTGAGCTGCTGAGCCTCGACGTCGAACCCGGGTTTCTTCTCCACGTAGATACGAGAGACCATTGGTTCCTGCCTTCCTGATCGGTTGGGCGTACGGTACGGTATGCGGCAGCGGTCGGTTTGCGGGGACTGCCCTGCGGTCGCCTTGAGCCACATGTTTGTAAACCTCACTATGATACGACAGCTCGTGGCGCGTTGAGGACGGCGAGGGTGCTACAGTGAAGCGCAAACAAGAGAAAGGCATCACATGGCATTCGTTTCACTCGCCATCATCGCGCTCGTGGCCTTTGCAAGCCCCTTCATCGCCTCGGCGATCCCCGGAAAACCCGTTCCCGAGACGGTCTTTTTGCTCGTGTTCGGCGCGGTGCTGGGACCCCATATGCTCGGCGTCATCCATGTAGATGCCGAGGTCTCGCTTGTTTCCGAGCTCGGCCTGGCTTTTTTGTTCCTGCTCGCCGGCTTTGAGATCGACCCTAAGAACATTACGGGTGTGGAGGGGCGCTACGGTATGGCCACGTGGGCCGTCACGTTTGGTATCGCCTGGCTTGCCGTGCGCTTTACGCCGTGGTTCTCGGTCAGCCATTTCGACGGTATTGCCGTGACGCTCGCCTTGACCTCGACGGCGCTTGGAGCGCTCATGCCCATCTTGCGCGAGCGCTCGCTCACCGGCACGCGTGTGGGCGACTCGATTCTCGCGTATGGTACTTGGGGCGAGCTCGGTCCCGTGCTCGCCATGTCGGTGCTGCTGTCTGCCCGTACGGGCATCGAGACGCTTGTGATCCTTGGCCTGTTTGCTGTGGTCTGCGTGTTGCTGGCCGTGGTCCCCAGCCGCTCCAAACGCATCGGCAGCCGTTTTTTCGCCTTTATTCAGGAGCGCGCCGATACCACATCGCAGACGTTCGTGCGCCTGACGGTGCTTATTTTGGTCACGCTCGTGGCGTTTTCCGCCATTTTTAGCCTCGATATCGTGTTGGGCGCTTTTGCCGCCGGCTTTGTCTTGCGCTTTATCATCCCCGAGGGCAACCATACGCTCGAGACCAAGCTCGACGGCCTGGCCTACGGCTTTTTGATTCCGGTGTTCTTTACCGTATCGGGCGCGAAGATCGATCTGACGGCCGTGGTGTCGCGCCCCGGGCTGCTCGTGGGCTTTATCGTGGCGCTGCTGATTATTCGTGCGGTGCCCATTCTTATTTCCATGAGCATTTGTTCTGCGACGCGCGATGTGTCGGCGTATGGCCGCATCACCGTGGCGCTCTACTGCACCACGGCGCTGCCGATCATCGTTGCCGTGACAAGCGTTGCCGTCAACGCGGGCGCGCTGTCGCAAGATATTGCGTCGGTCATGGTTGCCGCCGGTGCCATTACGGTGTTCTTGATGCCATTGCTCGCGCAGCTCTTCTACCGCGTGGTCGATGCCGCACCGGTCGCCGCCGTGGCAGAGGTTGCCGAGCATCCATCCGATGCGCTCGACATCCTGCGTGCCCATCACGATTTGGCGAGCCTGCTCGCACGCGAGCACGAGCTGCTGACCTCGCATGGTCACGGTCGCGTATTCGAGGGTCTGCCTACGCTCGATACGATTGCCGAGCGTCTTTCCGCCGAGGCGGCGAGCGGCCACATCGATGCCCGCATCGTGGACGCGGCGCACCTGCTTGCCGATAAGACCTATGGAGACGAGATCGACACGTCCGAGCTGACTCCGCATGAGCGTCGCCGCCTGGAGCGCGCCAAGCTCGCCGTGCGCGAATACCGCCGCCGCATGCTGGAGCTCTATGCGCGCGATGAAGCCCAGGACGACGACGGTAAGTAGTAAGGAATGCCGGGATACGGGTTCCGTCCAAATAATAGAAGGCGCGCTGCCTGCGGTTGATGCAGGCCTGTCTCTTATACACATCTCCGAGCCCA
>UQIY01000078.1 GCA_900541195.1 uncultured Collinsella sp. | reverse complement strand
CCCCTAGAGTTCGTCGGCAGCGTCAGATGTGTATAAGAGACAGGTTTTCGGGGCGTGCGGGCGGCCGCTTGTGACCGTTGGCAGCGGTGGCACTTTCCAGCTTTATTGCAACGGAGTACAATGGGTAACGTTTAAGTTCAACTTGAAGTTTTAGTCGTGGCATCGGGCTTCGGCCGTAATGCAGGGAAAGGCGTTCCATGGCGATCTATGTGACATCTGATGCTCACGGGCACGTGCGCGCGCTGGACGAGGCCCTTTCCAAGATCTCGCTGACGTCCGACGACACGCTGTATGTGCTGGGCGACATGATCGACCGCGGCCCCGATTCGGTCGGCGTCATCAACTTGGTGCGGTCGCTGCCCAACGCTCGCGTGCTTAAGGGCAACCACGAGCAGATTATGCTCGACGCGATCATTGGCCAGGACCCGCTCGATGCCGAGACCTGGGATATCAATGGCGGTTGGACTACTCGCCAACAGCTCAACGAAATGGAATTTGAGGCATACGAGGAGCTGGTGCGCTGGGCTGCTGCCCTGCCGCTCTATGCGGTGGTCGAGACTGCCGAGCGACCGTACCTCCTGGTGCACGCCGGCATTCAGACCGAGGCGGCGCGTGCGTTTTTGCTTGAGCATGGTGTCGATTGCGGCGACGGCAGGGGAGCGGTTGATGTCGATAGCGAGCTTCTGCAGCAAATGCTCGCCGTGCAGTCGTCCGATGACTTGCTGTGGATTCGTCACGGCTACTGGGATGCTCCGACGGGACTGCTTTCTGCCGAGGGCAAGGGCCCGGTCGTGGTGAGCGGCCACACGCCCACGGTGTCGCTCGGGCGTTATTGCGAGGTCGGCGGCCTGGCGGGACTCGACGAGGAGTCGGGCCGCGGGCAGATTGTGTGCCTGGGTGGCGAGGATACCGCCGGTGTGCCCGATCGCATCGATATCGATTGCGCGGCGGCCACCGGTTCCGAGTTCGGCCGCGTTGGCATCCTGCGCCTGGACGACGGGGCGGAGTTCTATGCGAACATCAACCCGGGCGAATAATCGCTGCAAAGGGTAGCTAATTTGGGACGGGGCCTTTTTGACTACTTTTGCCCTTCTGCCCGCTAATTGATTTTTCTGGGACGGGGATTAAATAATCATTTGGCCGCCCGCTGGCTAAGTGAGTAGACTTTTTTGGAAATGCCGAGCACTCAACATGTTCGCCTCAATAAAACCGCAGGTCACAGACTTGTGCTTTGTCGGTGTGGTCGGGGATTCGGTAAAAGTCTACTCACTTAGTTTTGCGTGATGCATATTGTCCGCAACGAGACCCCAGCCGGGGTGATTCCATCGCAAATTCCGGTGACCGGGGGCAGCTAATTAGGCGCCGTATGGGTTGCGGTCGCGTTCGATGCGTTGGCGGATGTGGGCGTACTCGACAATCAGCAGCACCAGCAGCAGGGCCATGATAGCCAGGTAACTCACGACGGCGCCCATCAGGCCCAACAGGTTGATCAGGATCACCGGGAGCACCACGCTCACGGCAAAGCAGATGAGGTAAATCTTGGTGACGTCGCCGGCGTGGCGCAGCACCGTGATAATGGCGTAGATAAAATCGATGGCCGCGGTTACGCCGCCGGCGACGACCATCAGCAGCGCCAATGTGCGGTAGCGCTCAAAGCTGAGGCCGTACATAAAGCTCATGAGGGGAATACCGGGGCCTGCCATAAATGCGGCGCATACGCCGGTGATGGCCACGATCAGCGCCATAACGGCAATAATAATCAAGTCAAAACGGCGGCGCTTGCGCGGGTTCGCCCAAATGCTCGACAGACGCAAAAGCTGCGGTTTATAGACAAATCCAATGCTCAGCAAAATAGCCTGCGCCGGAAAGAACAGGGCATTAAAGTACAGCTGATATTTGTAGGCCAGCGTGCCTTCCATCACAAACTTGGGCATGCTCTCGATGAGGTTGAACAGGAACAGTGCGCCAAAGAGCGGGGCGCACTGGACAAACAGGTGGCCGACCTCGCGCAGACTCACGCGACGCGATTTTTCGGTTTCGAGCAGGGCCAGCGGCGCGGTGACCAGCACGAGCGAGACGATGGCGGTGACACCCATGGCCATGGCCGCGATGGGCATGCTGCGCGTAAGGAACAGCGCCACGCTAAAGACCGCGATGACGCCGACGGAGCGCAGCGTTTGGCTCATGCCGGCCAGGTAGAGTTTATCGGCCTGCTGTAGGCGGCCCTCATACACGTCCGCCACACCGTCGATCACCTTATACAGGTAGACGCCCAGGCCGATCGTTGCCATCTGCGCGTCGTAGCCGCGGGCACTGCTGTATGCAAGGCCGCAGGCCAGCGCGAATGCTCCGCAAAGCCAGCGGTTGAGCTGGTAGGAGGCAAAGGACGCCTTCTCGTCGATGTCCGAGACCTGAAAATTGCGCACGCCGTAGTTGCACGCGATCATGATGAGCGTGCCGGTGACAAACGCAATGGAGAACTTGCCGGCTTCCTCGGCGCCCACGAGCTGCGTGGACACGATGGTGAGCAGAGGAAACGCCATGCCCCATACGGCGGTGCCCAGGGTATTCCAAAGGTAGTCGCGACGGGTGGCATGATCTTCGTACTCGGCTTCTTGCGTGGAGAAGCCGCCGCCGTAGACGGCTCCGAGCAGGCGGTTCCACCAGGCATTGACCATGCGGTGGATGGGGCCGGGCTGGCGATCGCGCTCGCGGCGACGGCGTGTGGCCTGGTTGCTGTCGGGACCGCCGGCGTTACGCTGGCTTAGCTCTTGGATTCGTGCGAGCTCCTCGGCGGTGTGCGATGCGGGGAACAGGCCGTTCTCGATGCGTCCGCCCTGCCCGTGCGCCCCGCCCGATACGGTGGGGTCGGTGACGCCGTTGCGGCGGGCGATGGCGCGGCGGATGCTATTGAGGGGCGTGATGCTCAAGGCGGAGTCCTTTCTATTGCTGCGCTCTAGTATAGACGCGGCGGTGTTTGCTCGTGTTTTTGAACGGATTGTTCAATATTTCGGCAGGCGGCAGAAAATTGTCGGTAAGCGTGCGTTATCCTGTTCAAGTTTTATGACACCCCCGATGCCGCCCTCGCGGTACCAAGGAGCTTTTACCCATGGACGTCGCCGCATTTTTGCTGGCTCTTGTGCCTATCATCTGGCTTGTCGTGATGCTGCTGTGCTTTAAATGGCCGGCCTGGAAAGCCGCGATTGGTTCGTTTGTTCTTTCGTGCGTGCTCGCCTTTGCGTGGTGGCATTTGCCGGTGGCGCAGATAGCCACGGCCTCGCTCGAGGGCTTTTTGATGGCGCTGTGGCCCATCGTGTTGGTGATTATCGCCGCCGTCTTTACGTATAACCTCTGCGTTCGCACGGGCGCCATGCTGTCTCTTATACACATCTGATGCTGCCGACGAACTCTAGGGTGTAGATCTCGGT
>UQIY01000077.1 GCA_900541195.1 uncultured Collinsella sp. | reverse complement strand
GGCTCGGAGATGTGTATAAGAGACAGCGTTCATGGGGCTCATGTTGCGTTGGATGACGTTTTGAACATCTTCGTCGGAAAGGTTCGTGAGCGTGACAAAGTTGCCCTGCAAAAAGCTCAAGCGGTAGTCATCATCGCGAATGTAGAGCGTGGAGCGACCGCCCTTGGGCAGCATGGTCATAAAGCAGAACACGCAGGCGTTTACGCAGGTGCGCATGCCGTCGAAGATGGGGCCATCGAACTCAAGGCCCCAGTCCTCGCCGGGAAAGCGATCGAGCTCGACGGGGGTGACGGTGTCGTCGCGCGGGTCGAAAACCTCCAACTCGACGGTGTCGTCATCTGCCTCCCATAGCCACACGATCATATCGGTCAGTTGCTCGCCGTTGACCGTGAGCACGCGCATGCCCGGCTCGATACCCACATCCCACGCGGGCGATTCGGGACGCACGTTTTTAACGAGCGCGCCCTCACCCGGCTCGGGGTCGCGGCTGCGCCCGTAATCGGCCACCTCGGCGGCGTATGCGGGTACGGTCTGGTCCATGATTAGCGGCAAAGCTCCTTGATGCGCTCGACGGCGCGCTCGATGTGTTCTTGCGGGGTGGAGGCTCCGGCTGTGATGCCGATGTGGTGAGCGTCGGTAAACCACGCGGCCTGTAGCTCGGAAGCTTCCTCGATGTGATACGTACGCTCGCAGGCGTTTGCGCAAATCTGCGCCAGGCGGCGGGTGTTGCCCGAGTTCTTGCCGCCCACCACGACCATGCAGTCGCAGCGGTTGGCAAGTGCGGCTGCTGCCTGTTGACGCTCACTCGTGGCGGCGCAGATGGTGTTGATCACGCGCAGTTCCTGCACGCGCGGCGTGATGGCAGCCACGACTTCGGCCAGGTTCTGCGCGGTTTGGGTGGTCTGCACAACCAGGCCCACCTTGCCCTTGAGCGGCAGCGCGTCCGCATCGGCGGCGCAGCTCACGACCTGCGCGTCATCGCCGGCATGGCCCAGGATGCCCTCAACCTCGGGATGGCCCGGCTCGCCCACGACGAGCACGCGATAGCCCTCGCGAACCAGGCGCTCGGCGGCCACGTGGACCTTCTTGACGTAGGGGCAGGTGGCATCGACCACGTCGAGACCGCGCTCGCGAGCGGCCTCGATCACCTGCGGCACCACGCCGTGCGCGCGAATAATCACGGTGCCCGATGCGGCATCGTCCAGGGTCTCGGCCAGACCGACGCCCGCCTCGGAAAGCTCGCGCACCACGATGGGGTTATGGATGAGCGGACCCAGGGTGTGGACCTGGGCGGTCTCCCCCACCTGCGGGGCGGCCGCCAGGGCCATGTCGAGCGCACGCTGCACGCCGTAGCAGGTGCCGGCGTGGGCAGCGATTTCGATGGTGGGGGCGTCTGCCTTGCCGGCCACAGCCTCGGCAGTGCTCATGATTTCCTCGCCCATGGCTAGAACCTGCCCGGGTGCTCGGCGCACAGGTCATCGCGCATGGCGTAGACACGACTCATGGCCTCGGACTCAAACCAAGCCAGGCGCTCCTTGCGCTTGAGCTCGGTCGGTGCATCGGATAGCGAGATGGCCTTGCCGGCTCGGATCCAGCACTTTTTGGGGCGCATGATCTTTTTGCCCGCAGGCGTGATATCGGACCAGCCGCAGATGGCGAGCGGGTTGACGGGCGCCTTGCCCATTTGGGCGATGAGCGCAAAGCCGCCGTGGACCTCGGGCTTGATCTCGCGCGAGCGGATGCGCGTGCCCTCGGGGAAGATCAAGACGTCCTCGCCGCGTTGCAGCGCATGCTGGGCGGCACGCAGGCACTTCATGTCGGCGGTGCCGCGCTCGACGGGAATGCCGCCCACGCGGCTAAAGGCCCAGCGTACGATCTTGCTCTTGGCAAACTCGGACTTAAAAATGGGGCGCACACGGCGGCCGCCAAAGAACAACGCCGTCTCCACGGCCAGCAGCTCGGCCATCGAGGTATGGTTGCAGATGACCACGCTGCCGCGGCCTTCCTGGCGCTCAAACAGCAAGTCGCTGTCCTCGACCTTCCAGCGCCACATGAGCTTGGAGAAGACCCACAGGATGCCCATGACTACAGCGACGGTGCCGCGGATGAGCGCGGGGAACTCGGCATAAGGGGCGTTGTAGTAATCCTCGGGCGTCTGCTTAAACAGGCGCATGGGCTACCTCCTTTGGTTGATGAGGTCCTCGATAATGCGGACGACCTCATCGATGGTGTGGGCGGTGGAGTCGACGTGCACCGCGTCCTCGGCGGGAACGAGCGGCGCGACCTCGCGGCTGCTGTCGAGCTTATCGCGCTGCTTGAGGGCATCGAGGGTCTCGTCGACCTCGGTCTCGAGCTGCTCGGTTGTGAGCGGCTGGGCGTCGTTTTGGTGGCGCTGCAGCACGCGGCGACGGGCGCGCTCGCGCGGGTCGGCGGTCAGGAATACCTTGACCTGCGCGTTGGGGAACACGACGGTGCCGATGTCGCGACCCTCGGCGACAATATCGCGGTCCTCGGCGGCGCGGCGTTGGTGGATGAGCATGGCGGCGCGCACGCCCGGGTAGGCCGAGACCTTGGACACGTTGGCGTCGACCTGCGGGGTGCGGATGGCAGCCGATGCGTCCTGGCCGTCGATGGTCAGGCGCGTGTCCTCGCCGGTGCCGTTGGTAAAGCGAATCTCGATCTGCTCGGCGAGGGCGTCGATGGCCGCCTCGTCGTCCAGGTCGATGCCGCGGTCGAGTGCGGCGAAGGTGACGGCGCGATACATGGCGCCCGTGTCGAGCTTGTTAAAGCCCAGCTGGCGGGCAGTCTCCTTGGCGATGGTGGACTTGCCGGAACCGGCGGGGCCGTCGATGGCGACGATCATGCAATGCTTCCTTTCGGTGGTTGACGTGCTGGTATGGGTCGCGGGCGCTGCGGATTGGCGGGTTGCCTAGCTCGTGTAGCGCTCGCGGTAGGTGTTGCGCTTGGGCGCGGAGCCGTGGCTGCCGTGGTGACGCGTGCGGGTCGCGGGGTTGGCCGCTGTCGCGTTGGGGTTGCCCCGCTTGGAGCTGGCCTGCTTGGGCGGGATGCCTCCGGCCTTGAGGATCTGCACCTCGCGGTCGGTGAGCTCGCGCCACGAGCCTTTGGCCACGTCCTTGAGCTCCAGACCGGCAAAGTTGCAGCGGTGCAGGCGGATCACGGGATGGTGGATCTTGCTCAGCATGCGCTTGACCTGGTTCTTGCGGCCCTCGCGGATGATGACCTCCACGGCGGTGGTCCCGGGCTTGACGCCCTGGGGAGCTACGGCCTCGGCCTCGCGCGCGTTAATGACGCGGCAGATTGCCGGCTGGCACAGGCCGTCGTCGAGCTCGATGCCGCGACGGAGTGGTTTCAAGTCGCGATCGGTCAAGTCTCCGTCCACCAGCGCCTGGTAGGTCTTGTAGACGCTGTCTCTTATACACATCTCCGAGCCCACGAGACCGG
>UQIY01000076.1 GCA_900541195.1 uncultured Collinsella sp. | reverse complement strand
CTACACCCTAGAGTTCGTCGGCAGCGTCAGATGTGTATAAGAGACAGGTGCCATGATTTCGGCGACACCCGCCTTGTCGTCGGCGCCCAGCAGTGTGGTGCCGTCACTGCAGACAAGGTCCTCACCCACCAGGTTATTGAGGGCAGGAAGTTTGGCGGTGCTCATGGACACGGGCTTGCCGTTGACGATGCCGCAAACCAGATCGCCGCCCTCGTAGTGCACGATGTGCGGCGCTACGCCGGCGCCCGGCGCGACCTCGGTGGTATCGAGGTGCGCGATCAGGCCCAGGGCGGGCTTATTCTCGGAACCGGCGCTAGCGGGAATGTGCGCGCAGACATAGGCGTTTTCGGTTACATGGGCATCGGTTGCACCCAGCTCGCGCAGTTCCTCGGCAAGCACGTTGGCAAGGTCAAACTGTACGGTGCTCGACGGCACCTGGTCGCAGTTGGCATCCTCGGACTGCGTGTTGATCTGGACATAGCGCAAAAAACGCTCGAGGACGTCGGGGTTCGTGGTGGTGTTTTCCATAAAGACCGCTCCAATCTTGGTCGTCGTGTGCAACAAGAACTCTAGCACGGTATGCCGCGGCATACCGCGACGCTTGGATGGGGTAGAATCAGCCATTGAGTGCAGAAGGGACGGATGTTCATGGATACGACAAATAGCTCGCGCGAGCTACACCTAACGGTGGCGAACGAAGACTACTTGGAGTGCATGGTTCGCATCGAAAGCGAAGATGGGGAGACCAGCGGCGTGCGGTCGGTCGATATCGCACAGCGCCTTGGCGTCTCGAAGGCATCGGTCAACAAGGCGGTTTCGGCTCTCAAGGCATCCGAGCTTGTCGAACAGTCTCACTACGGCAAAGTTATCCTGACTGACCGTGGGCGCGAGGTCGGCTCGGCTATCTGGTATCGTCATCGTCTGGTTCGCACGTTTTTGGTCCAGGAGCTCGGCGTCGATTTTGAGCGCGCCGATGCCGAGGCCTGCATGATGGAACATGCGCTTTCCGAGGATACGATGAACCGCTGGCTCGCCTATCTCGAAAAGCAGGGAATCAGCGTCGAGGAATAGCGAAATACATATATGGATACGAGTTATTACAATCGCTTTGGCGGCGAGGAGCTTATGCGCCGACTTGCCGGTGAGACATTGCTGGCACAGGGCCCCATGGGCAGTGTGTTGCTGAGCGAATGCGGCGCCGCCGATATTCCGCCGGCATTTTGGAACCTCGCCGAACCGCAGACGGTTTCCCGTATTCATCGACTGTACGCCGCCGCTGGCGCGCAGGTGCTCATTACAAACACGTTTCAGGCGTCGGGCCACGCGCTCGATCAAGATGAAATTGCCCCATCCATGGCGGAGGTCAATCGCGGGGCGGTCGACGATGCCCGTCAGGCAAATCCTCAGCTCCTGTTGGGGTCTATGGGCCCTATTGCCATTGAGTGGTTCGTCGAGGGTTCCCCCGAGTATCGAGAGATCCGCGCAAACGCTCGCGAGCAGGCGTCTGCCTTGCTCAACGCCGGCGTAGATGGCCTCCTGATTGAGACGGTCACGTCCATCCGCAATCTGCAGCCCGTGCTCGCCGGCGTATGCGACGTCGCCGACGGTATGCCCATCTTGGTGAGCTTTGCTATTGACGACAAGGGCGACCTACTGGGCGATGGCCTAAACATCGAAGGCGCCATCTTGTATGCCGAAAAGCATGGTGCGAACTCTGTCGGGGTCAATTGCTGCTCCCTGACAGCAGCTACTGCTGCGGTGCCAAGGATGGTCGCCACGGCCACCACGCCCGTTACGGTTCGGCCCAACGCGGGAAATCCGGTTCAGACACAGGATGGGCCCGTGTGGCACGAGGACCCCGAAGCCTTCGCTCGCGCATGCGTCGAGTGGAAGCGGGCAGGCGCCGCAATGGTAGGCAGCTGCTGCGGAACCACGGCGGTTACGACAGCCGCTATGGCAGATGCGCTCAATATATAGAACCCGAAAATAGGAGTATCGAATCACCGCCCCCGCCGGGGCGGTTTTTTTGTTGTCGGTGCGCACCTCGACGCTTTTGCCTAAACGGTGAACGAGCGTGCCGGCGGCTTGCCGGATGCCCGTTGCGGGTATACCTCATGCGTACCATGATCCAAACACTGCGAGGTGTCTGCGCGTGTGCGCGATAATTCACTTTGGAACTGACGGTTGGCGAGCTCGCGTCGACGGAGACTTTACTATCAACAACGTCGCTCGTGTCACCGATGCTATCGGCAGGCTATGGCAAAAGACGAATCCCGGTAAAACGGTATATGTAGGATTTGACACTCGGCCGCAAGCGCGCGAGTTCGCCGAGCTCGCGGCGGGCGTGATTGCCGCCCACGGGCTCGATGCCGTGCTCGTGTCTCGACCGGTGCCGACTCCCGCTCTTACGTGGGCGGCTGCGTATGACGGCGAGGCATGCGGCGCGCTTATGGTGACGGGCTCACATCATCCGCAGGGCTATCTATGCCTCAAGCTGCGGATGGGTGATGGCTCGACGGCCAACCAGGATGTCATCGAAGAGCTCGAGGAGACGATGGCCGCCGAGCCGCTGGGGCTTGAGGGGCAATACCGCACGGCAGATATCATTCCCGACTATATGCGAGCGGTGGCATCGTTTGTCGACGCGGATGCCATTTGCGCCGCGCATATGCGTGTGGTGGTTGACCCCATGGGCGGAGCTGCGCAGGGATATCTTGCCGACTTGCTTCGAGAGCTTGGCGTCGAAGTCCACGAGATTCACGCCGACGAGACGACCGATAGGGGAGATATCTGCCCCGACCCGGTCGAGCCGTGGGTGGATGCTTGTGAGCGCACAGTTGTCGAAGACGGGGCGTGCGCCGGTCTGGTGACTGATGGCGACGCCGATCGTATCGGCGCGGTTGATGAGCGCGGCAGATATATACATCCACATCAGATCATGGCGCTCGTTTTGGGCGATTTGGTCCAGTATCGCAATCTGAAGGGACGCGTCGTCGTCAACCTTTCATGCTCCACGCTTGTGCGTCGCATTGCCGAGGCGCTCGGCTGCCGCGTGGTCATCAAGCCCGTCGGTTTTAAATATATAGCCGCCGAGATGAAGAAGGGCGGCGTTCTCGTGGGCGGTGAAGAGGCCGGTGGTATCGGTATCGCCGCGCACATGCCCGAGCGCGACGGCATCCTTGCCTGCCTGATTTTGTGCGAGCTCATGGCCAAGACCGGCGCGCCCTTGGGCGTGCTTATCGATCAGCTCGAGGCGAGCTTTGGCAAGACGAGTTACGGACGTCGAGATTTGCGCCTTGAGGCCGAGGATGCCGAGACGTTGCGCACGCTGCTTCCCGGCGTGAATCCCAAGTCGATATGCGGCAAGGCGCCGCAGAGCGTAAGCCATATGGACGGCTTGCGTCTGGCATTTGAGGATGACACCTGGCTACTGATCCGTCCCAGCGGGACCGAACCGGTGGTGCGCGTGTACGCCGAGGGCTTTTCGGTGGAGGAGCGCGATGAACTGCTAGATGCCGGCTGCGCTTTGGCCAGGGGCGCATATCGGCTCTAGCCAAGGGGCCACTCTATATAAAGATGTGCTCGGCGAGCGGTAGCTATCAACTGGCAAGCGTCAGTTGAGGGCACAGTTGTGTAGGAAATGTGTGCGACCAGATTCCCGCCCCCGGGGCCCCTCCGGTCTGGCAATATATCTCCTTGCCGCGC
>UQIY01000075.1 GCA_900541195.1 uncultured Collinsella sp. | reverse complement strand
ACACCGACATCAACATCATCGACACCGCCGAGTTCGCGATCCCCGGCCTTGACGATGAGTTCCGCGTCATCGTGTCTCCGTGGATCCTCTCCTCGCTGATCACCGATCGCCTTGCCGCTTACTACGAGACGGTCACCAAGCACAACCTCAACTACCGTCGTTACTATCACCAGTTCGACTACTAATCGGTGACAAATAAGCTACTGATCAAGAAGCACCCTGCCCGGGCGCATGCGTCCGGGCATTTTTATGCCGAAATTCGCAAGAAAGGGGAATCGAATGAGGCAGTTTATCGTTGCATCCCATGCTCATTTTGCGTCTGGAATCGTCGAGAGCATTGGGCTGCTCTCCGGTGAGCGCGAAAACGTCCATGCGCTGTCTATGTATGTCGACGGAAACGAGGACCTGACCAAGGAGGCCGCAGCGGTTCTCGATGGGTTTGCTGCGGACGACGAGGTTGTCGTGTGCACTGACCTGTTCGGCGGCAGCGTCAACAACGAGTTCACCAAGATCGTCCAGACGCGTCCCAACACGCACCTGGTGACCAATATGAACCTGCCGCTCCTTATTCAGCTGCTGTTCGTGCCCGACTCCACCCCAATTGATGAGGCCATTCGCCAGATCGTCGAGGCGGACGACACCAAGGTCAAGTACGTCAACGACCTGCTGGGGCAGGCCGAACTCGATGAGTTTTAATCGCTAGGGAGCACATCATGATTCAGATGATTCGCGTGGACTATCGACTGCTGCACGGCCAGGTTGCCGTTAGCTGGACTTCGGCTCTGGGTGCCGACTGCATCCTGTTGGTAAGCGACACGGTCCTCAATGACAAGCTTCGTCTGCAGGCCCTGTCCCTTGCAAAACCGGAGGGCTGCAAGGTTGTCGTCAAAAACACCGAGGATGCCGTCAAGGCGCTCCAGAGCGGTGTGACCGATAAGTACAAGCTCTTCGTAGTTTGCGAGACGATCCAGCAGGCCGGTGCCGTCGCCAAGGCGATGGGCGTCAAGAAGATCAACCTCGGCAATGTTGCCTTTAGCGAGGATGCCCGCCAGGTCTCGACGAGCGTGTTCCTTACGCCCGAAAACGAGGCATACGTCAAAGAGCTGCTCGGCGAGGGCTACGAGCTGTTCATTCAAATGATTCCGGCAGATGCGAAGACTGACGCCGCGAAGGTCATCGGTTAGGGGCCATCATGGTTATCAAGACAATCCTGATTTTCCTGATTGCCCTTTTGGGCTATTCCGAGTGGCTGACGGGCACGAGCTACCTCCAGCGCCCGATTGTGCTCGGACCTCTGGTTGGCCTTGTCATGGGCGACATGGTGACCGGCACGATCATGGGCGCCACGATGGAGCTTGCCATGGTCGGCGCCATCTCGGTCGGCGCCTATAACCCGCCCGATACGATTTCCGGCACTATCCTGGGCGTATCTCTTGCCATGCAGGCCGGCGCGGACGCTTCGGCGGCCCTGACCCTGGGCATTCCCATCGCAACGATCGTCCTGGCGCTCGATACTGCCCTGGGCCAGCCGGTGATGCTGCTGCTGGTGCACCGTATCGACAAAAACGTCGAGGACGGAGACACCAAGGCCATCACGCGCAACATGCTCATCGCCGGTTACGCGCAGAGCTGGTGCGGCCTGCTGATTATTCCCCTGGCATTCTTCTTTGGCGCCGATGCCGTCGCCAGCCTGCTCAACATCATCCCCGATTTCGTTCAGACCGGTATGGATGTCGCCGCCGCCTTCTTGCCCGCACTCGGTTTTGCAATGCTGGCTCAGATGATTATGAACAAGACGGTGGCGCCGTTCTTCTTCGCTGGCTTCTTCCTCGTCGCCTACTTTGGCATTAGCACGACGGGCGTGGCGATCTTTGCCGCGATCATCGTCGTCGCGATGACGGTTTTGGGTGACAAGAAAAAGGCGGAGCAGTCCGCAGTGGCAACCGAGGATCCTGCGATTGGGAGTGGGTTCGATGAGTTTTAAGTTTGAGTCTTCTTACGACGGGCTGATTTCCCGCGCAGACCTTAAGAAGCTGTTCTGGCGCTCGATTCCCTATGAGCATTCCTGGAACTACGAGCGTATGGGCCATATCGGCTTTATGTGGGCCCTTATGCCGATCCTTCGCAAGCTGTATCCGCAGGATGCGGACTTTAAGGCCGCCCTCAAGCGCCATATGGAGCTCTATAACGTCACGCCGTACATCTCGACGCTCCCCATGTCCATCGCCGCTGCAATGGAGGAGGTCAACGCTACTGACGATAGCTTTGACACGAGCGCGATCTCTAATGTCAAGCTTGCTTTGATGGGGCCACTGTCCGGCGTGGGCGATGCCTTCTACTGGGGCACGCTGCGAATTTTGGCAACGGGTGTCGGCACGTCGCTGGCGCTACAGGGCTCTATTCTTGGCCCGATTTTGTTCCTGCTCGTGTTCAATGTCCCTCACTACATCATCCGTTACCTGCTGACGTTTGTGGGGTATCGCTTTGGCTCGGACATGATCAGCAAGGTCCAGGAATCGGGCATTATGGACACGATCGTCAAGATGGCCTCTATCATGGGCGCCATGGTGATCGGCGCTATGACCATGGAGATGGTCACCGTGGACATTCCGCTCATGGTCGGTGCGGGCGATGGTGCTCAGACGCTGGCCGAGCTGCTCAACGGAATCTTCCCGGGCTTTGTCACGATGGGGCTGTTTGGAATCGTCTATCTCATGCTCAAGAAGAAGATGAATCCGCTGGTCATCATGCTCGTGATCCTGCTCGTGAGTATCGCCGGCGCGTTCTTTGGAGTGCTTGGTGTTCAGTAGGGCATCCGTCATAATGAGAATAATGTAAGAGGGGGCGTCGCGCGCACTGTGCTGCGGCGCCCTTTTGCCGAAAGGTGGACAAGATGGAGTATCCGCAGCTTGCCGTCATGAATATCAGCCATCGTTATTTTGACCTTGAGGAATTCTTTTCTTCGGCAGCGGCCTCGGGCTACACGTGTTGCGAGCTTTGGACCGGGGCGATGCATCTGTATGTCGATTGCCATGGATACGATTCGCTCGAGCAGGTGCGGGAGCTGTCGCAGCGGTATGGGGTTCGGATTGTGGGGCTTTGTCCCGAACAGAACAACCCCAAGCCGTGGAATATCGCGGCGCGTGGGAATGAGGCGCGTGCCCGCACGCTCGCGTACTTTAAGAACGTTGTGGATATCGCGGCGGAACTTGGAGCCGAGCAGGTCATGGTCTCGAGCGGTTGGGCATTTTTGAACGAGCCGATCGAGGACGCGTGGGGTCGCAGCGCCTCGATGCTGCGTGCGATTGCCGAGCATGCGGGAGAGCGCGGCGTGCGACTGGTGCTCGAGGCCCTACAGCCGGTTGAGTCGATGATCGTGAACTCGGCGGCCGACACGAAGCGCATGATCGAGGCAGTTGATCATCCGGCACTTAAGGCGTGTCTGGATTTGGGCGCTATGGCGGTGGCAGGGGATACCATCGACGATTATTTCGATCTGCTTGGCGATGATGTCGCCCACGTGCATTTTGTCGATGTTGCGGCAGATGGCACGACGCATCTTGCCTGGGGTGACGGCGACCGCGATATGCGCGCCGACCTGGATAGGCTGGTGGCGCGCGGCTATCGCGGAGTTGTTTCGGCCGAGACCTATGACGGGCGCTATTTCGCCGACCCCGCAGCTGCCGATGCGCAGGTAATGGCAGAGTATCGTCGTGCGATTGGCGCCTAGGCGGGTTTGGGTTGCGGCGATCTGCCCTATGTTTCCAAATGAATACGGGGTTGATTTCCGATCTCAGCCGAACACATTGAGCGGATAGGCCATTCCCGCAGTT
>UQIY01000074.1 GCA_900541195.1 uncultured Collinsella sp. | reverse complement strand
GCTCGTGCGCGCGCGGACGCTATTCGATCGCGAAGGGCTGCTCTCGCTGGTGAACACCTCTCCCCAGGTGGTTCGCTTTCTCCAGATCGCCCGCCTGCTGGACGCCCTGCATGTTTCGGCCGCAGAAAAGCCGCCTATTCCGGTGCTTGCGCCCGATGCGCCGCCCCTGTGGAGCAAAACGCTCGCCATTCGACCCGGCGTCGAGAACCTGGGCATGTACCGGCACCGCATCGCTGAGTTGCTGGGTGGCCTGCCGCTGTCGCGCGATGACTGCTTCGACACCGCTTTGGCGGCGGGCGAAGCGCTGTCGAATGCCTACGATCATGCCTGCGGCGGCAAGGGGAGCACCATGACGGTGGTCGCCTACACCGACCGCGTGGTGATCGAGGTGCGTGATTGCGGGTGCGGATTCGAGATCGCGGACGGCGAGGAACCTCCAGAGAGTCGAGAGCGCGGTCGCGGCATCCGACTCATGCGCATGTTGGTCGATAGCGTCGACGTGCGCCGTCGCGTCGACGCGCCTGGCACGCAGGTGCGCCTTATCAAGATGATCGCTTGATGCTCCTGCGGCGGGGCGGGGATCGCATTCGTTGCCACTGGTTTTGTTTTGGCGCCTGGGCAATGACCCCTCTTGACGAGCATGGTCTGGTACGGAAAAGGGCACCCCAAAGGATGCCCTCAATCAAATCATATGGAGGCGGCTCCCGGATTCGAACCGGGGGTAAAGGCTTTGCAGGCCTCTGCCTTACCACTTGGCCACTTCGCCGAAAAAGGACCGCCTAAACGGTCCGGAAATGCAATGGAGCGGACAACGGGGCTCGAACCCGCGACCCCAACCTTGGCAAGGTTGTGCTCTACCAACTGAGCCATGTCCGCTTGCGGGTTATTAATTTACGCGAGTTATCCAAAAGACGCAAGTACTTTTTTCAAAAAAGTTGCCGGCCGCGTGTTCTTGGTGGCTAAACGCGCTAAAGCGATTGGCTAGGCACGCGATTCCAGTGCTCCGCTAAATAGCTTCACCATCTGCACGCGCGTGCCGGTGCCGTCTGTGCGACGAGCAACCTCCACGTTATCGACAAGCATACGCATAAGCTTGATACCACGGCCGCGTTCCTCAGATGCGACCGGTTCGCTCGCTCCATCGATAGAATAGCCGGCACCCCGATCAAGCACCTCAACCACGACGCGATCGCCATAGGCCTGAACCGTCAGGACGCACCCGATACCGCCCGCATGGTCATAGGCATTACCCAGCGCCTCCCCCGACGCCAACGCGACATCGTAGCGCTCGTCGCGGCGCAACGGAAGCGATTCAAGGAGTTCGGCGATGCGATGTCGATAGTATGGAAGATTCTCGATACCCTGTCGGACCTCGACGCTCTTGCTCCATCGTGGCAACTCTCCCACCGGAATAGCGGGAATCGACTCACGCGCCGGACCCGCAACATGAAGGATGTCGACAAGTCGGGCAATCTCCAAAAAGCGAATGACCTCATCGGAGGCGTTAACGAGCGAAAGCAGGCCCTCTCGCCTCATGAGCTCTCTGGCACGTGTAAGCAAAAACGCCAAACCCGTCGAGTCGATAAAGCCCACGGCCTGGCAATTGATGACAACGCGACGCACGCCCCGGTCGATCAGATTATCCAACCGTCGGCGCAGTACGGACACCGAGGCGATGTCGACATCACCCGGTGGCGTCAAAACCGCTATGTCATTCCACTCATTCATACGACCATGGTTCCCCAAAAGAGCTCGCTCGATGCATACATATCTGCAGCTGCGCAGATTTTGCCCGTCAAGTATCGCGGTCTACGATCGACCCCGTAAAAACTCAAGGGAAACCAGCGCAATGTCATCGTCCAGCGCCGACTCGGTAAAGCGGTCAAGCTCTCCCAAGACCTTACCGCAGATTCCCGATACACCCTCACCCGAGACAGAGAGCAAAAGGTCACGAAGGCGCTGCTCGCCAAAGAAAGCACCCGAGCGATCACGTGCTTCGATTGCTCCGTCGGTATACATGAATAGCATGTCACCAGGAGCGAACGTAAACACGCCTGTCTCGTACACCATGCTCTCAAAGGCACCGATCACGCCCGATTGGCACCCAAGGAGCTCCACTTCTCCCCCTCGGGTTTCTCCGCCGCCAAGCGGCGTCGACGACGGTCTAATGACCATAGTGGGAGGATGTCCCGCAGAGCAGTAGGTAGCGCGACCCGCTTTAAGATCAATCTTGGCGATAAACGCCGTCACGAACGTCTCGACCCTCGAAAAGCCCATGAGCATGCTATTGAGCGAGCGGGCCATACGGGCGGGCCCAGCACCCTCCCAGGCATAGGCCGTCAGCGCCGTCTTGACGAGCGCTGACATCGACGCCGCCTCGATTCCTTTGCCGGATACATCGCCCAAAATCATAACGGCGCAATCGTCGGGAAGACGGACAAGAGTATAGAAGTCGCCGCCAACCAACGCCGAATTCGTTGCCGAAAGGTATACCGAATCGGTCGCGATACCCGGAACGTCACCAAGCGAATTTCTCATGCCAATCTGGAGGGTCTGAGCGATATGGCGCTCCTCGCGCTTTTGAGATTCGCCCTCGTAGATCAGTTCAAAGTCATGCGCCAAGTGCACCAAGTAGTCATATTCAAGGTCATCAATCGGCTCTTGACTACCGTCACGAAGCAGAAGCGCGCGCGTCGTCGGGCCTTTCGCAACAGAAGCAGGAACGATCGCGTCGTTGCTGTGTTTGCCATCACCCTCAGAGCGCGGGCGCCCCGCCTCGATGCCGGTGTCGACGTAGAGACCCTGGCAAGGCAGACCATGCGCCCTAAGCCAGCCTCCCATAGGCATCGATTCGTCAACGCGAGTTATACGGACGTGTTTAAGATCCTCGGCACTCGTGCCGCCCAAAACAGACGCCTCAAAGCCATCAGAGCCAACCCCCAAACGTGCCGCTGGCGCCGTCGTGGAAAAGAAAAGTTTCTCGGGATCGTCCGGCAAAGCAACGCGACTGCCGCCTTCAAAATCTATGACATAGGAGCCCAGACTGGCGTCATACTCAACAGGGCAAAAATGACAGTTGAGCATATTGCAAATCTCGGACGATATAGCCTGGGTAGCCGCGGCGGAATCGTCTAGAAAGGTAAACAACTCATCACGTAAGACATTGAGCGAGCGGCCAAGCTCGGCCGTGCGACGAGAGCGAAGGCTCGATGCCATGCCGACCAGCTGGATAGACAGGTAATCGCAAATGACCTCGAGTACATTAACGTCATAGGCGAGCGGTGCCTGAGGGCGCTTCCAACCAACTTCCAGCACGCCAAGGATCTGCGTACCGTAAAAAACGGGAAGACAGATCTCGCTGCGGTACGGAGGCATATCCTGCACGCGCAACAGGTGCTTAGAACGATTGTCCAGGTCCATGAACATACCGGAGGCAGCCCTATCACCCTCAAGGTCCTGTTGAATCGACAAGCGACAGGCACGCGACTCGCGAAGAACATACGTCGGAATGCCAGCGCCATACGGCAAAAACTCGGGCAGGTAGCTGTCGTGCAGCTCCTTGGAGACACCGCGAAGCTTAAAACCGCCGCTCTCAGAAAAATAGATAGCGGCACCCGAAGCATCGAGCGTTCCTACAAGCTGGTTCAAAACGATATCTAACAAACTGGGCAGCTCATCGGAGCCCACCGTGCTCATAATGACCGACAATGTACCCGAGAGACGCTTATTCGCCACTCTAAGCTCCGAAAGCGCACGCTTGAGCTGACGGTCGTGCGAATACTGTTCTTCGATGCTATGGAGTGCCACCAGAACGCGCGGCGCACGGCGGCCAAAGATTCGAGGCGGCGTAACCGAGCCGGCACAAACCAGGACGGGAATAAACGATCCGTCACTTAACTTGAGCATCAACTCGCTCTTTGTTCCATTGGTCTCAAAAGGAAGCCGATGCTCTGTCGCGCGTTCAAAAGCCGACGAGTACAAGAGGTCTTTAACGTCCCCGTTGATCACATCGGAACGCTCCTCGCACATCAAGTCGAGCAAGCGATTATTTACATGCAAAATGGTTCCGTCGAGCTCGCAGATAATGACAGCATCGCTCGTGATCTCGACCAATTGGGCAACGTCCGCCCACTCATTGCGCTCAAGCGTTTCCATCGTGAACCTCACCGTCTATCGGTAACAAAAAAGCCTCCGAAGAGGCTTCTCAAATGCGATGGTGTCGGAGGCGGGACTTGAACCCGCATGACCAAAAAGCGGTCACTAGCACCTCAAGCTAGCGCGTCTGCCAATTCCGCCACTCCGACATGCTATGTTGTTGATTCGCGGTTCGCTTTGTTGAACCCGCGCGTTCAACGAGGAAGATAATAACCTATGTTTCGAGAACTGCGCAAGCACTTTTTTGAAAAAAGTTTACGAATTTGTAAATGCACTGGTAGACGCTTATGTTCGGACCGGAACGGGATCGGCTTCCCAACGCGTCCTCGGGCATGCGGTACATTTTGATTCGCGCTTCGCGCTACAAAATGTACCGCCCCCTGCGGAATGCGTTGGGAAGCCGACCCCGTTCCGGCCCTACGTCCACGTACTCCAGGCACCGTTCTCAAACATGTTCTGAGAGCTGATATAAATTTGGTGGCTCGGCTTTGCCGAGCCCTTATATGGTGAGGCCGGAGCCAAGGCTCCGGCCTCACACAATTCCCTATCAGATTAAGCGAGCGATCAGGGAATCGCACTCCCCCTGCCGAGTTAACGTAGGGCCCGCCCTGGTGTTACTTTTCAGAACACTCCGCAGGACGCAAGAAACCCCCGCCGCACGAAGTGCGCAGCGGGGGTTTCTTGCATGTCCGAGGAC
>UQIY01000073.1 GCA_900541195.1 uncultured Collinsella sp. | reverse complement strand
GTTCGTCGGCAGCGTCAGATGTGTATAAGAGACAGGTCTTGTAGACGTGCTTGCTGGGGTGCAGCAGATCCTGCGACAGGTCGCCGTCGGTGGTAAAGAGCAAAAGGCCCGTGGTGTCACGGTCCAGGCGACCCACCGGGAAGAGCCCCGGAAAGCGGTCGCGCGGGACTAGATCTGCCACGCAAGGGCGCTCCTGCGGATCGCTCATGGTGGTGAGGTAGCCCGTCGGCTTGTAAAGCATCAGGTACACGGCGCCCTGGTTGAGCTTGACCGGCATGCCATCGACCTCGATATGGTCGCGGTCGACGTCTACCTTGGTACCCAGCTCGGTTGCGACCTGGCCGTTGACGGTCACGCGGCCGGCGGTCATCAGGTCCTCCGAGCCGCGGCGGCTCGCCACGCCCGCGCGCGCCAAAAAGCGCTGCAGGCGCATGGTGTGCGGATAGACGGGCTGGGCGTCACCTGCGGGCGTTTTGGCGCCCGTGGCGCTTGCGATGCGCGTCTCCTCTGCTTCGTTAGTCCTCGTCATGCATATCCTCCGAGGTAACACCTGCGGGCAGAAGCTCATCGCCATCGGCGTCCTCAACATCGGTATCGATCAGTTCGCGCTCTTCGTCCAGGTCCTCGGCCTGCTCCTCGAGCGTGGACTGAATACTGCGGCCGCTCAGGCGCTCGCGGATAAACTGGCGCGACTGCTCGTCGGGGGCAAACTGTTCCAGATCGGGCAAGTCGCGGGTGGAGCGCAGACCGAACTTTTCCAAGAAGGCGTTGGTCGTGCCATAGATGATGGCCTGACCGCGCTCGGGGTCGCGGCCGAGCTCGCGCACCAGGCCCTTGTCCACGAGTGACGCGATGACGCCGTCGGAGTTGACGCCGCGGATGCCCTTGACCACCTCGCGCGTGACGGGCTGGTGGTAGGCGATGACGGCCAGGGTCTCGAGCGCCGCCTGCGACAGCTTTTGCGTGTCCCAGCTCAGCACATAGGCCTCGACCACATCATGGTAGGCGGGGTGTGTAAACAAGCGCCAGCCACCGGCGACCTCGCGCAGCTGAAAGCCGCGGTTGGCCTCCTCATACTCAACTTTGAGCTCGGCCAAAAGCGACGCGCACTCGCCCGGAGCGATATCCAGCGCACCTGCTAGCGCGGGTGCGCTCACGGGGTCGCTCGAAACCAGTAGCAGCGCCTCGAGGGCGCCTTTGAGGCTGTTTGCCTCCAGCGTGGAAAGGGTTGACATGGTTGGTCGCTCCTATTCGGTGAGCTCGGGGCCCTCGCCGGGCACGTATGCCTCGGCGCCCTCGACGCGGTTGATTTGGATGGTTCCAAAGATCTCGTCCTGGCTCAGCGTGAGCGAGCCGCGTTTGGCAAGCTCCAACATGGCCAGGAAGGTGACGACGAGCTGCTCGGTTGTGGCGTCGCCGTCCAACAGCTCGCGGAAGGTGCAGGTTTGGTGCGCCATGGTAAAGCGGTCGACCGAGGCCACCGTCAGGTCGAGCGGCACGCGATGCGGTGCCACGTGCTCGGCCTCCAGCAGGAAGGTCTGGCGCTTGCCGTCCAGGTCGGCGCAGATGACGGCGAGGCCGCGTAGGGTAATGCCGGCAAGGTAGTCGGGCATAAGGCCCAGAAACTCGGGGTCGGGGCCGGCCACGCGCGGATGCATGCGGCTCTCGGCCTGCATGCGCGCGCCAAGGGCTGCCGCCGCGCCTTTAAACTGCTTGTAGGCGATCAGACGCTGGATCAGGACTTCGCGCAGGGCGTCGCCGTCGAGTGCGCTGAGTTCCTCGAGGTCTTCGTCGTCCTCGTCATCGTCGTCTGTCTTGCGCGGGGCCTCCTGGGGCACCAGCGAGGCAGCCTTGATGTCCAAAAGGGTTGCCGCGACCAGCAAAAAGTCGCTCGCTACGTCCAGGTCCAGCGCCTCGATGCGCTCGGCCTCGGCCAGGTATTGCTCGGCCACCTCGCTAATGGAGATGGCGCCAATATCAACTTTTTGGCGGGTTACCAGCTGCAGCAGCAGGTCGAACGGTCCGCTGTAGACCTGCGTCGACACGCGATACGACATCTTCGACCTCCTTTGACGGCGCCTTCGCGGCGCGGTTTGGGTGCATGCTGTGACCGTTTTGCGCGGTCGACCTGTAAGTTTACCTTAGATGCCGGCGATTGCGAAGTTGAGCAGCCACTCGGCTAGCGGATACACGGTAACGTCGAAATAACGCCCGATCACGTCGATACCTGTCCACATGGGCAGCAGATACAGCACCAAGATGAGGATGGGCATGGCGTATTGCTGCAGACGATAGTAGTTGGCGAGCGCCTTGCCTTTGAGGAACGGCACAATGATCGATGAGCCGTCGAGCGGCGGGATCGGGATGAGGTTAAAGAACGCGAGCGACAGATTGACCACGATAAAGGTGGCGCCGAAGTTCATGATTTGGGATGCCACGGCAAAGGACATGCTGGTGTAGAGGTTGCCGTAAGCCGCGTGCATGAGGGCGGCGGCAAGGCATGCCAACGTGATGTTCGATGCGGGGCCGGCCACGCTCACCAGGACCTCGTCGCGCTTGGGGTGCTTGAGGTTGTTGAGGTACACGGGCACGGGCTTGGCGAAGGCGAACACCGGGCCGCCGGCCGCGAGCATAAGCAGCGGCAGGAGAATGGTGCCAAATGGGTCGATGTGGTTGAGCGGGTTGAGCGAGACGCGGCCGCGCGAACGGGCCGTCTTATCGCCGAGTGCCCAGGCCGCGGCGGCGTGCGCGCTCTCGTGGTTCACGATGCCCACGATGACGGCGGCGGCGCTGGCGAGCAGGTTCATGAGGTAGCTGCTGGACATGTCACTCCCCTAGCGGACGCGGCGCGAGGCGCGCGTAAGCAGGTAGTCGGCCACAAACAGGATGACGGCCACGATGGCGTAATCCAAGCGGAACACGCCGCCAAAGGGTGAGGTGATGACGCCGTAGCCGGCGATAGCGCTCGGCAGCGCGCGCGAAAGCTCAACGACAAAGCCAACGATCTGCAGCTTGGCGGTGAGGCCGCTAAAGCACAGCAGCACGGTCATCGCGCTCATAAAGATGCCGCAGATGCGACAGGCGATGGCGATGATGCTCATCGCCACGGCGGTGGCTTTACGAGAGTTCACGTGCGGTCTCCTCTTCGATCTGGGTGGAAAGCTCCAGCCATTCGTCCTCGAGCTTGGGCAGCTCTTGCTTAAGGCCGTTATATTCCCCCAGCGCGGCGTTGAACTTGTCCTGATCGGCATAAAGCTCTTCGCTTGCCATCAATTCCATAAGCTCGTCATATCGGGCGCGCTTTTTGTCGAGCTCGGCCTCGATCTTCTTGAGCTGGTTGCGCACGCCCTTGAGCTTTTTGTTGAGCGCGGCACGGGCCTGGGCCTCGGCGCGCTTTTGCTCCTTGGTCTTTTTGCCCTCGGCCGGCTTAGGGGCCGCGGCTGGGCTGCTGTCCTGGGCCGCGTTGGCTTTGGTGGACTTGGCCGCGGCAGGTGCGCTCTCCCCTGCTGCCTCGGCGGCGGCGCGGGCTGCGAGGTCCTCGCGCTTGTAGAGGTAGTAGTCGTAGTCGCCGTCGTAGACCGTGACCTTGCCGTCGCGGATGTCGATCACGCGGTTGGCCACGGCGCGTACCAGGTGCTCGTCGTGGCTGATCAGCACGATGGTACCGGGGAAGTTTTGCAGGGCGTTCTCGAGCATGTCCACCGAGTCGATGTCCAAGTGGTTGGTGGGCTCGTCTAGGCACAGGAGCGCCTCGGGCGCCACGAGCATCTTGGCCAGGGCCAGACGCGCCTTTTCGCCGCCGGAGAGGACTCGAACCTGCTTCTCGATGGAATCGTTGTCGCTAAATAGGAAGGCGCCCAGCAGGCTGCGCTGCTGCGGTACGGTCCACTTGGGCGTGACAGTGTCGATCTCTTGCAGAACGGTGTTGGACTCGGTCATGCCCTCGAGCGCGTGCTGGGCATAGTAGGCCACACCCACGTTGGTGCCCAGGTCGCGCGTGCCGGTGGTGGGCGGCTCCAGGCCGGCGAGGATCTTCATGAGCGTGGACTTGCCGGCGCCGTTGGGGCCGACGAGCGCCACGTGCTCGCCGCGGTAGAGTTTGAGGTCGATGTCGCTGTAGATGTGCTTGTCGCCGTAGGACTTGGATACGCCCTCCAGGCCCACGACCATGTCGCCCGAGCGCGGCGGGTCGGGGAACTTAAAGTCGATGTGCTTGTGACCCTCGGGCAGGATGACGAGCTCCTTTTTGATCTGCTCGATCTTGCGGATGCGTTCCTGCGCCTGGGCGGCCTTGGTGGGCTTGTAGCGGAACTTGTCGACGAAGACCTGCATGTGGGCGATGTCGCGCTCCTGGGCGGCGCGCTTGGCGCGCATCTGCTCCAGATTGTCCTCGCGCTGCTTGAGGTAACTGCTGTAGTTGCCGGTGTAGGTGGTCACGCGGCGGTTCTCGAGCGCGGCGACGTGATCGACGCAGGCGTCCATGAAGGCGCGGTCGTGGCTGACG
The DNA here is from genome assembly GCA_900541195.1 of uncultured Collinsella sp. Lineage (GTDB taxonomy): Bacteria > Actinomycetota > Coriobacteriia > Coriobacteriales > Coriobacteriaceae > Collinsella. The sequence continues at coordinate 745 of UQIY01000073.1, read as the reverse complement.
ATGAGCACGGCGCCGTCGTAGTTGGCGATAAAGCCGCGCAGCCACTGGACGCTCTCGAGATCCAGGTGGTTGGTGGGCTCGTCGAGCAGCAGCAGGTCGGGGTGGCGCAGGAAGAGCTTGGCGAGCGCGATACGCATCTGCCAGCCGCCGGAGAACTCGGAGCACGGGCGCTCAAAGTCGGTGACCTTAAAGCCCAGGCCGGACAGGATCTTGCGGGCGTTGCTCTCGAGCTCGTAGCCGCCCAGGTGCTCAAAGCGGTCCTGGACCTGGCCGTATTCGGTAAGGAGTCCGTCGACGTCCTTGCCCTGTTCGGAGAGCTCGGTGATCTGGGCCTGCAGCTCGTTGGCGCGCTCGCCCATGCGGCGGATTTCCTTGGCGGCTGCCATGACCTCGGCAAGGATGGTGGTGTCCTTTTGCTCCAAGTTGGTTTCCTGCTCTAGGTAGCCCACCTGGCAGTCCTTGGCGTACTGGATCTGGCCGGCGTCGGGGCTGTCGATGCCCATGATGATCTTGAGCATGGTGGTTTTGCCGGCGCCGTTGGGTCCCACGAGCGCAAAACGCTCGCCGGGGTTGATCTGGAAGGACGCGCCGCTAAAGAGGACGCGCGCGCCGAAGCTTTTTTCGATCTTGTCGACCAGGAGGATCATGGTGCCGCCTTTGACCTTGTGTGCCTATATGAAAAAAGGCCCCAACTTGCGTTGGAGCCTCATTCCTGTCTCTTATACACATCTGACGCTGCCGACGA
>UQIY01000072.1 GCA_900541195.1 uncultured Collinsella sp. | reverse complement strand
GAGATAGGCTCCGGTCTCGTGGGCTCGGAGATGTGTATAAGAGACAGGTGGTGGCGCTCTTCCTTACATTCCTCGGCTGCCTGCTCCTCCTGCTTAAAGGCGGGGTCGTCGGGGGTTACCAGCTCGTCCTCGTGCGTGCGCTTGTTGTAATGGTGGCGCAGCACGGGCTCAAACAGGTGCAGGTGCTTGGCGAAGGCCGCCGAGCCAATGGCGAGCACGGTAAAGATGAGCACGCGCGTGGGCACTTCGACCTGATTGATGGCGGCGGCGCCGGCCGAAAGCATAATGCACCACGCATAGATGAGCAGTACGGCCTGCTTTTGGTTGTAGCCCTCTTGAATGAGGCGGTGGTGGATGTGGCCCTTGTCGGCCTGCCCAATGCTAATGTGGGCGCGCTTGCGGCGCACAATGGCGCTAAACGTATCGATGATAGGCACGCCCGCCACGATGAGCGGGATGATGAGCGAGGTGAGCGCGGCGGTGCGGCTCACGTTGAGCAGCGAGATGGAACCCAGCGCAAAGCCCAGCAGCAGCGAACCCGAGTCGCCCAAGAAGATACTCGCGGGGTTGAAGTTGTAGCGCAAAAAGGCCAAGCAGGCGCCAAACAACGCGATGGAGAGCGCGGCGGCATCGATGCGGCCCGAGAGAACGGCCATCGAGAACATCGTGAACGATGCGATGCCACAGATACCCGTCGCCAGGCCGTCAAGGCCGTCAATGAGGTTGATGATGTTGGTGAACGCCACCAGGTAGACTACGGTGATGGGGTAGGCGAGCCAGCCGAGCATGATCTCGCCGGGGGCAAACGGGTTGACGATGACGCCGATGCGCAGACCGCCCATGCAGGCGATGAGCGCGGCGAGGACCTGGCCGGCGAGCTTTTGCTTGGGCTTAAGCTGGAAGACGTCGTCGATTGCGCCGGTCGCAAAGATGACGGTAAAAGAAAGCGCAAGTATGGGGTAGCTGATGTGTAGGCGGGGGTGGGGCACCAAAACGGGCGGCCAGCCCAGGTACCAGGTGCCTAGTATCTGCACGATGCAGGCAACGACGAGGCCCAAAAAGACCGCCGTGCCACCCATGCGCGGGATGGGTTTCGTGTTGATACGGCGCTTGGAAGGATAGTCGACGGCGTCGAGCTTGATTGCCAGGCGCTTGACCAGGGGCACCGCAAGGAAGGTCGTGATAAAAGCCGCGACCGCCACGCAAAGGTACGGTATGAAGCTCGTGGAGGAAGCCATGAATCGATAAACCGCCAAGCGTCGAAGGAAAAGGTCAAAGGATGCCATGCCGCAAAGGGTATAGCTGACCCATGATACTCGACCAAGGAGGGTGTGAGGAATTGCACGGGGCGATAATCACGTGCTTACCAGATGTTCGAGTGATGGTGGGATTCAGCCTGGTGCCTTTTGGGAATCTGGGCGAGATTTGCAATGGCGAGTTTCGGCAAAAGAAAACCACCCCCCACGTTACGAAAATGAACCCACCTAAAACAGGTGGGTGCCCTCATCGACTGTTCCAGCGTCCTTAACAACGAAGGATACCTGTACTAGGTACGACTGTGTGGGCTCCCTAAATAAACGCGACGGTTCACCCAGTTGCTCCGCGGGGGGCGGAATACCTACATCATAAAGCCGCACTTTGTGGATTCCAGTCTTGACATTACAAAAATCGTGTCGGACGATTACGGCGCCTTGGGCTCGAGCCGTCTGTGTGGTTGGCCCTTTTGCGTTTGAGCTGCTGAATCGTTGTTTTGGAGCATGTTTTTATGCCGACGTCGTTGACCGAACTTTTTTCGCCCGCCTGCCATTTGTGTCCGCGACGTTGCGGTGCGGCGCGCGATGAGGGTGCGCACGGCGTATGCGGTGCTAACGACACGCTCAAGGTGGCCCGCGCGGCGCTTCATATGTGGGAGGAGCCGCCTATCTCGGGCGAGGCCGGTTCGGGCACGATCTTCTTTAGCGGCTGCTCGCTCAAATGCGTCTATTGTCAGAACCACGAGATCTCGACGGGCAATTTTGGGCTTGAGATTTCGCCCGAGCGCCTGGTCGAGATTATGTTGGAGCTGCAGGACCAGGGTGCGAACAATATTAACCTGGTGACGGCGACACACTACGCGCACCTGCTGCCGGCTGCGATTGCCGCGGCACGGGCGCGCGGGCTGTCCATCCCAATCGTCTACAACACGAGCGGTTATGAGCGCGCGAGTGCCGTGGCGGCGCTCGGCGATCTGGTCGACGTGTGGCTTACCGACTTTAAATATGCCGATGCGGGGCTTGCGCAGTCGCTCTCCCACATTAAGGACTACCCGCGTGTGGCCGTGTCGGGCTTGGCGCAAATGGCACGCGAGATCGAACGCCGCGGGGGAGAGCTGGTGGACGAGGACGGGCTCATGAAGCGCGGCATGATCGTGCGTCACCTGGTGCTGCCGGGGCATGCGGACGATTCGTGTCGCGTACTGGACCTTGTGTGGCAGACGGTGGGCGATGTGCCGATCTCGGTCATGAACCAGTACACGCCCAATGCGCTCATGCGCGAGCAGGGCGGCGACCTGGCGCGTGCCGTGACGCGCGATGAGTACGAGCGGGTGCTCGATCATGCTGACGACCTGGGCTTTACGACGATGTTCTGGCAAGAGGGCGGCGCGGTTGACGAGAGCTTCACCCCAGCGTTTGATACCACCGGCGTCCTCACCAGCGCAAAGTAGCGCGCACGCGGATGATTTTTCTGGGACGGGGATTAAAGAATCATCGAGAGGATTGTCTGCTCGAAAAGTAGTCAAAATGGCTTCGTCCCAAAAAGACTGGGTATTGGGCGTTGACAGTTGGCGAGCCGTAGGTAAAATATCGACTTGTCCTGGGGACGTAGCTCAGTTGGGAGAGCGCTGCCGTCGCATGGCAGAGGCCGAGGGTTCGACTCCCTTCGTCTCCACCCTTGGATTTGATAAGCCGCTGACATTGTGTCGGCGGCTTTTTTTAAAAAGAAAGGGCGGTACTATGGCCGAGCTTGAGTCCCAACCATTGTCCGACGAGGAGCGCGCCGAGTTGGAAGAGCTCCGCGCCGAGAAGGCCCGCCGCGAGGCTCAGGAAGAGGCTCGTCGCGAGCGTGAGGAGCTGGCTGCCCTGCGTGCCGAGCGCGCAAAGGCCGAGGAAGCCGCCACGAGGGCCGCATCCGAGCGCAAGCCCGCGCCCGCGCCCAAGCCCGCCACTGCGAAGCCTGCGCCTGCCGCACCCAAACCTCAACCTAAAAAGGTGGCTCATCCCAAGCCCGCCGAGCCCAAGCCGAGTCGTGACGAGATGACCTTTGCCCAGCGCATGGTCACCTCCAAGGAGCCTACAGCCGAGGGCGAGATTCCCGGCATGGCTCCGGCTCAAAAAATCATCATCGTGCTCGCCCTCATCGCGTTTATCGTCTTTATGGTCTACACGATCACCGGCAGCATGGGCCTGCACTAACCTGTTCGCGCCGGGCTCCATGCCCGCACGTCCGCCTCGTCCAACCCTCAAATTCTGTACCACGCATCCGAAAGGTCGCCCCATGGCTTTGACCGACATCTCGCATCCCACCGACATTGCAATGCTCACCGATCTGTACGAGCTCACTATGGCCCAGGGCCTGTGGGAGAGCGGCAAGGCCAACGAGCAGGGTTGTTTTACCGCGTTTTACCGCGACCATCCCTTTGGTAGCGCCTACGCCGTCATGTGCGGTACCGCCGAGCTGCCCGAGCTGGTCGAGAACCTGCGCTTTACGCCCGAGGACATCGACTACCTCGCCTCGCTCCAGGCCCCGGCCGGCGGCGCGATGTTCAAGCCTGGATTCCTCGACTACCTGCGCGATTTTCGTGCGCATGTAAACATCGACGCCGTCCCCGAGGGCGAGCTCGTCTTTCCGCGCGAGCCCATGGTGCGCGTCACCGGCCCCGCGTTGGAGTGCCAGCTGCTCGAGACGGCGCTGCTCAACATCGTCGGCTTCCAGACACTTGTCGCCACCAAGACGGCGCGCGTGGTGTTGGCGGCGGACGGCCGCCCCGTGGCCGAGTTTGGCCTGCGCCGCGCCCAGGGTCCCGATGGCGGCCTGGCCGTCGCGCGCGCGAGCTACGTTGCCGGCTGCTCCTCTACGTCCAATGTACTCGCCGGGCGCCGCTACGGTATTCCCGTCTTTGGCACGCATGCGCACAGCTGGGTGATGAGCTTCGATTCCGAGCTCGAGGCCTTCCGCGCCTTTGCCAAGTCGAGCCCCAAGAACTGTACGCTGCTCATCGACACCTACGATGTGCGCGAGGGCTGCGAGCATGCCATTACGGTTGCCAAGGAGATGGAGGCGGTGGGCGAGCGCCTGTCGGCTATTCGCATTGACTCGGGCGACCTCGCCAAGCTCTCCAAGTATGTGCGCGGCCGTTTTGATGCCGAGGGCCTGCCCTATGTGGGGATCTCGGTTTCCAACGATCTTGACGAGTACACGATTCAGTCACTGCTCGACCAGGGTGCGCCTATCGATAGCTTTGGCGTGGGCACCAAGCTCGCGACCTGCTATGACCAGCCGGCGCTGGGCGGCGTGTACAAGCTTTCCGCCCGCCGTGCGAGCGAGACGGACCCGTGGACGCCGGTGGTTAAGCTCTCCGAGCAGCCCTACAAGCGCACGATCCCGGGCGTGCAGCGCGTGCGCCGCTATTACGACGGCTTTGGCGGCCCGATCTGCGACATGATCTATGACGAGGATCATCTGGCGGGGGAGGGCGCCGCGCGTGGCAATACCCTCGTGGCCGTGAACGATGCCGCCCTGGTGACCGACGTTTCCGAGCTTGAGTATCGCGAGCTGCTGGCGCCGATCGTGCGCGATGGCAGCGCCGTTGCCCCGCGCGAGAGCATTGAGGACGCACGCGAGCGTTGCACCTGGGCACTGGACCATCTTGATCCGGTCTACAAGCGCTTCCTGTACCCGCAGACCTATGTGGTGGGCATGGAGCAGGGCCTAGCACAGGTGCGCGACGAGCTCGTGCGCAAGAACATGGCCGCGGCTTCGGCCTTCCCCTGGGCAAAATGATCCGAAGGGGACGGAGGAAAACGGATCATTTTCTCGCCCGCCTGCTCAACATTCGATTGGTTTGACGTATGACGACTTCTTATAAAACGATGGTGGTAAAGATTGGTTCGTCCACGGTGGTGGGTGCCGACGGCAAGGTCAACCGCGCCTTTATCGGCGGGCTTGCCGACCAGGCCGCAGCCCTGCGCAAGCTCGGCTGGCGTCTGGTCGTGGTGAGCTCGGGCGCTATCGCCTGTGGCTATCCCGTGCTGGGCTTCGACCGCAAGCCGGTCGGTGACCTGCCGAGCCTGCAGGCCTGCGCCTCGGCCGGTCAGTGTATCATCTCGTCGGCCTACGACGAGGAGTTTCATGCGCGCGACCTGCTCACCTCGCTCGTGCTGCTCACGCGCCACGATACGGCCCGCCGCACGTCCTACCTGCACGCACGCGACGCCCTGCTGCGCCTGGTGGAGCTTGGCGTGGTGCCTGTTGTCAACGAGAACGATACCGTTACTGTCGACGAGATCAAGTTTGGCGACAACGACACGCTGGCGGCGCTCGTAAGCTGCTTGGTTTCTGCCGATCTGTGCGTGACGCTCTCGGACATCGATGGGCTCTATACCGCCAATCCGCATGAGGACCCAACGGCCGAGTTTGTCCCGGTCGTGCATAAGATCGATGCCAAGATCATCGCCTCGGCGGGCGATTCTTCCACATCGGTGGGCACGGGCGGCATGATTACCAAGATCCGCGCGAGCCGCATTCTGATGACGGCGGGCATTCAGAGCGTGATATGCTCGGGCGAGGAGCCCGATGCGCTCGTGCGCCTCGCTCGCGGCGAGAGTGTGGGCACGCTGTTCGATCCGCCGGCGGAGCGTCTGGACATTGCGCCCCGCAAGCTGTGGATCGCGCTGGGCGACAAGGCGCATGGCTCGGTGACGGTCGATGACGGCGCCGCGAAGGCGCTGGTCAGCCGTGGCTCGTCCTTGCTCGCGGTGGGTATTCGCGAGGTCGATGGCACGTTTGCCGAGGGCGATGTGCTCGATGTGTGCGACCCGAGCGGTATGGTTGTCGCGCGTGGTATTGCCGAGGCCGATTCGGACGTGCTGGAGCTTGCAGCCGGACGCCGCCAGGACCAGATTGCCGGCAACCGCCTGCTGGCAGACCTGGCCGAGAAGCCCGCGATTCATCGAGATAATTTAATCGTCTTCGCCTAACCAATTGACGCTGCAAACGCCCCTAAGCGGCAATCTGACGTTCAATCGTCGGGCATGACCAAAAGGTCAATGCCCTCCTC
>UQIY01000071.1 GCA_900541195.1 uncultured Collinsella sp. | reverse complement strand
CATCTCATTCTGTAACAGTAAGACGATTTTTAACGGCCTAGATGTTACAGATCGAGACAAACAAACGTGGCAGATCAAAACCACCACAAAGGTGCCTGTCCCCTTTGTGGTGGCGGGGCGTTAGGGGAGGAGCTTCATTGCGGCGTCGTGGGCAGCGTGCTCGTAGGTGTCGTCGAGGGGTTTGAGCGGCAGCAGGGCGGTGGTCTGTGCATCGCCACGGTGCTCGAGAGCGTGGGCGATGAGCCAGTCGGCGAGCTCGGGGTTCTTGGGCAGTGCCGGTCCGTGTAGGTATGTGCCGATGACACCCTTGTAGATGAGGCCCTCAAAGCCATCGTCGCCGTTGTTGCCGGTACCCGTGACGACGGACGTTCCGAGCGGCGTGGCCTCTGCATCGAGCAGGGTGCGGCCGCCGTGGTTCTCAAATCCCACAAAGGGCTCGGGTGCCAGGTCGGTCTTGACGGCGACGTTGCCGATCAGGCGGTCGGAGCCGCGCACGGTTTCGGCGGCAATGACGCCCAGGCCCTCGATGCGATTCTCGCCCATATAGTACGAACGGCCGAGTAGCTGATAGCTGCCGCAGATAGCGAGCAGCGAGCCGCCATCCTCAACATAGGCTGCGACCTTGTCTTTTTGAGCGAGCAGCTCGTGTGCCACAGCTAGCTGATCGCGGTCGGAGCCACCGCCCATCATGACGATGTCGGCGTCGGTGAGATCGAGCGTCTCGCCCATGCGGACCTCGTCCACGCGCGCGGGAATGCCGCGCCAAGCGCAGCGGCGCTCGAGGGCGATGACGTTGCCGCCGTCGCCATAGAGGTTGAGGGCATCGGGATACAGGTAGACGATGCGTAGCGGGCGCGAAAGCTCGACCGGCGCAATATCGGTGGGGACAACGCTGCCATCGGCGCGCGTTACGGCGTGGGAGGCGACCGAGCTCGCATCGGCGCTCTTAAGCTCGTTGAGCTCCTGGACCAGCGGCGGGAAGGCCGTGTAGTTGGCGACGGCGTAGAAAGTATCGCCAGCCTCCTCGTCCGCCACGGCGCCGATCGCTTGCTCGATATTCGAGATGATGGTGGCGTCGATGCCGGCGTACTTCAGACGTACCTGCATATCGTGTGCACGCGTGCCGCCGGCAAAGGCGACAAGCCCTGGGGTATCGGCGATGCGCTCGAAGTCGACGTCGTAGATCCACGATACATCGTGGCCGTCGGCATCGTTGTCGTTGAGGAAGAAAGCGCAGAGTCTGCCGCCTGCAGTCTTGATGGACTGGATTTGTCGATCGAAGCCTACGGGATTCTTAGCCAGGTTGGCCTCGACGGTACGGCCGGCGATCTCCCAGCGGCCCATGCGTCCGCCGGCGGGGACGTAGGCATCGAGCGTGGGCTGCAGGTGAGCTGCGTTCACGCCCAACTCGCGTGCCGCAAAGAAGGCGGCGGCAACGTTGTAGACCATGTACAGGCCGTTGTAGCGCGTGGCGATGTGTACGGCAGCCGCGTTGGACGCAGATCCAAAGACCAGGTCAAAATCGTAGCCGTCGCAGCCGAGCTCCACGCCCGTCACGCGGCGGACCAGTGCGGGGCGTGCCCAACCGCACGAGGGGCAATGGTAGGCGCCGAGCTGGCCGTATTGCACGTAGTCATACTCCAGCGGCGCGTTGCACTTTGAGCAAAAGCGCGAGTCGCTAATGCGGTCGGACTCGGTGTTGGTGGCGCCGTCGATGCCAAAGGCAATGCTCGCGTTGGGAACGCGCGCGGCAATCGAGGCACACAACGGGTCGTCGGCATTGTGGATGAGCGTTGTCGTCGGAGAGAGCTCCAACGCATGGGCGATAACGTCTTGGGTGTGGTCGATCTCACCGTAGCGGTCTAGCTGGTCGCGGAACAGGTTGAGCAGCACAAAGTACGTCGGCTTGAGCTTGGGCAGGACGCGCACGGTGTAGAGCTCATCGCATTCAAAAACGCCCACGCGCTTGCCGCTGTCAGTGTGCTTAAGGCCACTGCGGGCCTCGAGCAGAGCACCCACCACACCGGGCTCCATATTGTTGCCGGCACGGTTGCACACCACGGTAGCGCCGCTGGCGGCAACGGCGTCGGCGATGAGGTTGGAGGTGGTGGTCTTGCCATTAGTGCCGGTGATCACCACGCTGCGGTCGACAAGGCCCGCGAGGTCGCTCAGCAACTCGGGGTCGATCTTCATGGCGATACGGCCGGGAAGCACGCCACCCTGGCGTTTGAGGACAGAGCGCAGCCCCCAGCGGGCGATATCGCTCGAGGTGCAGGCAAGAGATGAGCGGAGGTTCATGAAACCGTTCCTAACGTAAACGACATGGTCGGGTCGAGTGCGTCACTAAAAACCGTAGCGGCGCGCAAATTCCTGGGCAAGCTGCGACACGTCTTCGCAGGCATTGGCCCAGGGGGCAAAGTCGGGAGTGTCCGAGATAATACCGTCCGCTTCCCAAACGGCCTGGTGCGAAAGATCCCAGGGATCGTGTGGCTCGGGCCGGCAGGGAAGGTACGGTGTCTGGTACATGGGGTTCAGTAAGAAGAACGCACCGCCCTCGCAACGGTTGGCAAACTCACGCAGCGCGCGTGTCGCCGGGCGCATCTTGTTTGTTTTGAACAGCAGAATCGTGCGGGCGAGCAGATACCAAGGAGAGTTCTCAAGCGCGTCAGCCCCGATCTCTTCCTCGAGCTGGTGGGCCAGGGCAAAAAAGCCGTCCTCGTCTTCCAGACGAGCGAGGGCGAGCAGCACGGTGCCTGCGGCTCGGGTGGGATAGCCTTCTGCCTTAAGGACGCGGCGGGCGTAGTTGGCGGCAGCGCGGTAGCGGGCGCTCGCCATGCACAGCTGCGAGATGGCCTCGAGCGTGTGAAGCCACCCGATAAGAGCCGGCTCGCTCACGGTAAGGTCTGCTGCGGTGACACCATCGGCCAAAACATTATTGGCCCAGTAGTGCGGGGCTTCCATGTCGAACCCGGGCACGCTTTGCTGTAGGTAATCGGCCGTGGTCGCCTCGAGCTTCATCAGATCGCCCAGGCAGGCGTCGACGGGCGTGTCCGCCAAAATGATGGCGAGCAGCTGGGCATCGAGGACATGCGCATCGATGCGGACGATCTTGAGCAGCTCATCACGCATATCGTCGAACAGGCGGTTGCGCGTCTGCTCAAACTCCTCGTCGCTGCCCATGTCCTCGATGCGATGGAGCTCGTCGAGCAGGTGGCGATGAACGCCGGCATAGGACAGCAGTGCCTGGGCATGCTCGGTCTGCGCATACTTATGAGGGTTGACGCTCACGTCGTTATGGACAAGCTCGCGTGCTGCATCGGTGAGTTCGGGGTGCGACGCAACGTAGGCGCGCTCCAGGTAGGCGGGGATGTAGACGCTCGGATCCATTAGAGGTCTCCTCCCTTAAACGGCAAACCCTGCTCGGCCGCCCGCAGTATGCGCTCATCGATTTGGGAACGCACGATATCGTTGGTGGCGACCCAGGCGGCAAAGCTGGCGTTGTCGGGGGCGCCCAGGCCCTCCTGCAGTACCGGCGTCGCCTCGGACAGCGCGAGGACAAGCTCGTCGGTGGAGCCCGCACCCACGTTGACGCGGGCATAGACGCCATCGGGAAACTCGGTTTGGAAGTAGAGCGCCTCGGCTGCGTGCGGACACGAGCGCGCAAGGATGCGCAAGTAGTGCTCGGCGCCATCGTAATCCAGCTCGCGCCAGGCTGCGCTCATCAGCGCGATGAGCGTCCACGGGTCCAAGTCACGCTCCGCATCTTTGGGGCGGCGGCGCAGCGGGGTATTCGCGAGGTACGGCACGGAGTGAGCGGAGCGAAAGCGCTTGAGCTCCTCGGCGGGGTATTCGAGCTTTGCCATGGCGAGCATTGCGGTGTGGCGGACGCCGGCAGGATCGTTGGGGGCAAAGTCGAGGCTGCGGTTTGCGGCTTCGAGCGACATGCGGTAGCGGCCGCTAATGAGCGCGCGCGATGCCAAGGCGGCAAGCCAGCGCAGGTAGGGGCGGCGCATAAGGTCGCCAGCGGCCTCGCGCTCGTAGGGGTCCTGCGCCGAGGCAATCTTGAGCGCCAGATCGTGCTCCACCTCGTCGCACTTGGACACCAGATACTGCACGTATTCCTCGTTGGAGCTGGCGGTGAGGGCGGTCAGCATGCGCTGAGCGTCCCAGTTGGCCGGATCGAGCGCGGCTGCCTCGCGGAGCATGTTCTCGGCAGCTGCTTCTTCTTGCTCGGCCTGGGTATCGTCAGGGATAAAGGGAATGCGGTAGTCGACGGCCTCGACCACCTTGGCAATGAGGTGCCCGGCGCGGTCGCGGTCGTGCACGATGAGCGGTGCGGGGTTGCGGGTGAATTGTTCCATCAGACGCTCTACGGCGGCACCGTCGGTGAGCGGGATATTGTCGCGGCGCAAGGCCTCAAGAACGAGGCGATGGCAATCCTCTTGAATGGGATCGAATGCCATGGGGCCTCCTTTGCTGCGGTTAGGGTTCAAATGTTTCTATATAAGGTTCTAGTTTACCCGCATGTGGCACACCGGGGGTGCCGCACTTGGACTTGCACCTTTGCACCACGAAGACGGATGTCGCACAAATGTCGGCACCTTGGACGGCCGAGTGGTATCACGGTGCCGCAAACGGTCGATTTTTGGCGGCGAACGGTGCATATTTTGGAGGGGCACGGTCCTGCCCGGGATATGTAGTCAACCTTGATAAAACGTTTGCCCAGCTTGGGAGTATGAATGCCGCACAAGGGTCTTCAGGGATAGAAAAAACGTTTCATCATTGGCGGCTTTAGGTGAATAACTGACCAACCAGAACGGTAAAATAGTGTTTGTCTGAGCGTTGAGACGTTTAGACATCGCGCATTGTCATCGCCGGCAACGCGCAAACCGGTCCTAACGGAGCCAATTGGGTGCTCCGTTATATACGCAAGTCTAAGAGGGGCTTGTTTAGGAGGCACAGTATGGGACGTTTTACCAATCCTCGCGATCTGTACTTTGGTGAGGGCGCTCGCCACGAGGTGAAGAACCTCAAGGGTAAGAAGGCCATCATCGTTTCTGGCGGCAGCTCTATGCGCCGCGGCGGGTTCCTGCAGGACGTTGAGGCCGACCTCAAAGAGGCCGGCATGGAGGTCAAGCTGTTCGAGGGCGTCGAGTCCGATCCCTCCATCGAGACCGTCATGAAGGGCGCAGCCGCTATGCGCGACTTCGAGCCCGACTGGATTGTTGCTATCGGCGGCGGTTCGCCCATCGATGCTGCTAAGGCCATGTGGGTCTTCTACGAGTATCCCGAGGAGTCCTTCGACAACATTATCCAGCCGTTCAGCTTCCCCGAGCTGCGTCAGAAGGCTCACTTCTGCGCCATCTCCTCCACCTCCGGTACCGCTACCGAGGTCACTGCCTTCTCCGTCATTACCGACTATGCCAAGGGCATCAAGTACCCGCTGGCCGACTTCAACATCACCCCTGATGTCGCCATCGTCGACCCCGAGCTCACCTACACCATGCCCGCCAAGCTGTGCGCTCACACCGGCATGGACGCTCTGACCCACTGCATGGAGGCCTACGTTTCCACCTGCGCTTCCATGTTCACCGACGCCAACGCTCTGCACGGCATCCGCGAGATCGTCGAGTGGCTGCCCAAGTCCTATGCTGGCGACCATGAGGCCCGTCAGCACATGCACGAGGCTCAGTGCATCGCCGGTATCGCCTTCTCCTCGGGCCTGCTCGGCATCGTTCACTCCATGGCTCACAAGACCGGTGCTGCCTTCGAGAACGGCCACATCATCCACGGTGCTGCTAACGCCATGTACCTGGGCAAGGTCATCCAGTGGAACTCCAAGGATCCCCGTGCTGCCGAACGTTATGCTTACGTGGCCAAGGAGATCCTGCACCTTCCCGGCGAGACCAACGAGGAGCTCATCGCCGCGCTCGTCCAGAAGATTCGCGACCTCAACGACCAGCTCAACATTCCGCAGTCCATCAAGGATTACGCGAATGGTGGCGTGAAGGTCGACGCCGAGAACCCGCAGATGGTTTCCGAGGAGGAGTTCCTCGCCAAGCTGCCCGAGATCGCCGCGAACGCCGAGCAGGACGCCTGCACGCCCGAGAACCCGCGTGAGACCAAGGCTGCTGACTTCGAGAAGATCCTCAAGGCCTGCTACTACGACACCGACATCGATTTCTAATCGACTCTTGCTGTCTTGCAAAGGGTCTCGCGCTCAATGCGCGGGGCCCTTTTTGCTATGGTGCAAAGGGGTCAGGTTACTTTGCACCAATTGTTGTTGATGAAAGGGCGGATTCTCGTATGGCGCTTCCCATGGTTTATGGCGGTCCCGGCCGGTATGTTCAGGGGCCGGGCGAACTTTCGCGTCAGGGCAGGTATTTGTCATGGTTGGGCTGCGCTGCTTATGTCTTGTTTGACCAGGGCACCGAGGATCGGCTGTGCAAGCAGATCGTCGATGGATTTCTGGACGAAGATCTAAGTGAGCCGTTCTTTAAGATTTATGACGGTCCGTGTACGGAAGACGCCGTTGTCGAAATGGCTAAGGAAGCCCGGGCCGAGTATTGCGACATGGTGGTGGGCATTGGCGGCGGCAAGATACTCGATATTGCCAAGGCCGTTGCGTTTTATGCCGAGGTGCCGTTGTGCGTATGCCCAACGGCGGCTTCGATGGACGGTCCGTGCAGCGCTATTTCGGTGCTGTATCACGAGGATGGGTCGTTCGACCACTACCTGATGCTCGAGAAGAATCCAGACCTGGTCGTGGTCGATACCAACGCTGTCTCTTATACACATCTCCGAGCCCACGAGACCGGAGCCTATCTCGT
>UQIY01000070.1 GCA_900541195.1 uncultured Collinsella sp. | reverse complement strand
AGTTCCGCACGCAAAGAAGGCCACTTAATGTGGCCTTCGTCTTGCGCAGGACTGTAGAGCAGGAAACCTTATATCCGGCCCCTCCGTCCGGGGACCGCGCCGTACCAGCTACAGCGTCATGTTCGGATCGGCGTCGACATCGAACGGCGAGATTTCGCCTCGGTCGAATTTACGGCGAGCGACCTCCGCGATCATGGCTGCGTTATCGGTACAGGCAGACAAGGGCGGCACCGTTACGCGAATCCCCTGACGCCCAAGCTTCTTGATCATCATCTCGCGCAGATGCGGGTTGGCCGAGACGCCGCCACCGATGCAGTATTCCTTGCATCCGGTAGCGTGCAGTGCGTTTTTGGCCTTCTTGTACTGCACGTCAAAGACAGCTGCCTCAAACGAAGCTGCCAGATCGGGCAGGTGAATCGTGCGCCCGGCCTTGGTCTCCTGTTCAATGTAGAGCGTCACAGCGGTTTTAAGGCCCGAAAGCGAGAAGCGATAGTCTCCCCTGCTGTTAAGCGCACGGGGGAAATCGATCGCCTTGGGGTTGCCCGTCTCGGCCAGCTTGGAAATGATGGGGCCACCGGGATAGCCCAGACCCAACGCCTTGGCTACCTTGTCGAAGGCCTCGCCCACAGCATCGTCGAGCGTCTCACCAAGTACCTCGTAGTCGCCCCATGCCTTCACGTGCACGAGCATGGTGTGCCCGCCCGAGACAAGCGTGAAGATGAACGGCGGCTTGAGGTCGGGCTGCGCCAGCAAGTTGGCAAACAGGTGCCCCTCCAGATGGTTGACGCATACGAGCGGCTTACCGGCAGCGTAGGCAAAGCCTTTGGCAAAGGCAACGCCCACCACGAGGGCGCCCACCAGGCCCGGACCCTGTGTCACGCCCACGGCGGCAAGCTCGCTGGGGGCAATGGCTCCACCCTCAAGACCAAGCGATGCTGCGGCATCCTCGAGCGCCGCATCCACGACACTCACAATCACCTCAACGTGTTTGCGCGAGGCGATCTCGGGCACCACGCCGCCAAAGCGGGCATGGAAATCAATCTGTGTCGACACCTGGTTGGCCAGCATATTGCCATCCGCATCGATAATCGCCACGGCCGTCTCGTCACAGGAACTCTCGATAGCGAGCACTAGGCGGCGGCGCTCAATTTCGGCACGCTCCCCCTCGGAGCGCCCGGGCGCAGGCAGCGGCCATACGCGCTGCTCTGCCGCCGTCGGCTCGGGCGAAGCATTGTCGACCGGAAGCACGAGGGGCAGCGGCGCCGTCATGACGATGGCATCTTTGCCAACACCGTAGTAACCGCGGCGACGGCCAGCCTCGGTAAAGCCCAGAGCGTTATAGAGCGCAATCGCGCCCTCATTGCCGTCCTCAACCTCGAGCGAAGCCGTGGTGCAGCCGAGCATCTGGGCATCATAGCTCACATGCGACAGCAGCTTGCGGGCAATGCCCTCACGGCGATGTGCCGGGTCGACGGCGACATCCAGAATCTGCACATCACCGTCCACGACCATACCGCCGGCAAGGCCCAGCAGCTTGCCGTCGTCGTGTGCCACCCACCAACTACGCGGCGCAGCGACGTCCTCGCCCAGTTCGGACAGGAACATGCCCGGCGTCCACGCCTTGTGTCCGGCACCTTCAAAGCAGGCAGCCTCTAACGCGCTCGCGCCCTCGGCATCCGCCGCGCCCATGGGACGGAACTGCAGATGACGACCGGCGAGCTCATCGGCAACGCCCGTAATTTCGCTCTGCGCACTCTCGGCAAGACCAAGACGCTTGCGCTCGTTTTCCTCGGCATCCGAAAGGCGCGTGTAAATCGGCAGGACGCGAGCCGGATCGCCGTCACCCGCAGCGTGCGCGAGCAGCAAGCCCTCGCCCGAAGGCCACCACAGGTCGCGCTCCACGCAGCGGGCGATCTCGTCCTCACCCAGCAGCTTGCCATAACGCACGAGACCGTCACCGGTCAGCTGAACCTGGTCCCAGTCCGCTGCTTGGCGCCACTCATCGAGCGCCACGGCGGCCTTGACCACGTGTTCGCGCTCAAATTGACGCTCGGGACCCTCATCGACCAGCATATACAGCGCCGGATATACCTCACCGCGCATAGCATCGGCCAAGATACCAAGCTTGCCGCGCACGCCAGCCTTCCACGCCGTCCAAGCGCAAGCGTCGAGCGTCGACACGCCCAGCAGCGGAACATTGGCACCGCGCGCGAGGCCCTTGGCAGTGGAGATGCCGATGCGCACACCCGTAAACGACCCCGGGCCGCGGCCGACCACGTAGTAACCAACATCGCTGCGATCCAGACCGGCTTGAGCCAGCACGCCATCAACGGTATTCACGAGCTCAACGTTGGCGTGACGGCGACACATGTGGTCGCCACTCACGAGCTTCGTCTCGCCCGTCTGCCCATCAATCCAGCTTGCCGCGCAGGCAAGCATGTCGGTCGAAGTATCGAGCGCCACCACCAGCGCGTTGTCGTTATGCAAGCTCATCTTGTACAGCCTTATCAATCAAATGGGAAAGCTCCATTGCGCGGTCACCGTGCGCCTCGAGCGTTATCGTTCGCACATCGCTGTCGCCCTCATCACGCTTGAGCGTCACCGAAAGATACTCATCCGTCAGCTCGTCTTGGAATTGTTCGCCCCATTCCAGCAGGCAAGCACCCTCATAGCCCAGCACATCGAAAATGCCCGTATCCTCGAGCTCGTAGGCATGCTCCAGGCGGTATAGATCAAAGTGAAACAGCGGAATACGGCCTTGATCGTGAACGGCCATGAGCGCAAACGTAGGGCTCGTAACCATATGCCCATCGCCCAGCCCGCGCGAGACGCCCTTGGTAAAGTGGGTTTTGCCCACCCCGAGGCCGCCGGTCAAAATCAGCACATCGCCATCTTCTAGACACGGTGCGACCAGCTCGCCAAAATGCTCCGTATCGGCAGTACGAGCCGTTCTATAGGTACCTACCCCCAGGCGCTCCAGGGACATATGCGCTCCTTATTATTCCGAGGCGGTCTCCGGCGCGGGGTGCCGCTCCAGATAGTCGCCCAGCATCTTAAAGTCTTCCTCCAGCAACTCCTGCCACGCCGGATTGCGCAGCGCCGCCGCAGGATGAAACGTCGGCATCACCACAAAGTGGCCCATCTGATGGAACCTGCCGCGCAGCTTAGTAATGCCAATCTCGGTCTTAAGCACAAAGTGCGTCGCGGGGTTGCCGAGCGTCACGATAATATCGGGCCAGATGCTTCGAATCTGCTCACGCAAAAACGGCGAGCAAGCCAGCACTTCCTCGGGACGTGGATTGCGGTTTCCCGGCGGGCGGCACTTAAGCACGTTGGCAATGTAGACGTCTTCGCGTTTGAGCCCCGCCAGCGACAAAATGCCGTTGAGGTCCTCGCCTGCCGCCCCCACAAAGGGCTCGCCCTGCAAATCCTCATTGCGGCCCGGCGCCTCGCCAATAAACATCACACGAGCGCGGGGGTTTCCCACGCCAAACACGATATTGTGACGCGACTGGTAGAGCTGGCAGAGGTGACAATCGCCCAGAACGGCCTCAATTTCCTCGAGTGCGACCTCACGTGGTGCCTGATGGGTATGGCCGGGGATGTGCATGACGCCCATGGCGACTCCTACACGTAGACCTTGTCGAGGCGCATGCCAAAGCCGCAGGCGACCTCGTAGTTAATCGTTCCGCGCAGTCGGGCCATCTCGTCCATAGTGATCTCGGCATCGCCATCGCGGCCGACAATAATCATCTCGTCACCATACTCGGCCTCGGGAATCTCGTGTGCCGGGTTGGACTGAATGGCGACCATAAACTGGTCCATGCAGATATTGCCAACCTGATGCACGCGCTCGCCGCGATACAGCACATCCATACGATTGGAAAGCGTACGCGATAGGCCGTCGGCATAACCGATCGGCAGCGTGCAGATCTGAACGCGCGTGCGCGGTACGCGGTAGGTAAAACCGTAGCCCACGCCCTCACCCATCGCAGGGTGTGCCACGCGCGTCACGCGCGCATGGACGCTCATAACGGGATCAAGCTGCATCACGCGGCCACTCAGCTCGCACGGCTGCATGCCATACAAGCCAACGCCGGCGCGAATCATATCAAAATGCATCGAGGGGTCGAGCATCGAGGACGGCGTGTTGGCGCAGTGCACGATACCGCACTCAAAACCCGCATCCTTAATGGCTTGAACGGCCTCGGTAAAGCGCTGACACTGCAGCTTGTAGTCCCAGCCCGAAGGTTCATCGGCCGTGGCGAAGTGCGTAAATACGCCGTCGCACTGAATACCGCGATGGAAATTAATACCGCGGACAAAGTCGAGCACCTGTGTGTAGTGTACGCCGACACGATTCATACCTGTCTCGATGGCGAGATGATACTTGCCCACCTTGCCCGCCGCGACGGCACATTCGCCATACGCAAGAGCAAAGTCAGACGTATAGACCGAGGGCATGATATCAAACTCGAGCAACGTCGGAATGGCCTCGATAGGCGGCTCGCTTAGGATGAGGATGGGTTTCGTAATCCCGCCCTGTCGGAGCTCAACGCCCTCGTTAACCGTCGCCACGGCAAACATGTCGGCACCGGCCGAATACATGATCTTGGCGCACTCAACAGCTCCATGACCATAAGCATCGGCCTTGACCACGCAGCACAGGCGCTGACGTGGATTCAACAAGTTCTTATAGGCCCTCGTGTTGCGACGGAGCGCCCCGCGGTCGATCTCGACCCAGGACCAGCGCGTCAAATCGGCTTTATTCATGATTAGTCATCCGACCCTTCGTCCATGATTCCCAGATCTTCGAGCGCATCCTTTGCTGCCAGCTCCATGGCAGGACCAATCAAGTCGATAAGATCGGTCGCGATAACGCTCTTCTCACCATACTCCGTCGCCGCGGCAAAACCGGCGTAGCTGTGAAGTGCGACGGCGTACGAATACAGCAACTCCCAACGATCCATCTCGTCGCGCATGGTGGCAAGCGTGCCGGCCAAAATACCCGCGAGAACATCACCCGAACCGGCAGTTGCCAGAGAAGCCGGACCCGAAAGTGGCAGCAGCACACGCTCAACGCCACAGATAGCCGTCGTCGGCCCCTTGGCAATGACCACCAGATTGTCGGAGCCTGCAGCCCAGACAACCTTCTGCGCGGCTGCAATCGCGGTACCAAGGTCGTTCACCTCGTCACCGGCAACCAGACGCGAAAGCTCACGATAGTGCGGCGTCATAACCAACGGCTGCTCGCGACGATACATCTCGGGGTTACTATCAATACCGTCAATGGCAATCTTAGCAAGGCAGTTGAGTGCATCGGCATCCAAAATAAGCGGTACATCAAGCTCGAGCAAGCCCGAAACCACCTGCATAGCGCCGGCAGACGTCGTCATACCGGGACCGCACAGTACGCAGCTGTACTTCTTTGCAATCTCGCACACCGTCATGCGCGCAGCGGCGCCAAAGGAGCCGCGGGAATCAGACGGAATAGCAAAGACGGGAATCGAAGGAAGTGCCATGCGAATAAGATTGGCGCAGGCGTCAGGAGCCGCGACTGCCACGTAACCAGCACCCGCGCGAGCTGCAGACTTGGCCGCCATAATGGCAGCACCAGGATACTGCGCCGATCCGGCAACAATGAGCACCGAGCCGCGCGAGTACTTATCGATATTCGTAGGCAGCGGAGCAAAATAGTCCACAAGGTCACCGGGTTCCACGATCTCGGCAGCATGGTCGACATCGTCAATAACCTCATCAAGGCGGTCATACAGACCGCCGCAGACCAGATCGCCTGCATATTCGGGACCGTCAGCGCTGTATAAGCCGATCTTGGGAGCAATCATCGTCACCGTACGCTCGGCACGAATGCAGTCGTCATCCACCACACCCGTCTCGGCATTCAGGCCCGAGGGAACATCGATGGAGACAACGCGATCGGCATTTTCATTGACCGTGGGGATCCAGATTGAAAACGGCGCACGAAGATCACCATGAAAACCGGTACCAAAAATGGCATCGACTACAACATCAGCCTTATCAATCAGCACCTCCAGCTCATCACGAGAGGGGCCGACACACACATGCACGTCGCGACCAGCAGTACGACGGGCGACATGACGAGCGAGAGCGGCAGGGATCTCATCCGGCTCAACCGGAGAGACGATATCTACATCAACGCCCTTATGCGTCAGAATGTCAGCGGCAACCCAGCCATCTCCGCCATTGTTGCCAAAACCGACCAATACAAGAACGCGATCGGGGTTGAGCTTTAAAATCTCGTTGGCAGCAAATTCGCCCGCCAACTCCATGAGTTCGGCCTTCGAGGTACCCTCACGCTCGATAATATCTTCGAGGCGAACGACTTCCTCGGTACTCAAAACCGGTTTCATCTATGCTCCTAGCATATCTTGTGGATCATCATCCAGATGTTCCGACAAAGCAGATTGTTGCAGCTGTTCGAGCTCGTCTAAGAAAGAACGAGCCTCTTTAAATGTCTGAGCAACGCGCTCCTTCGTGCTCACCTTTTCTTCCTTGGGTTTAGGTCGAGCATCCTCGGTGATCGCAATGGCATTAGCGACAGCCAAGTCGCCCGTCAGAGTAATAGAAAGAGCGACCTCGACAACGCCCAATTCCTGGGCGATTTCGAGAGCACGACCCGAAAGCAGCGCTTTTGGCTTGCCGAGCTTATCGCGCGTTACGGAAACGTCTTTACGGCCAACGCCCTGGCTAAAACCCGTACCAAGCGCCTTAAGTACCGCCTCGCGAGAAGCAAAACGACTGGCATAATGCGCGGCAGGACGAGACGAGGCATCGCAATACGAACGCTCTTCATCGGTAAACACGCGCCGAGCAAACGCGGGCGTCTTCTCAAGGATTGATTTCATTCGGGAAATCTCGACGATATCAACGCCGATTCCGGCTTCGGCCATAATCACCTCCATGCTGCACAGACTATGACATTGTAGCCCGTTCGCAGAAGATGCAACAAACGAGGGTCAAAAACACAGCGACAGTGGAGTGATGGCCCTATAAGCACAAAAAAGGGGGAGGCCGCGAGGCCTCCCCCTTCTACATTCCCAATGGCGGCTCGGT
>UQIY01000069.1 GCA_900541195.1 uncultured Collinsella sp. | reverse complement strand
ACACCGACATCAACATCATCGACACCGCCGAGTTCGCGATCCCCGGCCTTGACGACGAGTTCCGCGTCATCGTCTCCCCGTGGATTCTGACGGTGCTCGTGACCGACCGCCTGGCTCGCTACTACGAGACGGTCACCAAGCACAACCTCAAGTATCGTCGCTACTATCACCAGTTCGACTACTAAAGAAAACGGGTGCGGGAACGTGCCGGGCTATTGAGAGGAACACAGAATGAGACAGTACATCATCGCCAGCCATGCGCACTTCGCCACCGGCATCAAGGAGAGCGTCGAGCTGCTCTCGGGCGCTCGCGACAACGTCCACGATCTTTCGATGTTCGTCGATGGCCGCATGGACGTGGCCGAGGAGGCCCAAAAACTGCTGGCAGGCATGTCTGCCGACGATGATGTCGTTGTCTGCACCGACCTCTTTGGCGGTAGCGTTAACAACGAGTTCACCAAGATCGTCCAGACGCGTCCCCGCACGTACCTCGTTACCAACATGAACCTTCCTCTGCTCATCCAGCTGCTGTTCTCTGACGAGTCGGCGCCGGTTGAGGAGACGATTCGCGCCATCGTCGCTGCGGACGATACGCGCGTGAAGTTTGTCAACGATCTTTTGGTCGATGACGAGGAGGAGGAAGAGTTCTAATCCGCAGCACCTACTGACACGCCGTATGACGGCACAAGACCTTTGGGGGGTCACATTATGATTCAGCTACTTCGCGTTGACCATCGCCTGCTTCATGGCCAGGTCGCAGTTTCCTGGGTTCAGGGCCTTGGCTCCAACTGCATCTTCTGCGTGGGCGATAAGGTCGCTAACGACCCGGTGTGGAAGACGACGCTCAAGATGGGCAAGCCTGCCGGCTGCAAGCTCGTCATCAAAGATATGGAGCATGCAATCGAAGCTATCAACTCGGGCGTGACCGACAAGTACAAGATGATCATCTGCGTCGCCACTATCGCTGAGGCAAAGCAGCTTGTTGAGGGCTGCCCGCAGATCAAGTCGGTCAACCTGGGCAACACCAAGCCCAAGGACGAGAAGCGTCCCGACGCTCGTCAGGTCTCTCGTCAGATCTTCCTGACCGCGGCCGAGGAAGCCGATGTGCGCGAGATGCTGGATCGTGGCGTTGAGGTCGAGATTCGACCCCTGGCCGATGACCCCAAGGTCGACTGCGCCAGCGTGCTCTAGGCGTTCAATTTCGAAGAGTCTGAGCTCTTCGTAGTGTCCTATATGGAAAGGGGGATGTATGCTTACCCAAGCAATCCTCATCGGACTTATCGCCGCATTTGGTAAGTTCGACTGCCAGCTCGGTACGCTCTACGCGTTCCGCCCCATCGTCCTGTGCCCGCTCGTGGGCCTGGTGCTGGGGGACCTGCAGTCCGGCCTCGCGATCGGTGCGAGTCTGGAGCTGCTGTTCATGGGCTCGATCTCCATCGGCGCCTACGTGCCGCCTGATGAGACGATCGGCGGCGTGCTCGCCTGCGCCTTCGCTATCCAGCTGGGCCAGAGCACCGAGGCAGCCATCGCGCTTGCCATGCCCATCGCCACGCTGTGCCTTGCCATCAAGAACATCCTTAACGCCGCCCTGCCGATCCTGGTCGACCGCGCTGATGTCTACTCCGGCCAGGGCAACCTTAAGGGTGTCTATGCGATGCACTTCCTGATCGGTTTGACCGGTATCATCATGGCGTTCCTGCTGTGCTCGCTGTCGTTCTATCTGGGTGCTGACGCCATCCAGGGCCTGCTCGACTTCATCCCGCCCTTTGTCCTTGCTGGCTTTGGCGTTGCCGCCAACATCCTGCCGGCCATGGGCTTCGCCATGCTCGGCCGCCTGGTGCTCACCAAGCAGCTCGTGCCCTTCTACTTCCTGGGCTTCCTGCTGTGCTCCTACGCCAACGTGCCCGTCCTGGGCGTCGCCCTGATCGCCATCATCATCGGCATCGACAAGTTCGACCTGCTCGGCCTGGGCGGAGCCCAGCCCCAGCTCTCCGCGGAAGGGGATGAGGACGATGACTTCTAGTCCCGAGAACAAGATCACGCGCTCCGACCTCGTCAAGAGCGCCGTCAACGTCGGCGCCCTGGGCATGGAGTTCTCCTGGACCTACTACAAGCAGATGAACATCGCCTTCTGCCTGATGGTCGCCAACATGCTCAAGAAGATCTACGCCGGCCGCCCCGACGACTACGCCGCGGCCCTGCACCGCCACTGCGCGTTCTTCAACATCACCGTCCAGTTCGCCCCGTTCGTCGGCGGCATCGCGATGGCCATGGAGGAGAAGATCGCCCGCGGCGAGATCGAGCCCGAGAGCGTCAACGACGTCAAGGCAGCCCTCATGGGCCCGCTGTCCGGCATCGGCGACTCCATCTTCCTGTCGACGCTGCGCGTGGTCGCCGCCGCGGTGGGCATCAGCCTGTGCCAGGCCGGCAACCCCTTCGGCCCCATCGCCTTCCTGCTCATCTACAACGTCCCCGGCTTCGCGCTGCGCATCTGGGGCGCCGTCAAGGGCTACGAGCTGGGCGTGGGCTTCCTGGACGAGGCCCAGAGGACCGGCCTCATGCAGAAGATCATGACCTGCGTGGGCATCGTGGGCGTCATGGTCGTGGGCGCCATGTGCAAGGACATGTTCTGGGCCAGCATCCCGGTGGCCATCGGCTCGGGCGAGGACGCCCAGACCCTCCAGGACATCCTGGACGGCATCATGCCCGGCATGCTCGGCATGATCGCCTTCTGGCTGTACTACTGGCTGCTGTCCAAGAAGATCAACCCCATGGTGCTGATCGTGGCCACCATGGTCGTGGGCATCATCGGCGCGTTCTTCGGCGTGCTGGCGTAGGTTCCTGCGTTCTATTCTGCCCCCAAGGGAAACGGCGACCCATTGCGGTCGCCGTTTTTTATTACCGAAAGCTAGCCGGAGGTGCTTCGTGATTCGATCTGACAATCCATCCGATAATGGCGTGAGCGGGGCGATGTATCTATTTGGCACGGCGCTCTTGTGGAGTTTTATCGGCATCCTCGTTCGCGCCAATTCGCAGTCAGCTCTTTTGATCGGTGCCGTCACGGCAATATTTATGGCGCTCTTTATCCTGCTCGTCGGCAGGCCCGTCCTCCGCGTCAGCCGCCTTATTGTCCTTGTGGCCGTCTGCAACTTCGTGACGGGCACCACGTTTAACTTTGCCAACCAGTTCACGACGGTCGGCAACGCGATCGTCCTGCAGTACACCTCGATGATTTTCGTTATCGTGTATCAATCGCTCGCAACCCGCACGTTGCCCTCGCCTGCGAAGATTGCCTCCGTGGTGGTTGCTTTTACGGGTATGGGACTTTTCTTTTTAGGCGATTTGAGTGCCGAAGGCATGCTCGGCAACCTGCTTGCCGTCATTTCGGGAGCCACCTTTGGGCTGTGTTTCTTTTTGAACTCTCGCCCCGATGCGTCGCCCATGGTGTCCTCGCTCATCTCCTGCGGCATCTCGATACTGCCGATCGTCTATTTTGCCGGCGACCTAGGCTCCGTAAAACCCTTTGAGTGGGGGCTTATGCTGGTGCATGGCCTTTTTTGCAGCGGCCTTGCGAGTGTGCTGTATGCCAAGGGGATTGCGCGCACTAACGCGTTTGCGGCCAACTTGGTTTGCATGAGCGAGGTCGTGCTCGCTCCCTGCTGGTCGGCGCTCCTCTTTGGCGAGGTCTTTCGCTGGAACGAGTTTTTGGGCGCGGCGATAATCGTTTTGGTGATTGTAGGCAACTTGGCATACGATGCCTTTGGCGATGGCTTTCTGGTGG
The DNA here is from genome assembly GCA_900541195.1 of uncultured Collinsella sp. Lineage (GTDB taxonomy): Bacteria > Actinomycetota > Coriobacteriia > Coriobacteriales > Coriobacteriaceae > Collinsella. The sequence goes on along the minus strand of UQIY01000069.1, from coordinate 3,380 downwards.
CGCTTGTCCGCCATCGAAACAAAGAGCGCGCCTGATGGGATACGTCTGCCGTTTACGGTAAAAAACACCCCGCTGAGCGAGTGGTATTAAATAGTAAGAACCTGCATATCTATAATTGGTATCAAATCATTTGTGCCTAGCATGGGTGTTAGCAGCACACCAGGTACGCTTCGAGCCGTGGAATCGAACTCCCGGAATTGATATCAACAACGCGCGCGACGGGAGTGACGACGGTTCGAGATTCCTTATTGGGAGGAATTATGCTTGTCCAAGCAATCCTCGTCGGCTTAGTCGGAGCGTTTGGATGCCTCGACTACCAGCTCGGCACCCTCTACGCGTTCCGCCCCATCGTCCTGTGCCCGCTCGTGGGCCTGGTGCTGGGGGACCTGCAGTCCGGCCTCGCGATCGGTGCGAGTCTGGAGCTGCTGTTCATGGGCTCGATCTCCATCGGCGCCTACGTGCCGCCTGATGAGACGATCGGCGGCGTGCTCGCCTGCGCCTTCGCTATCCAGCTGGGCCAGAGCACCGAGGCAGCCATCGCGCTTGCCATGCCCATCGCCACGCTGTGCCTTGCCATCAAGAACATCCTTAACGCCGCCCTGCCGATCCTGGTCGACCGCGCTGATGTCTACTCCGGCCAGGGCAACCTTAAGGGTGTCTATGCGATGCACTTCCTGATCGGTTTGACCGGTATCATCATGGCGTTCCTGCTGTGCTCGCTGTCGTTCTATCTGGGTGCTGACGCCATCCAGGGCCTGCTCGACTTCATCCCGCCCTTTGTCCTTGCTGGCTTTGGCGTTGCCGCCAACATCCTGCCGGCCATGGGCTTCGCCATGCTCGGCCGCCTGGTGCTCACCAAGCAGCTCGTGCCCTTCTACTTCCTGGGCTTCCTGCTGTGCTCCTACGCCAACGTGCCCGTCCTGGGCGTCGCCCTGATCGCCATCATCATCGGCATCGACAAGTTCGACCTGCTCGGCCTGGGCGGAGCCCAGCCCCAGCTCTCCGCGGAAGGGGATGAGGACGATGACTTCTAGTCCCGAGAACAAGATCACGCGCTCCGACCTCGTCAAGAGCGCCGTCAACGTCGGCGCCCTGGGCATGGAGTTCTCCTGGACCTACTACAAGCAGATGAACATCGCCTTCTGCCTGATGGTCGCCAACATGCTCAAGAAGATCTACGCCGGCCGCCCCGACGACTACGCCGCGGCCCTGCACCGCCACTGCGCGTTCTTCAACATCACCGTCCAGTTCGCCCCGTTCGTCGGCGGCATCGCGATGGCCATGGAGGAGAAGATCGCCCGCGGCGAGATCGAGCCCGAGAGCGTCAACGACGTCAAGGCAGCCCTCATGGGCCCGCTGTCCGGCATCGGCGACTCCATCTTCCTGTCGACGCTGCGCGTGGTCGCCGCCGCGGTGGGCATCAGCCTGTGCCAGGCCGGCAACCCCTTCGGCCCCATCGCCTTCCTGCTCATCTACAACGTCCCCGGCTTCGCGCTGCGCATCTGGGGCGCCGTCAAGGGCTACGAGCTGGGCGTGGGCTTCCTGGACGAGGCCCAGAGGACCGGCCTCATGCAGAAGATCATGACCTGCGTGGGCATCGTGGGCGTCATGGTCGTGGGCGCCATGTGCAAGGACATGTTCTGGGCCAGCATCCCGGTGGCCATCGGCTCGGGCGAGGACGCCCAGACCCTCCAGGACATCCTGGACGGCATCATGCCCGGCATGCTCGGCATGATCGCCTTCTGGCTGTACTACTGGCTGCTGTCCAAGAAGATCAACCCCATGGTGCTGATCGTGGCCACCATGGTCGTGGGCATCATCGGCGCGTTCTTCGGCGTGCTGGCGTAAGGGCCCGGCTGCATAGATTTTCGTTGCAACCTGGAAAGGGGATGGAGCAGGCCTATGCCCTCCATCCCCTTTTTTGTATAGAAGGAGTTCGTATGTTCGCGAAGGATCGCGAAGCAATGCGCCTGACGCCGGCAGAGGTCAGGCTGATTCTTATTGAGTCCCTGCAGTGGTGCGCCAACAACGCGGTCTACTTTTTGGGGCTTATCGGTGCGGCCACGTATGATCTGGCCGGCACGGCCTTTTTGGTTGCCGCCATTACGCTCGTGCGCAATCTTATGACGTCGGTGGGCAATATGGTGTCGGGCTCGGTCATTGATCGCTTTGGACCGCGCCGGACGTCGTTTGTGACGTGCGTGATTACGGCAGTGCTATCGCTTGGCGTGGGGTTGGCGCCGTTGTCTGTCCCCGGGCTTGTGTTTGCCGCGTGCGTCTTGGGACTTGCGGGCGGCTTTATCAACACCTGCACGCATGCGTTTCCGGGATACCTGGAGTCGACTACCGAGGGCCGTACCCGCGTGAACGGCCTCATGGTGTTCTACAGCAATATCGCCTATACCGCTGGCCCGCTGCTCGGCGGTGCCATCGTGAGCTGTTTTGCCACGCAATCGGTTTATCTGCTCATGGCGGGCATGATGGGTGTGGCGGCCGTGCTCTCCTTGGGCTGTCACGAGCGTGTTGCTCCCGCAAAAGGGGAGAGGCCGAAGGGCGGTATTCTGGGCGGCATGGCCGAGGGTGCGCGACTTACGTTTCGCGACCACGACCTGCGCCTCATCTTTATCTCGGGCTTTTTGGGTTTCTTTGCGTTTGGCGCGTTTGATTCGCTTGAGTCGTTGTTCTACCGTGATGTGCTCAACGTGGATATCGTCTGGCTGGGCTGGCTGTCCTCGGTCGTGGGCCTCACTTCCTCGGTGGGCGCGTTCATCCTGACCAAGCTTTCTGCTCGCCATGTCAACCTACGATTGCTGCTCGGTGCGCTCATGGCCGTGGGCATTGGGTCCATGGTGTACGTGGGCACAGATATGCTGGGGGTCGCGATTGTCGGTCAGGCGATTAACGGTCTGGCCTGGGGGTTCCTGGAGCCGCTGCAGATGATCTTGATTCAGGAGCGCGCCGACATCAAATACCTGGGTCGCATTACCGGCTTTGTGCGCTTTGGCCTGATGAGCGCCGGCGTGGTGCCGCTGCTGGCGGCTCCGTTTTTGGCGGAGGCTTTGGGCGTCCAGACGGTACTGTTTGGAGCATCGACCATTATTGCGCTGGTAGGAACGCTGTTCTTTGTCACACAAGGGAGACGCCGAGGGCGTTAGCTATACATCAAATTCTAATTTAATACCACTCACCAGAGAATTTCGACCGTTCACCGAGGATTGGAGCAAATTGAAAAGTGATATTAAAAACACCTTAGGTGTATGTCTATAATTGGTATCGAAAAGAAACGCGATGTATAGAGTCGCGTGCAGGACAGAAAGGAAAAGCCATGAAGGAAACCGAGAAGATCGAGATCATGCATTTCGACCAGGAGGGCTATCTCG
>UQIY01000068.1 GCA_900541195.1 uncultured Collinsella sp. | reverse complement strand
TACGAGATAGGCTCCGGTCTCGTGGGCTCGGAGATGTGTATAAGAGACAGCGTTAGGAGCAATCATGCCAAACGAGAACAGCTACGAAGTCGCGCTGCAAAAGAGCAACGCCATTCGCGAGGGCCTGGCCAAGACGCCCGAGAAGTTCACCATGCTTACCGGCGACCGCCCCACCGGCCGTCTGCACCTGGGCCACTACTTTGGCACCCTCAAGGGCCGCGTCGAGCTGCAGAACATGGGCGCCAAGACCAACGTGCTCATCGCCGACTACCAGGTCATCACCGACCGCGACACCACCGAGCACATCCAGGACAACGTGTACAACATGGTGATGGACTACCTTGCCTGCGGAATCGACCCCGACAAGACCATGATCTACGCGCACTCCGCCGTGCCCGCCGCAAACCAGCTCATGCTGCCGTTCCTGTCGCTGGTGTCCGAGGCTGAGCTGGCGCGCAACCCCACGGTCAAGGCCGAGATGGAGGCCTCGGGCCACGAGCTCACCGGCCTTCTGCTCACCTACCCGGTGCACCAGGCCTGCGACATCCTGTTCTGCAAGGGCAATGTGGTGCCCGTCGGTCGCGATCAGCTGCCGCACATCGAGCTCACCCGCACCATCGCCCGCCGCTTTAACAACCGCTACGGCAAGGTGTTCCCCGAGGTCGATGCGCTGCTGTCCGAGACCCCACTGCTGCCCGGCCTGGACGGTCGCAAGATGAGCAAGAGCTACGGCAACGCCATCAACATCTCGATGACCGCCGAGGAGACGGCCAAGCGCATCAAGAAGAGCCAGACCGACTCCGAGCGCATGATCACGTTTGATCCCGAGAACCGCCCCGGCGTTTCCGGCCTGCTTTCGACCGCCGCGATCTGCACCGGCCGTTCCGAGGTCGAGATTGCCGAGGAGATTGGCATGGGCGGCTCCGGCCAGCTCAAGAAGTACGTGACCGAGGCCGTCAACGAGTACTTCGCGCCGATCCGCGAGCGTCGTCAGCGCTACGAGAACGATCTGGACTACGTGAAGGACGTGCTGCACGAGGGCAACCGTCGCGCCAACGAGATCGCCGAGCAGACCCTGGCCGAGGTTCGGGACGCCATGGGCATGGTGTACTAGACCGACCTGCTGGCTTGAACTTTCGATTGCTATAGGGCGGGCGCTACGGCGTCCGCCTTTTTTGGTGCCCGACCGGTTCGGCTCCGCCCATCGCACTCCCCCGACAAACGGGAACGGGCCCGCCGGCAGTCAGTTGCCAGCGGGCCCGTTCCCGAAGTACACCGTTGAATCGCACAGAGGGGAGGGATGCGAATCAAACTCAACAGGGCAGGCTTTTTCATCGCCTATTGCCCGCTCCGTTGTTGAATAAAATATAGTTCACCGTGGTTTACTTTGCAGCATCAATATGAGCCGCCATAGCTTCTCCATAAGTTAGCCCCGGTAAACCTACAACGGAAAACCGCCGCAAAGGGGACAGGCACCTTTGTGGCGGTTTTGGCCACAGTAGAGCCGCTAGAACCCTGCTGGCCAGCGACAGGCGGCCAAGTCTACGTGCATGTCGTCCTTAAACGCCACACCCTCCCCTAGCAAAAGCTCACGTTGAGCATCGGGACCGCCAAAAGCAAAACCCTCGCATATGCGCCCGTCGGCAAACACCACGCGATGGCAGGGAATCTCGCCGGGGCGCGGATTGCTGTGCAGGGCATACCCCACGTACCGCGCACTTCGCGCGCGACCGGCGAGCAGCGCCACCTGACCGTACGTGGCGACCATCCCCTCGGGGATCTGCTCGACCACCTCATACACCTGCTCAAAAAAGCCCTCAGACGCCATCGCTCGCTCCCTTCTCCGCATTAACAGCATAAAGAAATGATCCCTTGGGGACGGAGGAAAACGGATCATTCACGGCCTCCGTGCGGTCGATGATCCGTTTTCCTCCGTCCCCAAGGGATCATTTGTTGGCAGGTTGGTTAGTTGGCGGGATGGAAGAAGGCTACGGCTACGGCACCGGGGCCTACGTGGGTACCGATGGTGGCACCGATGGTGTGAACGGGCAGCTCGCCCTCGGTGTGGCCAGCCCACAGTGCCGCGCTGTCCTCGATATACTTCTTGAGCACCGCATCCGAAAGGCCCGTATAGCCGAGCGCCAGCGGCATGGAAAAGTCGATGCCGCCCGCCTTTTCGACCTTTTGGTTCAGCAGGTTGCGGCCGTTCTTGGAACCGCGCGCCTTTCCCAGCTGCACAATCAGACCGTCCTCGGCAGCTACCACGGGCTTTACGTTGAGCAGCGTACCCACGGCACCGGCAGCAGCAGACAGGCGACCGCCGCGCACCAGGTACTCCAGCGTCTCGAGCAGGCCGATAACCACCACGCGGTCGCGCACGGCCTCGACCGCCGCCGCGATCTGGGCCGCGCTACGGCCCTCGTCCACCAAGCGCAGCGCATACTCGACCAGAATGCGTTCACCCAGGGTGACGTTGTTGCTATCAACCACGTACACATCGCCGCCCGGCGCCTCGGCTAGTGCGGTACGGGCGCTCTGATTGGTGCCCGACAGCTTAGCGCCCACGGTAATAATCACAGCCTCATCGCCGGCTTCGCGAATCTCGGCGATAGCCTGCGAGAACGCGTACGGGTTGACCTGGCCGGTCTTGGGCAGCTCATCGCGCTCCACGAGCATCTCGTAAAAGCGCTGGTGATCGATGTCGACGCCATCCATGAACACATCGGTGCCAAAGGAGACGGACAGCGGCAAAACGTCCAGTGCCGGGTGCTCGGCCGGCGACATATCGCTTGCGGAATCGGTAATAATGCGGACGGACATAGCGAATCCTTTCTTGCGCAGGTCCCGCGCAGGGAATTTTGACAGCAATGCCCCGGCACGGTATACGCGCTTAAACGGGACGATGCAGTTGATAATGGGAAGCAAATGCCCAGGCGGCCCTACAGCTCGCGCAAGGTGTTGAGAATCGTACGCAGCGACGCATACATCTGCTCACGCTGCTCCACGCCCATGGCCTTGCCGGTGGTGTCGAGCACTTCACGAATAATGCAATCGGCCTCGTTCATGCTCTCGCCGCCCAACGTGGTCAGGCGAACCGGGGCGCGATACTTAACGGCGGCATCGCCCGAATCGTCGACTTCGACGTAGCCGCCCTCCTCCAGATGCGCCAGCGTGCGCGAGACGGCAGCGCGGGTCACGCCAGCCATGCGGGCGAGGTCGGCACCAGTCAGGCCGTCCTTGCTGCGCTCAAGATAGTACAGGCACATGATGTCGGAGCCCTTAAGGCCCAGCCTTGCGCCCTCAGATGTCTTAATGCGCTGGATCTCCTTGTAGAGTCCGCTGATCAGTCCGACAAAGTCCTCGAAACGTGTCTCGTCGCTCTGCTGCATGGGAGACGCCCGCCTTTCGCTTGCATAATGCTAACGGGTAAACATCTTAACCGTACCCAGCGGCCTCCAGCACTGCGCGCCCTATTTGTTAACTCATCAACATAAAAACCACCACAAAGGGGACAGGCACCTTTGTGGTGGTTTTGACCGGCGAGTATGATTTGCAGAAGTTGCTACAGCTCCACGCGGGGATTGTCGCGGGTCACAAGCGTCTTAACGACAACCGTCGCCCCCAGATAGCGCTCAAGCAGCTCGGCTAAGCGATCGATGGCGGCCTGACAGTCCCCCATACGCTCGGGCTCTACGCACTCAATCGCCAAAAACGCGTCGGCCGAATCGTCGGATAGAGCCGTTCGAACGCCGTCGCGCCAGTTCCAGCAGCGGCACACGGCGCCCGCATCGTCGATGTAGGCGAGCTCGCCGGGCAGCGTCGGGTCATCCGCATCCTCGCCAAGCGGCAGGAACGCATCGCCACCATCGGTCACCTTCAAGCGAAGATCCCCCTCAATCGCATGCAGATCCTCGCCACCCACGGGCAGCGCGTAAGTCAGCGACACCGTGTTGTAGATGTCCACCGCGGGCGTAATGTGGCCCACCGGTTTGCCTTTGAGCACGCGCTTGAGCAGGTTCTCGATTGAGCAACGCGCGCCCTTTTTGGTCTTGAACAGACGATAGGCCTCGCGCCATGCCTTGACCGGTGCGTTCTCGCTGATAGTATCGCTGGTCAGATGACGCTCCGCATCGATATTGGCGCGGTCGAGCAACGCCGCAATCGCATCCACGTCCTCTTGAGGAATCTGAGCCGCGGGCTTCATGCCCTCCACGACCACAACACCGACCGCTGCCTGCGGAAACAGCTCCCAGAATGAATCCTCGACAATAAAGCTCTTCATACGCACTCCCTTCATTGTGCGCGCCCGAGTGAGGGCGCCTAAACAAAAAGCGCCCTTACGACGGCCACCTTCAAAGTCCTACGGTGCCGTCACAAGAGCGCTTGCGCTGTCCCCATCCGGAGAAGGGGACGATATGTCAGGCGTATTGTAACCCGAGTCATCCACGCGAGCAAAACCACCACAAAGGTGCCTGTCCTCTTTGTCGTGGTTTTGGGTCTGAGGCGAAGCTAGCGGCGAAGTCCCAGCAGCCCGCGGCCGCGATGACGGGCCTCGGCGGACACCTGGGCGTGCGGGCCGGCGGCCTTGACGGACTCGGGCAGGTGCGAGTACTTCTTCTCGAAGTTCTCCTCAAACATCACCGCCAGGTTGTGCGCTGCCTCATCGTAGCGAGCGGTGCTCTGCCAGTACTGGCGCGGCACCAGGATGCCGTCGGGCACACCGTGGCACGTGGTGGGAATGTCGACGTTAAAGATATCGTCGTGCACGAACTCGCTGTCCTCGATGGTACCGTCGAGGGCGCAGGCCACCAGGGCGCGCGTGTATGCAAGCTCGATTCGATGGCCCACGCCATAACCGCCACCAATCCAGCCGGTGTTGACCAGATAGACGCGGGTGCGTCCGTCGGCGATACGCTCGCCGAGCATCTTGGCATAGACCATGGGATCGAGCGGCATAAACGGCTCGCCAAACAGCGAGGAGAACGTGGGCGTGGGCTCGGTGACGCCGACCTCGGTGCCGGGGATCTTGGCGGTGAAGCCCGTCACAAAGTGATACATGGCGGCATCGGCCGTCAGGCGCGAGATAGGCGGCAGCACGCCAAAGGCATCGCAGGTCAAAAACAGCACGACGCTCGGGGTGGTGCCCATACCCTTGGTCCACGCGTTGGGGATATGCTCGACGGGATAGGCCACGCGCGTGTTGTGCGTGATCGAGACATCATCATAGTTAGGCTTGCGATTCTCATCGAGCACCACGTTTTCGCAGATGGCGCCAAAGCGGACGGCGTTGAAGATCTCGGGCTCATGGAACGCGTCCAGGCCCTCGCACTTGGCATAGCAGCCTCCCTCGATGTTGAAGATGCCCATGTCGGACCAGCCGTGCTCGTCGTCGCCGATCAGCAGGCGCGTGGGGTTGGCCGAAAGCGTGGTCTTGCCCGTGCCGGAAAGGCCAAAGAACACGGCCGTCTCGTGCGTGACGGGATCCATGCTGGCCGAGCAGTGCATGGGTAGCACGTCGTCCTCGACGGGCAGTAGGTAATTCATGACGCTGAAGATGGACTTTTTGATTTCGCCGGAGTAACCGGTGCCGGCAACCAGAATCACGCGCTCCTGGAAGTTAATGACCACGGCGGCGCTGGAGTTGAGGCCCTTAATGGCGGGATCGCACTGGTAGCCCGGCGCGGCGAGCACGCAGAAGTCCGGCTCGCCGGTGCGCGCGATTTCGCGGGCGAGCGGACGGGCGAGCATTTGCTTAATGAACAGCGCCTGGCTGGCACGCTCGCAGGCGACGAGCAGGCGACGCGTATGGTTGCGGTCGGTGCCGGCCATGCCGCGGGTGACGAACACGTCGCGCTCGTTGAGGTAGTCGACAATACCGGCCTTGATGGTCTCGTAGCTCTCGATCGAAAGCGGGCGGTTGACGGCGCCCCAGGCGATCTTGTCGTGAACATCGGGGGTGTCGACGATAAAGCGGTCATTGGGGGAACGGCCGGTGCGCTCCCCCGTCTCGATCACCAGCGCGCCGTTGGATGCCATGCGACCTTCTTCGCGGCGGATAGCGTGCTCGACGAGCTCCGCGGCGGGTAGATCGACCAGCAGACGGGGCTGGTTCTCGGCGGGGTCTTCGACCAGCGTAATGCCAAAGTTGGACAGAACTTCTGCAGGGGTAACACCAGGCATGGGGCCTCCTTTAAAAACGCGACACGTGGACGCGACGCGCACTTTACTCACGTAAAGCCCGTTGTACCCGATATGCAAAAACGTTTTTGCGGCAACGGCGAAGCGCCCGCCCAACGGTCAAAAATCGCAGGCAAGCGGCCTGGTCATTGGGGACGTTCTTAATCGACTAATCGTTGGGGACACTTATGAACAGGCAACAACCAAGGAGTGTCCCTAGATGCCGGCACTTAGGGACGTTCCCAAAGTGCCGACTACAGCGGCAGGCCTTGGCCGAGCATGGCGATGACGCTCATGAGGACCAGCATGCCGGCGGCGTAGGGCAGCACTGCGCCCAGGAGCTCGGCGTCCTTACCGCGCACGTGCACGGCAGCGAGGCCAATCGCGAGCGTCTGCGGCGAGACCATCTTACCGGCGGCGACACCCAGGGCGTTCAACGCAACCATCCAGTAGTCGCTCACACCCAGCGCCGAAGCGGCCTGGCTCTGAATGGGACCAAACAGCATGCCCGACGATGTGCCCGAACCGGTCACGAACGCACCGACGGCACCGATCCACGGGGCCAGAATCGGGTACAGACCACCGGCGACGGCAATGCAGAACGCACTGATCGAAGAGATCATGCCCGCATAGCCCATCACCTTGGCACAGCCCAGCACCGAAAGCATCGTGATTACCGTCGGCATCATCTGCTTCACAGTCGCGGCCAGCACCTCGCCCATCATGCGCGGCGAAGCCCCCTGAATGGCGCCGCCGATAAACGCGGCCAGGAAGATCCAAACACCCGGCGTGTTAATCCACGAAAACGTGAGCGTGCCGGGGTTCTCGCCGCAATACACCTGCACGTGACTCGCAAAGGGCGCAAGCGCGGCATGCACGGCGGGCACCAGGTTGGACGTACCCAACAGCAGTACAAAAATCAGGATGAAACACGACCGGGCAGAAAGCGCCGACTTAGCGGTGAGCTGCTCACCGGCCTCGATATTCATGTGAAAGCGCGCGTCCAGGTGACCGGACTTCTCGGCGCGCATGGCAAGCGCGGCGGTCAGCGCGAGCGACACGATGGAGCCCACGACCACGGCAAGCTCGGGGCCCACAAACATAGCGACGACCAGGGCAGCGCCGACAAAGGACGCGCCAGAGAGCAGCGCGATACCGGCCACGCCGTGCAGGCGCTCGCCTACGCTCGCAACATCGCCTTGATCGTCGGTCACGCGGCCCGCAACCAACACGATGAGCAGCGGCATCACCACAAAGAACGGTGCGAGCTGCACCAGCTGAACGGTCGCCAGGTGCAGGGAATCCAGACCCACCAGGTCGGCAACGGACACCGTGGGGATGCCGATGGAGCCGTAGGGCGTGGGCACGCCGTTGGCCAGCAGGCAGATCAGCACGGCAGGCACGGCCTCAAAACCAAGGCCCGCGAGCATGCCGGCGGGAATGGCGACAGCGGTACCAAAGCCAGCCATGCCCTCCATAAAGCCGCCGAAGCACCACGCCACGAGCAGCGCCAGCAGACGGCGATCGCTGCTGATGGAGGCTGTCTCTT
>UQIY01000067.1 GCA_900541195.1 uncultured Collinsella sp. | reverse complement strand
CCGAGACCCCGCTTTCGCTCATGCACGACGCCATGACGCTGGTCGGTGAGCTGCGCCGCGCGCCCGAGCTTTCCGCGGCGCCGGTCGCCGCGCTCACCCGCGATGGATTGCTGGCCCGCGCGCTCCACGCCGAGCCCGAGCGCTCGATCGCCGTCATGCCCAATAACGAGGAGGCAACTATTGAGGTTTGGCCCTCGCTCGACCACGCCGCCGCGGCGTTTGAGGCTTCGACCAGTGCGGATGCCGAGGCCGAGGTTGCGGATGCCAACGAAGTCAACGACAACGCCGCCAACACCCCCATGCCCGAACCTGCCGCCATGCTCGACCTGGGCGACGGCAAGCCGCTGCCCGTGCTCATCCCCGAGTCCGAGCAGTTCGCCAACCGCCTGCGTAAGAATGCCCGTCTGCGTCGCAAGTGGGCCAAGCGCGAGGGCGTGAGCTGCTACCGCGTCTACGATGCCGACCTACCCGACTACTCCGCCGCCATCGATCTGTACGAGGGCTGCCCGCAGACGCCGGGCCGCTGGCTCGTCATCGCCGAGTACGCCGCGCCTAAGACCATCGATCCCGCGCTAGCCCAGGCCCGCATGCTCGACATCTTGGCCATCGCGCCGCGCATCCTGGATGTTCCGGCCGAGCATGTGCACGCCAAGGCCCGCATGCGCTCGCGTGGCGGCTCGCAGTACGGCAAGCAGGGCGCCGGTAAGGGCGCATCAGGCGAGCGCGCCAACATCGCTCGCCGTCGCCTGCCGCTCATCGAAGAGGGCGGACTCACCTTTGCCGTCAACTTTGACGATTATCTGGATGTGGGCATCTTCCTGGATCACCGCGTCACCCGCAACCTGGTGCGCGAGCACGCCAAGCAGGCGCGTCGCTTCCTCAACCTGTTTGCCTATACCGGCACCGCCACCTGCTACGCGGCGGACGGCGGCGTCGAGGAGACCGCGACGGTCGACCTCTCCAACACCTACCTGGACTGGGCCGAGCGCAACATGCGCCAAAACGGCTTTGTGGGACCGCAGCATCATTTTGTGCGCGACGACGTGCTCGCCTGGATTCGCGACCAACGCCAGACGCGCAACCGCTGGGACCTGATCTTTGTCGACCCGCCCACGTTCTCGAACTCGTCCAAGATGGGCCGCCGTACCTGGGATGTCCAACGCGACCATGTTGAGCTTTTGGCCGGCGTATCGCGCCTGCTCGCACAGGGTGGACATGCCATCTTTAGCTGCAACCTGCGTGGCTTCCGTCCCGAGACGCGCAAGCTCGCACGCGCGGGCGTGGTGCTGGAGGACATTACGGCACAGACCATCCCCGAGGACTTCGCGCGCAACCAGAAGGTGCACCACTGCTATATCGTGCGCCGCCTGCCCATCGAGGATGCCATGGCCGAGGTCGGCTTTAGCGCCGAGGAGATTGCAGAGCGAACCGAGGAACTGCGCAATCCCGAGGCCCGCAAGCCCCGTGCGGCAGTACCCGCGCACGCGCAGGCCGGCAACGGCAAGTCGAACTTTGCCGGCAAACCCTCTCCTGCCGGCAAGCTCAAAAAGAAGAAGTTCTACGCCAGCAAGCCCAAGGGCAAATAAAAAAGTTGCGGTGGAATACGGACTGTTTTGCCTGGAATTAGGCAAAGTTAGACCGTATTTCACCGCAACTCATATTGGGACGGTGGTTGGCGATCTAGCCTTGGGTAACTAGGCGGTAGCCAATGCCTACGTGGGTTTGGATGTAGCGCGGATGCGCGGGGTCGGACTCGATCTTCTTGCGCAGCGTGCCCATAAAGACGCGCAGGCTCGCCAGGTCGCTCTTGGTTGCCGTGCCCCAAATCTCGTGCAGGATAGACTGGTGCGTGAGCACCTTGTCGGCGTTATGCGCCAGCAGGCATAGCAGTTTGTACTCGATCGGCGTCAGATGCAGCTCCTCGCCATCCATCGTGGCGATGCCGGCATCAAAATCGATATGCAGCTCACCGGTATCGAACGAGCCCTCGGAGGCAACGCCGCCCGTTTGCGCATACGAAAGGCGCCTGAGTGTCGTACGAATGCGCGCGAGCAGCTCCTCGACCGAAAACGGCTTGGTCAGGTAGTCGTCGGCTCCGGCATCGAGCGCGCGGATCTTGTCCGCGTCCTCGCTGCGCGCCGAAACCACGATGATCGGCATGCCCGACCATGCGCGCACCGACTCCACCACCTTGACGCCGTCCATATCGGGCAGGCCCAGATCGAGTAGCACGATGCTCGGCGCCTGCGACGAGGCAGCGGCAATAGCGGCATGGGCGGTCTCCACGGCCATATGGCGCAAGCCGTGCGCCTCGAGCGCGGCAACGATAAGGTTGCGAACGGCGGGGTCGTCCTCAACGACCAAGATGAGCGGTTTTACGGCAGAGTTCGGCACAGCGTTACTCCTTATCAAACGAAACGTCGGCGACGGGAAGCTCAATCGTAAAGACCGAGCCGTGCGGGTCCGCCGCGGCAACCTCTATGCTACCGCCATGCGCCAATGCAATGGAGCGGCAGAGCGAAAGTCCCAGGCCCACGCTACGGTGGCTGTCGGCCAAACCGTGGTTGGCGGTGTAGAACGACTCAAAGATTCGCTCGCGGTCCTCGGGCGCAATGCCCGGGCCGTCATCGGCCACCGAGCACGCCACGCGTCCATCGTCGACGCCAATCGAAATCACGATATGCGAGCCTGCGGGCGTATAGGTGATGGCATTGTTCACCAGATTGACCACCAGCTGCACCATCAGGCGCGCATCGACGTTAACGAGCGCCGGCTCGTCGCACGGCACCACCTTAAGGTCGTGCTCGCGCACGGCAGGGTTCACGTGGCGCAGTGCCTCCTCGACGATATCGTCCATGAGCTCGAGCGTGGTCGACAGGCGCATGCCGCCACCCTCGAGCTTGGTGATAGCGAGCAGATTCTCGACAGTGGCGTTGAGCCATTGCGCATCCGAGCGAATGGACAGGAGCAGGCCGCGGCGCGTCTGGGCGTCGAGCACCGCGGTGCCGGTCGAGCCCTGATCGAGCAGCACGTCGGCATTTCCCGAAATACTGGTAAGCGGCGTGCGCAGATCGTGCGAGATGGAGCGCAGCAGGTTGGCGCGCAGCTGTTCGTTTTTGGCGAGCACCGCCGCTTCTTCGCGGGCCTCCATGGCGCGGGCGCGATCGAGCGCCAGCTCGCCTTCGCTCACGATGGCATCGGCAAGTGTCCGTTCCTCATGTGTCAGCACGTCGGGCTCGGCAACGATAGCCAGCACGCCCACCACCGAGGCGGGGTCGCCCGAGCGCACGAAGCCGTCGCCTGTGCAAACCGTCAGGTAGATGCCATAAAACGCCGATCCGCCATAGGTGGCATCGAGCGGCGTACCCACATAGGCGGACGCCGAGAGCCGCGGCGGCATCTGCGGCGCCAGCTCGTGCACCGGGGCGGCATCGCCCACGGCCGTGTACGTCGCACGCGGCAGCAGGTCATCGCCCTCGGCGTCGGCGCTGTACCACACGACCGGACAGCCCGAAAGACGCGCCAGCTGCGTGGCCATGGCGTGAACGATCTGATGCTGATCGGCGCACCGCTGCAGCATGCGGTTGGTCTCGAGCACCATATGCGTGCGGCGGTCGCTGGCGGCAGCCTGTGCCAAGGCGCGGCGCAGGGCCAACGCAATCGAGCTCGACACAAGCGAAACCACGAACATGATGAAGAACATGCCGGGATAGCCGCGGTCGATAAGCGACAGCGAGTAGCGCGGGTCGACAAACAAAAAGTTGTAGAGCGCCACGGCGGCAGCCGAGCTCAGCAAGCAATACAGGCGACTCCAGGTAAAGAATGCGCACAGCTGAACGGCGAACACATAGACGATCATGATGCTCGGCGCGAGACCCGGATGGTCGAGCAGCGCGCCCACAATCGTCGCCGCGACCAGCAGCCCCACCGATACGCAGGCGTCATACAGAGGAGTGCGGCGCGTCAGCGTTGTGCGCCGCCACCAAAAACTATCGGCAATATCGCCGTCCGTACGAACGTCCATCAGCGTTCCGCCCCTCTCTCAAAAACAAAAACCACCACAAAGGGGACAGGCACCCTTGTGGTGGTTTCCCCTTGTGGTGGTTCCAAGTGTAAAGCCTTTGCAACCTGCGGTCGTTAGACAAACAGCACGTGCGCGAGCAGTGCGCACACGCACGCCGCGACAAGCACCGTCACCACGATCGAAATCACGCGGTCGGCCATATCCATGTTGGCCCGATTCGTAAAGAACCGATCTTCGGCAGCATCGGCGCGTACCTCACGCACCAGCTCGGTCGCAAGATCGCAACCGTCAAGCACCTTTGCATCCATGGTTTCCTCCCAGGACTCAATCCCCGTCAATACAAACCCGCCCGTTCGCAGACAAACCTCGAGCGTCGACTACGGGCGCTCGTTGGGGGCCAGGCGCTGCATCTTGTTCACGGCTTTGAACTTGGTGAACAGCGGCACGTACTCAAAGCTCACGTTGGAGTTCTCCAGGCCGTACCAACGCGCAGGCGTGCCGGCGGCGCGACGGATGATGTACTTGAGCGTGATGGCCGTACGCTCGCTGGGCTCCACATCGCTTTCGGGCGCCAGAAGCTTACGGATCAGGACGAACTTGAACGTGCCGATGTTACCCGGATCCTTGTAGACCGAGTAGTCATGCGTCTGCGGCGGCAACTCGCCGGTGGCAGCCAGGTCCTGAACAACCTGACGCAGGTAGGCATTGACGCGCTGGTTGATCTTGTAGCCCAGGTACAGATGCACGCGGAACACGTAGTCGGTGCCGAACGTCTCGACCGAATAGGCAAAGGTGTGCGGTTCGTCCATGGTCTCGACATTCACAAACCACCAGGCGCGGGCGCGCTTGGGATGCTTGTCCAAGATCGAATAGACGATATCGCGGTCGATGTAGTCGGTATGGGTGTCCTTGGTCAGGTACACGACGTTGTCGCTCATGCGCTCGTAACGGTCGTCGTCGCGCAGGCGCTTGAGCTGCGGCAGGTAGCTGCGCAGCGGCAGCAGCGTAAACTGGCGCTGCTCGACCGCCGTGCCGTTGTACCAGCACACCATAATGCCCATGATGAGCATGGCCATAAGGATGGTGAAGTAGCCGCCGTGGAAGAACTTGGTGAGCGAACTCACGAAGAAGAAGCCTTCGAGCAAAAGGAAGAAGGCCGCGAAGATCCACGGAGCAACCTTGAGTTTGCGCTCCTCGTGCAGGTAGAAGAAGAGCAGCATCGTGGTGCACATCATAGTCAGCGTAATGGCAAGGCCGTAGGCGGCTTCCATATGCGCCGAGTTCTGGAACAGCAGCACCACGATGACGCAGCCCACGAGCATGACGTTGTTGACCATGGGAATATAAAGCTGGCCTTTGGTCTCAGCAGGGTAGAAAACCTGCATGTGCGGCATAAGGTCCAGGCGGCTGGCCTCGGACACCAGCGAGAATGCGCCGGTGATGAGCGCCTGCGAGGCAATGATGGCCGCGACGGTGGAAAGGCCGACGGCAAAGGGACGCAGGCCCGGGGTGAGCATCTGGTAGAAGGGGTTGAGGTCGGCGATACCCATGAGCTCGGGGTTGGCGGCGTTGTTGATAAGCCAAGCGCCCTGGCCCATATAGGAAAGTAGCAGGCAGCACTTAACGAACGGCCAGGTAGCGTAGATGTTGCCGCGGCCCACGTGGCCCATGTCGGAATAGAGCGCCTCGGCACCGGTGGTGGCAAGGAAGCAGCTGCCCAGAATCATGATGCCCGCGTGGTTGTTGGGGCTCAACAAAAAGCCGATGCCACGCAGCGGGTTGAGGCACAGCAGCACCGCGGGGTACTGGAAGACAAAGAACAGACCCGTGCCGCCCAAGAACAGGAACCACAGCGTCATGATGGGGCCAAAAGCGTGACCGATCTTGGCCGTACCGATACGTTGTACCAAGAAGAGCGCGATGATGATGGCAAGCGTGATGGCCACGACGCGGCCCTGATCGTCACCCAACACGGCATGGACCGCCGGGATGGTGCGCAGGCCCTCGATGGCCGTGGTAACGGTAACGGCGGGCGTCAGGATGCCGTCGGCGAGCAATGCGGCGCCGCCCAGCATGGCGGGGATGATGAGCCACTTGCCGCAACGCTTGACCAGACTGTACAGAGCAAAGATACCGCCCTCGCCGTGGTTGTCGGCGCGCAGCGAGATCAGCACGTACTTGACGGTCGTCAGCAGCGTGACCGTCCATACGACGAGCGAGAGCGCGCCGAGCACGAACTCCTCCGTGACGCTTCCGATGCCGCCGTTGCCGGCAACGAGTGCCTTGGTTACATACATGGGGCTGGTGCCGATATCGCCATACACCACGCCCAGCGTGACGAGCATCGCCGAGATGCTCACAGGAATCGCAGCGTGCGAGGCTGCCTCCTTGGCCTTTTGTTCCATAAGCCGGTTTCCTCCCAACTTTAATGTTCGAAGGAATTATAGGTAATCGGCCCATGTTTAAATGCACTGTTTTCCCAGCTAGATAAAGATTTATACAGTCTTTAGGCTACCGCGGCGATATGGAATGTGACAAAGGGACGGTCCCTTTGTCACATTCGTCATTTTCCGAGCCAGTTTTTGAACCACCACTCCATGGAGCGGCTCATCTCGGCCATAAAGGGACTCGTGTGCTTGCGGGTATAGATGTCCACGACGCGCTCCCCCACCTCGCGGGCGTGCGGACGGAACATCGCGTCCATCTCGGCCACCTGCGCGTCCATGGTCGCGGCATCCGCACGGCAGTAGCGCTCCTCGTGCACCAGGTTCACCACGGGGTGTGCGATCGCCGGACGCTCCTTACGGGGCGTGCCGATGATGAGCATCGACAGCGGCATGGTATAGAGCGGCAGATCGAGCAGCTCGGCGACTTCCTCGGCATTCTCGACGATATCACCGATGTAGCAGCTCCCCAGGCCCAGGGCCTCGGCGGCAACCACGGCGTTTTGCGCGGCGATCACGGCGTCCTGGGCCGCGATGGCAAAGTCGCCCAAACCCGGCGCGCGGCGGGGCACCTTGCCCGTGCGCTCGACAAACTCGGGCTCAAAGCAGCCCACGTGCTCAAACAGATCGATCCACTTGGCATAATCGACCACAAATATCAGTGCCCAGGGCGCCTTGGCGATCATGGGCTGGTGGTCGCACAGGTCGGCCAGGCGGTCGAGCGTAGCCTGCTCGCGGATGCTCACGATGGAATACATCATCATGGCGCCCGCCGACGGCGCGCGACTCGCCGCATGCAGAATCGCCGCCCGCTGCTCGTCGGTCACCGCCACGGGACGGTCGTCGTCATCACGCGCGAAGGCGCGCGTAGACGAGCGATGCTCCAAGATGTCCAGCACCGCATTGCCCGTAGTCTCGACCGGATAACCGTTCGCATCCACGCCCGCAGCTCCGCCGCAGCACTCGGCACCCGTCATACAAACCTGCTCGCCCATAGCTCTATCCTCGCCATTTCTTTAAGAAGCCTTTACGTTTCCGTGTAATTCCCGTCCATTATCGCGCAGGCCGCCACTACATTGCGCCACACCGCCGCACATGTGCGTTAATATGGCTGGTTGTTGTGCGCAGCCCGCAAATGCAGCGCATATTTAGGTAACAATCGGGTAAACCCCCGCTTTCGTAGGTTTTAAGTTTGTGAGGAGTCTCAGCATGTTCGCTGCCGCCATCTCGCTCATCGGTCTTGCGGCGACCGTCTACCTTGTCTTGCGCGAGGCCAAGGCCATTCGCGCTCAGTCGGGCACCGTTGCCAAGGGCGCCTTCGCCTGGAGCGTCGCCTTTGGCCTGTTCCAGCTCTTTTTGACCGTCTGGGGCGCTATTGGCCTCGTCGCGCAGAACCTGTCTCTTATACACATCTCCGAGCCCACGAGACCGGAGCCTATCTCG
>UQIY01000066.1 GCA_900541195.1 uncultured Collinsella sp. | reverse complement strand
GGGCTCGGAGATGTGTATAAGAGACAGGCGTCGCGCCCTGCAGCGCCTCGCTGCCACGCGCGCTGCCGACCCGGCGCCCATCAGCGGTCTCGACAGCCTGCTGACCGTTCAGGCCGCCTTTATGGACGACACGCCGCGTCTGACCGGAGCCATTAACGATATGGCGGCTGAGTGCGAGCAGCGTGTCGAGGCCGGCGAGGGCGTGGCGCCCAAGGGGACCAAGCGCATCCTGTACACCGGTACGCCCATGGCCGTGCCCAACTGGAAGCTGTTCAACCTCATCGAGAAGGCCGGCGGCGTTGTGGTGGGCGAGGAGTCCTGCACGGGCTCGCGCTACTACAAGGACCTGGTCGACGAGTCCGGCGAGACGGTCGACGAGATGCTCGATGCCATCGCCGAGCGCTACTTTAAGATCAACTGCGCCGTCTTTACGCCCAACGACCAGCGTATGAAGGACATTGTCCAGATGGCCAAGGACCTGCATGCCGACGGCATCGTCGACGTGGCTCTGCAGTTCTGCACGCTCTACGAGATGGAGTCGTTTGCCGTGGAGAAGGCCGCCGAGGAGGCCGGCATTCCGTTTATGCACATCACGACCGACTACGCCGGCGAGGACGCAGGTCAGCTGCAAACCAGGATCGAGGCTTTCTTGGAAACCATTTAGAGCTATCCGTCTCGGCGGCTTCCCCAGGCACCCGGTCTTGCCGTTCAAACCGTCGCTTGCGTCCCAAAGTACGCGGCGCTTCTCTTTCACGGCAACCTCGGGCACCTGGGAAAGCCGTTTCCTTGGTTGGTTAAAAGGTTTGTTAAGGAGCTATATGCCTGAATATATTGAGCAGCCGTTGCCGTCCACGTTTGAGGAGTTCAACGAGCAGCGCAAGGCGGCGTTTATTCGCGTCAAGGATTATAAGCAGGCGGGTAATCGCCTGGTCGGCTTTTTGTGCAGCTATACGCCGCTCGAGATTATCGATGCCGCGGGCGCCGCAAGTGTCGCTCTGTGCGGTACGTCCGATGAGGTGATTCCCGAGGCCGAGAAGGTGCTGCCGGCAAACCTCTGCCCGCTCATCAAGTCGACGTACGGTTTTGCCTATTCGCAAAAGTGCCCGTTTACGTACTTTAGCGACATGATCATCGGCGAGACCACCTGCGACGGCAAGAAGAAGATGTACGAGCTACTCAACGAGCTCAAGCGCACGCACATTCTGCACCTGCCGCAGGGTCGCGATCGCGCCTACGAGCGTGAAGGCTGGTACGAGGAGTGCCGCCTGCTCAAGGAGGAGCTCGAGAACTTCTACGGTATTACGATTACTGATGACGACCTGCGCGCCGCCGTCCGTCGTCGCAATCGCCTGCGTGCTGCCCAGCTCGAGATGTTTGCGCTGCAGGCCAACCAGCCGGCGGCCATGAGCGGCGTCGACCTGATGAGCACCATGTTTGCCGGTACGTTCAGCTTTGATATCGAGGCCTATACGCAGCAGCTGGAGCAAAAGGTTGTCAAGCTGCGCGAGGCCTACGGCGCGGGCGAGCGCCCGGTTGCGGCGGATGCCAAGCGCATTCTGATCACCGGTTGCCCGGTGGGCGGCGTGATCAATAAGATCGGTCGCACCATCGAGTCCAACGGCGGTGTGGTCGTGTGCATGGACGACTGCTCGGGCGAGCGCACTGCGGCCATGATGATCGACCCGGATGCTCCCGACATCCTGCGCGCCATCGCCGACCGCTACCTGGACATCAACTGCTCGGTCATGACGCCTAACGAAGGCCGCATGGGAAACACGCTGGCTATGTGCGAGAAGTACCATGTCGATGGCGTGGTAGAGAGCGTGCTGCAGGCCTGCCACACCTTCAACGTTGAGAGCGCGCGCATGCAGGAGGCTGTCGAGGGTGCGGGCATTCCGTACATGAAGATTGAGACCGATTACAGCAATGGCGACATGGGTCAGATCGAGACGCGCATCGCCGCCTTCATCGAAACCCTCTAGCTTCCTCAGACACCGGATCTTGCCCCTCAAACCGTCGCTTGCGTACCCAAAGTACGCTGCGCTCCTCTTTCGGGGCAATCTCCGGCACCTGAGAAACCTAGAGCTAAGGCGCCTGAACGCGCCGCTACCTTTGATGTTTAGATTGGGAGAGAGCCATGATAGGGATCGGGATCGATATCGGGTCTACGGCGGCTAAGACTGCCGTGGTCGACGGGGAGGGTTCGGTGGCGTAGACGTGCGTGCAGCCAACCGGGTTTTCCTCGGTCGATGCTTCCGAGCGGCTGCGCGAGGCGCTGGCAGCGGCCGGCTACGACGTGACGGCCGACGACGTGCGCGTGGTCGCGACCGGCTACGGTCGTGTCGCCGTGCCCTATGCGCACAAGGTCGTGACCGAGATTACCTGCCACGGTACCGGTGCCGTGCGCCTGTTTGGCGATCACGGCACCGTGATCGACGTGGGCGGTCAGGACACCAAGGTCATTCAGCTTAAAAGTGGCCGAGTGGCCAAGTTTGCCATGAACGACAAGTGCGCCGCCGGCACGGGGCGCTTTTTGGAGATCATGGCCGACCGCCTAGGTATTTCCCAGCAGCAGATGGCCGATCTGGCACGTTCCGGCGAGCCTACCAAGATTTCCAGCATGTGCACGGTGTTTGCCGAAAGCGAGGTCATCAGCCTGATCGGTCGTGGCGAGCCGCGCGAGAACATTGCGCGTGGCGTGATCGACAGCGTGGTCTCGCGCGTGGCGACCATGGCCGGGCAGGCCGCGGGCGCCCCGTACTACCTGACCGGTGGCCTGTGCGAGAACGCCTTCGTGGTGGAGCGGTTGGGCGAGCTACTGGGGTCGCCGGTGACCACCTCGCCCCAGGCTCGCTTTGCCGGAGCGATCGGCGCGGCGATTCGCGCACAGGCGCTCAATTAATGCATCCGCCGTCGGCTCGCATTCATGCGTATACTGGGAGAAAATGATTGACCGATGAGAGGAGGTATCGATGGCTGACGATCAGATTAAGCTCACGTCTATGACGGCCGCGAGCGGTTGAGCCGCCAAGCTGGCTCCCGGAGCCCTCGCCCAGGTCCTGGGCGATTTGCCCAATGTGCATAATGACAACTTGCTCGTGGGGTTCGATACCTCCGACGATGCGAGCGTCTTCAAGGTGGGGGAGAACCTGGGCCTCGTGCAGTCCGTCGACTTCTTCCCACCCATGGTGGACGACCCCTTCCTCTTTGGCCAGATCGCCGCCGCCAACTCGCTGTCGGATATCTACGCCATGGGCGGGCGGCCGAGCCATGCCATGAACCTGCTGTGCATTCCCAGTTGCCTGGGCGTCGAGGTCGCAGGTCAGATTCTGGCGGGCGGCGCCGACAAGTGCGTCGAGGCGGGTTGCTCCATCGCGGGCGGCCACACCATCAACGACGACGAGCCCAAGTACGGTCTGTCCGTGAGCGGCTTTGTCGCGCTCGACCGCATGCTCGCCAACAGCGGCGCGCGCGTGGGCGATGCGTTGCTGCTGACCAAGGCGGTCGGCTCGGGCATCATTACCACGGCCATTAAGGGCGAGCTTATCGAGCAGGACGAGGCCGCAGCCATGTTTGACTCGATGTGCACCCTCAACGAGGCGCCGATTCGTCTGGCCGAGGGGCTCGAGCTTCACGGCTGCACCGACGTCACGGGCTTTGGCCTGATTGGGCATGCGTGCGAGATGGCCGAGGGGTCGGACGTGCAGATTGAGCTTGCGTCGGGTGCGGTGCCGCTCTTTGACCAGGTGCTCGACATGGCACGCCTTGGCATTATCCCCGCGGGCTCCTACCGCAACCAGGACTTCTTTGGCCCGCGTGTGGCTGCCGACGAGGACCTGGAGCCGGGCATGCTGGATGCGCTGTACGATCCGCAGACCTCGGGCGGTTTGCTTATTGCGGCGCCCGCGGCGGATGTGGATGAGCTTGCGCGTCGTCTGCATGCCGAGGGGCGCGTTGCCGCCACAATCGGTCGCGTGTGCGAGCCGGTGCCAGGCGGTCCTGCCGTCCACGTTGTGCATTAAGGAAAACCGTTTATGCGACCGTCCGTTGTTCTGGGCGGCCCCTTTCGAAAGGAATTTACTATGTCTACCAAAATTGAAGTCAATGCGATGGGCGATGCCTGCCCGCTGCCCGTCGTCAAGACGCTTAAGGCACTCAAACAGCTTGATGGCGAGGGTGCCGTGGTGACCTCGGTCGATAACGAGACCGCTGTCAAGAATATCTCCAAGATGGCGCAGGAGAAGGGCTGCACGGCTTCGGTCGAGAAGATCTCGGACGCCGAGTGGCACGTGACCGTGGCGACCTCTGGCGCCGTTGCCGTGGCTGATCCCGAGCAGGATGGCGCTGCCTTCTGTGATGCCAGCGCCGGCAAGGGCAAGCTCGTCATTTCCGTCTACACCGACTGCATGGGCCGCGGCGACGACGAGCTGGGCCACAAGCTCATGAAGGCCTTCATCTTTGCCGTGACGCAGCAGGAGGAGCTGCCCGCGACCATGTTGTTCTACAACGGCGGCGCCAAACTCACCGTCGAGGGCTCACCGGTACTCGACGACCTGAAGGGTCTGGCCGAGCAGGGCGTCGAGATCCTTACCTGCGGCACCTGCCTCGAACACTATGGCATTAAGGACCAGCTTGCCGTGGGCGAGGTCACCAACATGTACGTGATCGTGGAGAAGATGGAGCAGGCCGTGCGCGTCGTGCGCCCGTAGCGTATTGGTTGGAGTTGCCATGAGGGAGAAGCGCCCTGCGCTTGTCATCACGTTTCCTACCACGGCGGCCGCCATGGGGTGCGAGACCCTATGCATCGAGCGCGGCCTTCCCGGGCGCACGATTCCCGTGCCCGGGGAGGTCGCTGCCGGCTGCGGTTTGGCATGGAAGGCGTTGCCTGCGGATGAGGAACTGCTGCGCGGCGAGCTTGCCGCGGCGGGCGTTCCCACCGAGGGCTTTACCGTGATCGATATGTGGGAGGTCGTGCGATGATCTACCTGGATAACGCGGCGACGACCATGCATAAGCCGCAGACGGTCATCGATGCCGTGACGCAGGCGATGTGCTCGCTCGGCAATGCCGGGCGCGGTGCCACGTCGGGTGCCCTCGATGCCGCTCGTACGATTCACGCTTGCCGTGCCAAGCTCGCGCGCCTTTTGGGTTGCCCGAGGGCGGACCATGTGTGCTTTACGCCCAATTCCACCGCGGCGCTCAACACCGCCATCAATGGCGTGGTGCGCCCCGGCGACCGTGTGGTCACAACGGTGCTCGAGCACAACTCCGTGCTGCGTCCGCTTAACCGCCTTGCGGCAGAGCAGGGTGTGACCGTTGAGCATGCGGGTTGCGACGCGAATGGCGTGCTCGACTACGATGAGCTCGATCGGCTGGTCACGCCCGGTACACGTGCCGTGGTGGTGACGCATGCCTCTAATGTGACCGGCAACGCGGTCGACATTGCGCGCGTGGCGGCCATAGCCCATGCGGCCGGCGCGCTTGTGATTGTCGATGCCTCGCAGTCTGCCGGCACGGCGCATATCGATATGCAGGCCATGGGGCTCGACATTGTGTGCTTTACCGGCCACAAGGGATTGATGGGCCCGCAGGGGACCGGCGGCCTGGCCGTGGCAGAGGGCATTGACGTGGCCCCGTGGGCCATGGGCGGCACGGGCGTGCACAGCTTCGATGCGCTGCAGCCGCTTGAGTGGCCCACGCGCCTTGAGGCGGGCACGCTCAACGGTCATGGCATCGCTGGACTTTCTGCCGGTCTCGACTTTATCGAGGCCCAGGGTGGGGTGGAGACGATTGCAGCTCACGAACGCGCGCTCGCTGATCGCTTCCTTGCCGGTGTGCGCGAGATTCCGGGGATTAAGCTCTACGGTGCCTTTGACCAGCCGACGCGCTCGGCGATCGTGTCCCTCAACGTGGGCGATATCGACTCTGCCGAGATCTCGGACGCGCTCATGCAAGGGTGGGGGATTGCGACGCGCCCCGGTGCCCATTGCGCTCCGCTCATGCACCGCGCGCTCGGAACCGAGCGCCAGGGTGTTGTTCGCTTCTCGTTTGGGTATTTCAACACGGACGAGGAAGCCGACACGGCTATCGATGCTCTGTGCGATTTAGCCTGTTAAAGCTGCTAGAACGTTTATACTTGCGGGACGGGCCTTTTGCCCGTCCCGTTTTTGTTTCGACCCGAAAGGTGTGCCTATGGCCTCATCCGCCCCGCGCGGTCTGCGCTCCGACCATGTCGTTACCGTCGGCATCGCCCTGTTCTCGATGCTCTTTGGCGCCGGCAACCTCATTATTCCGCCGCTGCTGGCGCTGCAGGCAGGTTCTGCCACGCCGGTCGCCATGCTCGGCTTTCTGATTGCAGCCATCGGCCTGCCCGTCATGGGCTTTATCGCTGTCGCGCTCGCCGGTACGGCCCGCGAGCTGGCCGGGCGCGTGCACCCCAAGTTTGGTGAGTTCTTTGTCGCGGCTGTGTATCTGGCCATCGGTCCGTGCCTGGCCATTCCGCGCACGAGCTCCACGGCGTTCGAAATGCTGGTGCCGCTGCTACCCGAGGGTGTTTCGCTCGGCACGGCACGTCTGGTGTTTGCCATCGGGTTCTTCGTCGTCGCGTTTGCGCTCACGCTGCGTCCGGGCGTCATCACGCGCGTGCTTGGTCGCATTACGGGTCCCGCGCTTATCGCGCTCATCGTGCTGGTTGTGGGTGCTGCCGTGATCTCGCCGCTGGGACCGGCTGCCGCGCCTCAGGCTCCCTACGATGCAGGCGCCGCCGTGCAAGGCTTTTTGACCGGCTACCAGACCATGGACCTGCTCGCGTCGCTCGCCTTTGGCATTATCATCGCCGAGACCATCCACGAGCTGGGTGTTACCGATGACAAGCGCGTGGCCTTCGAGATTTCGCGTTCCGGTGTGATCGCCGGCGTGCTCATGGCCGTCATCTACTGCGGCCTGGCGCTTGCCGGCATGCAGCTCGGCACGGTTATGCCCGATGCTGCTAACGGCGCCGCCATCCTCGCCCGTTCGGCCTCTATGCACTTTGGTCTTGTCGGCACGGTCGTCGTCTTTGCGATCTTTTTCCTTGCCTGCATGAACGTGTGCATCGGCCTCATCAGCTGCTGCTCGCGTTACTTCTGCGAGACGTATGTGGTCGAAGGGGGAGCGGAGGCCTCCGAGGAGGCCATGCGCCGTCCCTTTGCGATTCTCGCCTTTGTGTTCGCGGCGTTTTCGTGCGTGCTCTCCAATGTGGGCCTCGACGTGATTCTTATGTTCTCGGTGCCCATGCTCAACGCCTTGTATCCCGTTGCCATCGTACTGGTACTGATGGGCCTGGTGCACGGCTTTTGCGACGCTCATCCGCAGGTGTGGGTGTGGGTCGGCGGCGTGGTTGCTGTGCAGAGTGTGATCACCTCGGTCCGCGATGCGTTCTTTGCGGGCGCGTGGCTGCCGTTCGATGCACTGCCTCTGGCGGATATCGGTGCCGCGTGGGCGCCGGTTGCCGTGGTTGCCTTTGTGATCGGTCTGCTCCATAGTCGTTTTGTTGCACATTCGAGGAGCTAAGGCATCAATGCTTGCACAGGCGGGGAGTCTCCCCTATAATTTCCTTCGCTTTGGGACACGCAAGGTTTAGACCTTAGCTGCTCAACACCTTCGGGACGTGGCGCAGTTTGGTAGCGCGCCTGCTTTGGGAGCAGGATGTCGCAGGTTCGAATCCTGTCTTCCCGACCATTTTAAAGCCTGTGGATCAAATGATTTACGGGTTTTGTTTTTTGAGCTGTTCCCTGGTGGTTGTCCGTAAAATAGATGGAGTGGAAGCGGGGTATGCCTGGAAAGATGAAAAACACCCCTGTTGCGGCGGGGCGGCCGAACCTGCAGCCAGTTAAAAAAGCCGGAAATCTTTTGTGTCCGAAACAACGCGGACAGAAAGGCGATGCAAAGTTCTTGTAACACCCGTGTGCTGACGAAAGCCTGGTCCCGGCGGCCCGGATTTTTTCTGACGGCGGGGCGGATGAATAAGATTTGTTAATGTGCCGGGCTGAAAAACGGTGTAAAGAAAACCGCCGCGGGGTGGGAGGTGCGGCGGAATGGAGAAAATGATAGATGATAGAAATAGTTTTATTTCTTTTTTAGTATATAATATTCGGCCAGGACGCCCTGATTGACTGTGCCTTCTTTGTCTGACAGCATTACTTTGCTTCCATCAAGTATTTTATAATAAGATTTTTCATTGGAAGAGGATTGGGCCAGTTCCATCAGGCGGCCATTGATGAAATGATAAGCTGTCT
Source organism: uncultured Collinsella sp. (assembly GCA_900541195.1). GTDB lineage: Bacteria > Actinomycetota > Coriobacteriia > Coriobacteriales > Coriobacteriaceae > Collinsella. The sequence goes on along the minus strand of UQIY01000066.1, from coordinate 43 downwards.
CTTATACACATCTGACGCTGCCGACGAACTCTAGGGTGTAGAT
>UQIY01000065.1 GCA_900541195.1 uncultured Collinsella sp. | reverse complement strand
GCCGGAGCCCACGGGCAGGACGGCAAGAGCGGGGCGGGCGTTCTCCTTTTGCGTCATAAGCCCGTTGACGACCTCGTGGATCACGCCATCGCCGCCGAGTGCGATAACGGTACGATAGCCCTGAGCCTGTGCGGCAAGCTCCTTGGCGTGTCCCGTGTGCTCGGTTAGCACCAGATCAAACTGGGATGCGCGCGCGGTCATGTCCAAAAAGCGCTGCAGGCGCTCAGCGACCTCGCGCGCCGCACCCGACTGGGCGGCAGGGTTGGCGATGATGAGCGTGCGACCAAAATCAGTTGCGTGCATGGGGCGACTCCCGGCGTATGACGTGACGGTGCGGTCGCGCTCAGGTCGAATTGCCCCCGATTGTGGCTGCACGGCGAATACTAACGTCTACTCTATCAGGTCGTTGTGGCGCTCGATAGCATCCGCTACCGTACCGCCCTCATCCACAATAAGCGAACGGCGTTTAGGCGAGACAATGCGCTGCGCGGGATATACGCCGCGGTGGCCGCCGACAAGATAGCTGATAAACGCCACGATCACGAAGAAGCCGGCTGCCGTGCCGTGGAACAGGTCGATGGCCATCATACAGGTGGTGATGGGCACGTTAAGGCCGGCGCAGAAAACACCGAGCATGCCGAGAGCCGCCAGAAAGCTGGGGTCGATACCGACGAGGCAACCGATCCAGCCGCCGAGCGCCGCACCGATGCCAAACAGGGGCGTGACCTCGCCGCCTTGGAAACCCGCACCCAGGGTAAGCGCCGTCACCACGAGCTTGATGGCTGCGTCGGCAAGGGTCGTGTTACCGGCGAACCCGGCGCCCGAGAGCCAGGTGGCAAGGCCGGCATACTTCCAGGCGTCGAGCATCGCGTATGCCGCGAGCACCACGAGCGCGCCCACGAGTGCGCGAGCAAGGTAGTTGGTGATAAAGCGACCGTACAGGCTTTTGACGGTTCGAACCGACCAGGCAAAGAGGCGTGCCGTCAGACCGAAGATAATGGCGCTGATAACAACGATGGCAACCGTCCGTGGTGTCATGTTGGGAACGCTGGCGATGACATTCGCTTCGTACTCGGTACCCAGGGCGAGTGATGTAAAGTAGCCGGTAAACGAGGCGACCAGACAGTAGATGCCCGCGGTGTAGTCGATCTTGCCGATAAAACACATCTCCATGCCAAAGAACGCGCCGGCAAGGGGCGAACCGAATACGGCGCCAAAGGCCGACGAGATGCCGGCGAGCATGAGGTCGTGGTGGTCATGCTTTTTGAGGTGGGCGAGGCTCGAGATGTTGCTGGCGATGGTGCCGCCAATCTGTACCGCGGCTCCCTCGCGACCGGCCGATCCGCCCGTTAGGTGCGTGAGCGTGGAGCAGACGAAGGTGAGGACGGCCATGCGCATATGGATGAGACGTGTGCCCAGAGCGGAGTCGATGACCAGGTTGTTGCCACGCTTGGCGGCGAGACCGTGGTTTTTGTAGACCCATGCGGTGGCCATGCCCACGATGGGGAGCAGGGCGTAGACCCATGCATGGTGCTCGCGATAGTCGGTCGCGATATTCAACGAGGCCAAAAACGCCCAAGCGGCAACGCCCATGGCGAGCGAGACGATGACGACGAGTGCGAGCAACTTGGCGCTTGCGAGTAGGTTGCGGACATTGCGGCGCGTATCGGCAGCTAAGAGATGCTCGGAGCGGGTGATCTGATGCCTGCCTGCCATGATGACGTCGTTAAGGGAGAAAAAGCCGCCGTCGTCGAGCGGCTGGGAATGATCCTGCGCCTCGTTTGCGCTTTCGGGTTTGTCGGTAAAAGCCATACGTTCCTCTTTTTGGTTGCAACACGAGCATTATAAAACGCGGTAAACGCGACGAGCCGGTGGGTTGGTTTCCATTCTGTTTCGCGGCTTGCGGCCGACAGGTGTATTTGCGGGTACAGGCCAAGTCGCGGTCGCGCGTCGGGGATTATACTTAGACAAGCATAAAGAATCGGCGCTCCGTTGTGCGCCGTGGCAGTAAGAGGTGCATATGGCAGAGAAGCTCATTCCGCTGGAGGACGCGCAGTCGATTGTTCTGTCGCACGTTGCTCCGACCGATCTCGTCGAGATTCCCGTGTGGCAGGCCACCGGTTTTCCCTTGGCCGAGGACGCGGTGGCCGATATCGATATCTCGCCGTTTGCCAACAGCGCTATGGACGGATATGCCGTGCGCTCGGCGGACTTGGCGCAGACGTCTGGCGAGGCGCCGGTGACGCTCGACGTTATCGGACATGAGGCCGCGGGCCATGTATTTGAGGGCACAATTGGAGTGGGCGAGACGGTCCGCATCATGACAGGCGCGCCGGTGCCCCAGGGTGCCGATGCCGTAGTGAAATACGAGATCGTCGACGTGCTCGATGGCGACGGCAACGAGGGCTCGCACGTGAGCTTCTCGGCGCCTGCTAAAGTGGGGGAGAACGTTCGCTCTGCCGCCGAGGAGGCCCATGCCGGCGATGTTGTGATGCACGCCGGCGAGGTCGTGGCTCCGGCGGGCGCGGGTCTGCTGGCGAGCGCCGGATACGCGAGCGTGAAGGTGCACGCTGCCCCGCGTGTGGGCATCATCTCGCTGGGCACGGAGCTGGTCGCGCCGAGTGAGCTGCCGGCGCGCGGGCAGATTCGCGACTCCAACTCCTCGGCGTTGATGGCCGAGGCACTCGATGCCGGCGCCGAGCCCGTGTTCTTTGGCATTGCGCCCGATGATGAGCAGGTGATTGCCGAGCTGGTACATCGTGCCGTGCGGGAGTGCGATTTTGTCATTACGAGCGGTGGCGCCTCGGCGGGCGATTACGACTACGTGACGGCGCTCGTTCGGCGCGAGGGCGAGGTGCTATTTGACCGCATCTCGATGCGTCCCGGCAAGGCCATCACGTTTGGCTTGCTCGGGGGTAAGCCGTATTTGGGGCTTTCGGGCAATCCCGCGGCGGCGTATGTGGGCTTTGAGATGCTCGCCCGCCCTGCGATCCGCAAGATGCGCGGCTTTGCCGAGGGTACGCGTCCCGTGCAGCAGGCGATATTGACGCACGGCGTGAAGAAGCGCCAGGACCGACGCTTCTTCGATCGCGCCACGGTTTTGCGCGACCCCGAGACCGGTGAGCTGTTGGTGACCGAGGCCAAGACGCAGAATTCGGCGCTGCTCGGCACGATGCAGCGGTCCAACTGTCTGCTGTGTATTGACGAAGGGCCGTGCGACCTCAAGGCGGGCGACGTCGTGGATGTCGTGCGTGTCGACCTGCCTGAGGGCGCGGTGCTATAGGAGGAATGCTATGGAGCTGAAGATTTCGATCGTGACGTGCTCGGATACGCGCGACCTTGCCCAGGACGAGGCGGGTGCCGCGCTCGAGGAGCTCATCGAGGCGCAGGGGTGGACGGTCGCCTCGCATATGGTCGTACGCGACGACGTCAGCGAGATCGGTGATGCCATTGCGGAAGCCGCCGATGAGTGCCACGCCAATGTCGTGCTCACCTGCGGCGGAACGGGTCTTTCGATGCGCGACGTGACACCCGAGGCGACGCGTGCCGTCTGCGACCGCGATGTGCCGGGCATTGCCGAGGCAATTCGTGCGTACTCGATGACCAAGACGCGCCACGCCATGCTCTCGCGCGCCGTGTGCATGCAGCGTGGGCATACGCTTGTCATCAACTTTCCGGGATCCACGAAAGCGGCCCGCGAAAGCTGGGAGGCCGTGAGCGATCAGCTGGAGCATGCGGCCCAAATGACGGCGGGCGGCGGACATACCAACTAAGCGGTTTACCTGCGGCGGGGCGACCTGAACGGCTGCTCCGCCTTTGTTTTCCGCCGAAGCGACGCCAAGGGGCACGGCAACTCGAAACTATATTCTCTGGCGAGAATAATTTCTCACTATCATTATTCTCGTAGAAGTATAATCTGATTGCAGATTAAAGCCCGCGGTGGGGTACCCGGGCACAAGGTCCGAAAGGGTTGAATATGTTCGATATGGTTTCACGCCGCGGTTTTGTCTCGCTAACTGCTGCCGCTGCCGCCGGCCTTGGTCTTGCCGGCTGCTCGGGCAGCAAGACGTCCGAGCCGGCTGGTTCCGATGCCGGTTCTGCTAAGGCATCTTCCAAGAAAGCTGTCGAGCTGCAGGTCTTTGCCGCCAACTCGCTCGAGAAGGCTCTGCCCGAGGTTCAGGAGCTTTACACCGAGCAGACCGGCACCACGTTTGCCGACACGCAGTTTAAGGCGTCTGGCGACCTTGTCGAGCAGATGCGCGCCGGTGCCGCCGTCGACGTGCTCATCACCGCTTCCAAGGGCACCATGGACGATGCTGAGGCCGCCGAGCTCGTCGATGCCGATACCCGCGAGGACATGTTCGTCAACGACCTCGTGATCATTCGCGCCGAGGGCTCCGACACCAAGGTCGAGGCCGTCGCCGACGTCGCGAACCTGGACGGCAAGATCGCCATTGGCGACGCCAAGACCGTTCCCGCCGGCAAGTACGCCAACCAGGCCCTGGCCTCCGTGGGCCTCTACACCGGCACCGAGGGCGACGACGGCGAGTATGCTCCCGAGATCGCCGACAAGGTCGCACTGGCCGACAAAGTTGGTACCGCCGCCGCCTATGTGTCCACAGGCGACTGCGTGGCTGGTTTTGTCTACAGCTCCGATATCTTCCGCTACGACGGCATCGAGGAGGCCTTTGTGTGTCCCGAGGACTCGCACAAGCCCATCGTGTATCCGGGCGCTGTCGCCGATGGCTCCGAACATGCCGACGAGGCCAAGGCGTTTATCGACTTTTGCCTGTCCAACAAGAAGGCCCAGAAGATTTGGGCCAAGTACGGCTTTGAGCTTTCCGAGTAGTGCGGCTTGGCGCGATAATTCCATCGTTTTGTGTTTCACTTCGTCCTTGTATTCGCTTGGAGCTTTTCGTGCTTAATAGATTCCGCATGCTTGTCGCCTGTGCTTTGACCTTCGCGCTTTGCTGGGTGCCGGGATTTGCGTTTGCTGGGGACGCTGAGGACGGGGCCCAGGTTGCTGCGACCGCTCATGGGCTTTCCTATGGGATCGAAGGTTTTGAGCGGTTGGCCAAGGGGACCGCTCGTGACATGGAGGGCCAGCCTGAGGGCTACCGGTTTCCCGTTGACGAGGACGTGGACCTTGTGGTGGCGCCTGCTGCCGATCGCGTTGTGGTGTGGATATCGCCCAAGGCGGTCGAGAAGTTTGGATTGGATCCGCAGGACAACGAGTGCGCATCGGGTCTCAAAGCCCTCGTCTGTGAACTCGACAGCGCAAACTGCATGGGAGGTGCGCAGCTGGGGGACGTGGATCTTCCTTGGTATGTTACGGCGGAAACAACGTTTGATGCCGGCGGGTATACCTATGGCTTTGACGAACGAGGTGCGGATGGGGACCGCTATGTGGTGATCGCATCAGCCTCGGGTGATGCCAAGAGCGGCGCGCGTTGGCTTGATAGCGCTCAAATGGTTGAGGCATCGTCTGTCGTGTTGCGGGATGAGCAGGGCCCCTTGACCTCTCTGGCCTCCTTTTTGGGCGACATCGACTATCGCCCGTTTTGGGTGTCCATTAAAACGTGCGGCCTTGCCCTGCTGATCTCCTTTGCGCTGGGCCTGTTCGCCGCGTGGAAGACTATGGGTACCTCGAGTCGCATCAAGGGCCTGCTCGATTCGGTCTTTACGATTCCTATGGTGCTGCCGCCCACGGTCTGCGGCTTTTTGCTCCTCATGCTGTTTGGCCGCTCGACTGGGGTGGGCCGGTGGCTTATCGCGCACGGTATCTCGATCGTCTTTACGTGGCCGGCGGCGGTGATCTCTGCCGTGGTGGTGTCGTTTCCCCTGGTCTACCGCACGGCGCTCGGTGCCTTTGAGAGCCTCGACATGCAGATGCTCGACGCCGCGCGAACTCTGGGATGGTCCGAGCGTCGCATCTTTACCAAGCTTATGATGCCGCTTGGCTGGCCCTCGATTGCCGCCGGCACGGTGCTCGCCTTTGCCCGCGCGATGGGCGAGTTTGGCTGCACCCTGTTCTTTGCGGGTAACTACGCCGGCATTACGCAGACCATCCCCATCGCCATCTACTTTGAGTGGATGGGCGGCAACACGTCGGTGGCCCTCTTTTGGGTTGCCGTCGTGATCGTGTTTAGTTTCCTAGTCATCCTATTCATCAACATGTACACCGCTCATTCGCAAAAGTATCGCGAGCGTGGTCTCTCCCGTGCGGAGCGCAAACAGGCCAAAGAACTCGCCGGACAGGGCGATTCGCTCGACCCGGCGGGTGGCGATGCCCTGCGTATCGATCGCGAGGCGCTGGCCGAGCTTATGCGCGATGACACGGTCTCGAAGGGAAGTCGATAGGCCATGTCGCTCGTTCTGGATATCAAAAAGCGCTATCCCGGGTTTATGCTCGACATGCAGCTTGAGGCCGGCGAGGAGCGCGTGGCGCTGCTTGGTGCCTCGGGTTGCGGCAAGAGCTGCACGCTGCGCTGCATTGCCGGCGTGGAGACGCCCGACGAGGGCAAGATCGTCGTCAACGGCGTGACCTTTTTTGACTCGGCGGCGGGCATCAACCTGTCGCCCCAGGAGCGAAAATGCGCCCTGTTGTTCCAAAACTATCAGCTGTTTCCCAACATGACGGTGGCCGATAACGTATGCGCTGGTGCAAAGGACGCGGGTGACGCCGCGGCGCGCAAAAAGCTCGCCGAGCGCTACCTGGGTATCTTTGGCCTGGCCGATTTCGCCGACCGTTATCCCGCGCGACTCTCGGGCGGTCAGCAGCAACGTGTGGCGCTCGCCCGCATGGTGGCGGCGCATCCGGGCATTTTTATATTCGACGAGCCCATGAGCGCACTCGATTCCTATCTTAAAAGCGCCCTCGAACAGAATTTGCTCGACCTGTTCGATGTATGCAACCGCACCGTGCTCTACGTGAGCCACGACATCGACGAAGCGTGCCGCCTGTGCCAGCGCATCTGCGTGATGCACGACGGGCAGGTTGAGGAGATCGGCTCCGTCGAGGACGTGGTCCGCCGTCCGCAGACGCTGGCGGCGCTGCGCCTGACGGGCTGCAAGAACACAAGCCGGGCGCGCAAGATCGGCGACGAAGAAGTTGAGGCCCTCGACTGGGGCATGACCTTTAACGTGGGTCGCGAGGTTCCCGATAATGTGGCGTACCTGGGCATTCGCGCAAGCTACTTCCATGTTGACAATCGCGCGGAGCGGGGCCGCAACAGCTATGATCTGCACGTGGCCCGAGTGAGCGATTCGCGCTTTGAGCGGCTGGTGCTGCTGGACGTGCCGCGCGCTGATGCGCCCACGCGTCTGCAGTGGAAGGTCAACAAGGTGGGCGTGCCTGTCGACGAGCTGCCGCAAGCAGGCGAGACGCTGCGCATGCACTTCGATGCGAGTAGGATCAACTTGGTTTGTCGATAGCGTCGGGTAATGCCGTCGGGGATATAAGCCTCGTCGGCTTTATCTTGCCGCGCGCCGAATGAGGGATAATAAACCATTATCAATCGAGATAATTATTTATTAAACGACGGTACACGACGCTGTCGTACGAATGTCAACGGTGTTCGCTTAGTCGATGACCGTTGATATAGTTGACATCAACTTGTAAAGGAGGGTGCGCACATGCCGCAGACGACATACATTCGTCGCGTTGCCGCGCGTGCCCTATATATGGCCCGGAGTCGCATATGAGCAGGTATGTTCACGGCTCCGGGAGAGACGACGCACAACTAAATAATCGACCGCAAAGCAGGTTCCCTAAAATTCCGGGTTTAAGCACGGCCGGGCAATCGCCGTCCGTCGTGCATCGATACCGCTGTTATTCGTTTTTGGTTCGAGAGGGGAACCGTCATGGCTGAAGAATTTGATTTCCATCCGATGTGGGAGAGCCTCGGCATGAATCTTGCCGACCACGATATGTTGCTGGGCGCCGTGGGCCAGATGTACGGCGATATGTTCCTAACGCAGAACAATCGCCCCAAGTCCACGTCCTACCTGGATTTTGTCGCCACCAACATTCACAGCGGCCGTATTAAGGAGATGCTCGACAAGAAGGAGGCCGGCGAGGCCACCAAGATCGTCGGTTCGTTCTGCGTCTACGTGCCCGAGGAGATTGTGCTCGCCTGCGACGGTATCCCCGTGGGTCTGTGCTCTGGTACCGATTGGGCAACCGATAAGGTTGAGAAGCACCTGCCGCGCAACACCTGTCCGCTTATCAAGAGCTTTGCCGGCTTTAAGCTGGGCGAGGTCTGCCCCTACATTGAGTCGAGTGACTTGGTGGTAGGCGAGAACACCTGCGACGGTAAGAAGAAAGCCTACGAGTTCTTTGCCACGCAAAAGAACATGTACGTCATGGATATTCCCAACGTACACGACGAGTCGACGCTCGTGACCTGGAAGGCCGAGGTCAAGAAGCTCGCCGCCAAGATCGAGGAAGAGTGCGGCGTCACGATTACGCCTGAGCGTCTGAAGGCCGCCATCCACGCCGTCAATGCTGTCTCTTATACACATCTGACGCTGCCGACGAACTCTAGGGTG
>UQIY01000064.1 GCA_900541195.1 uncultured Collinsella sp. | reverse complement strand
GGCATCGACCTGCGCCGATGCCCCTAAAGTAGACACACATTTTGTCCTATAAGCCCGAAAAACCACCACAAAGGGGACAGGCACCTTCGTGGTGGTTTTGGCTTGTTGGTCGCTCGTTCGTTGTCTAACGGTATCTAAGCATATTTCCGCCATGCAATAGCTAACATTTCGGCAGGTGGACGGTTTAATCGGCGAGTAGATTCTCACCGCTTTGCGTGTGGCTCGGGGTTATTTTTGGCATGAGAGCAAGGAGATGCCCATGTCGAGAAAACCGCGGCAGAAATCACAGATTGGCCTGTATCACATTACGATGAGAGGCAACGGCAAGCAACTTCTGTTTGAAGATGATAAGGACAGAAGGCGGCTACTGTCGCTTGTCCGGACCTCGATAACGAGATTCAACATTACATTAATTGCTTGGTGCCTGATGGGCAACCACGTTCATCTTGTCATGAGCGATCCTGGCGACAACGTGAGCGATGCCATGCATCTTGTCATGTCTTGCTACGCAACTTGGTATAACCGTCGCCACGGACATGTTGGCCATGTTTTTCAGGATAGGTTTTCAAGCGCCCCTATTTCGAGTGAGGAATACCTTCTCGACGCTATTCGATATGTTCATTTCAATCCGCAAAAGGCCGGGGTTTGTCCATACGGCGCGTATCGATGGAGCAGCCACCTAGATTATGTTGAACGCGATCCAAAAATCGCAACGGTCGATTTGGCGCTCGTTCGTCTTGCCTTTCCCCGTGTGCGCGACTATAAGGCCTTTATGGATGCATCGAATGGGACAGTCGTTCGTCCGCCATCGGGTGGACGTATCGATGAAGATGAGGCCTTAGATGTAGGGACGGCGCTGGTCCGCTCGCTCGGCTTGAGTGGGCTCTCCGATGTCAAATCCCTCAACAAGACTAAACGCAACGAGGTGCTTGCCGCAATGCGAGGCGCGGGCCTTTCCATCCGCCAGATCCAGCGCTTGACGGGCGTGGGGGAGTGGTCGATCCGCAAAGCGGGCTAGTCTCCCTCCTGTCGCAAACGAAAAACCACCACAAAGGTGCCTGTCCCCTTTGTGGTGGTTATAGGTGGCGTGGGCGGTTAGGCCTGGAAGGTGTCGCGGTCGGGGGCGAAGGACTGCATTGCTGCGATGGTGCGGTCGAAGAGCTCGGGGAGCTCCCAGCCCAGCATCTCGGCGCCCTGCGAAATCACGTCGCGCGAGCAGCCGGCGGCAAAGCGCTTGTCCTTGAACTTTTTCTTGAGCGACTTAGTCGTAAAGTCCATGACGCTTTTGCTCGGACGCATGATCACGGCAGCACCGATCAGGCCGGTGAGCTCGTCGCAGGCAAACAGGATCTTTTCCATCTGCAGCTCGGGCTTGGGCAGCGAAGAGTTGAAATCGGACGTGTGCGTCTGGATGGCGCGGATGAGCTCAGGCGATGCGCCCTCGCCCTCAAGAATCTCGGCCGCATAGATAGTGTGGTTCATGGGGTCGTCCTCATGTTCCTCCCAATCCAGGTCGTGTAGCAGGCCGACGATGCCCCAAAACTCCTCGTTCTCGGGGTCGAACTCGCGCGCAAAGTAGCGCATGGTGTCCTCGACCGTTTCGCCGTGGGTGATGTGGAACGGGTCTTTGTTGTGCTCGTTGAGCAATTCGAACGCACGGTCGCGGGTGATTCCGGCGGAAAGCAGCTCTGTCATAAAAGACTCCTTGTGTTCGTAGATATCGCTAAGAATGAATACTACTAGAACGACTAGAACGAAAAAACCACCACAAAGGTGCCTGTCCCCTTTGTGGTGGTTTTGGCGTGGGCAGGTTAGTTGAGGGCGGCTTGGGCTAGGCGGGCTTCGGCGGCCTCTTCGGTGACGCCCAGGGCCACGGCGAACTCCTCGATGGAGCGGCGCTTGGCTTCCTTGAGTACGCGCATGTAGTAGGAGCTGGGCTTTTTATCTGCTTCCTCGGCCTGGCGAATACGGTGCATCATGGTTTTTGCCACGCGGACCGTCTCGGGCGCGCCCAGCTTGAGCTGCTGCTTAAAGTGCGTCTCCTCGAGCGAGCTATTGCGCTCGGTAAAGGTGTCGCACTCCAGCTCATCGTAGTGGCTCAGCAGGTGCTCTGCATCTTGCTGGGAGATAGCGGCATGCAGACGGTCGGCCTGCGCCACGGGGTACATGAGAATCGTCTGCGCATGTCCCTGCTTGGTTTCGAGCAGCAACATGGGCTGCGGCGTGTCGTCCCTAAAACCGACGACGGCGCAGACTCCCTGACCCGGATGAATGACGTGTTGACCGATTGAGAACATGCTACCTCCAACTTATACGAATTTGCGTATGTTAAGAATACCACGCTGACGTGCGCAAACCATTACTTTATGCAGGAAAAGCACACAACTCCGATAGGTTAGAGTATTCGATAAATAGAACGGCTTATCCATACGTTTATGAATTTCCGGAACGTGTATAAACTGCAGGCAAACCGCCAACTTTGTACCGCCGCGCAAGAGCGGTAGTCATTTTTGTGCATATGCAATATCTATTAGCTTTACCCTGCGACAGTAGCTACCGCTTGTGATAGAGTGCTACAAACTCTGGCTTTTGCCCTACGAGTGACCAAGAGCTCGGGGGCTTTAACACAAGGAGGATCTATGCCCGAGAAGATTGAAGAGCTGGTACGCGCTGCGCTTGCTGCGGCCCAGGAGGCCGGCGACCTTTCCGCATTTGAACTTGACGATTGCGCTATCGAGCGACCGGCTGATACTTCTCATGGCGAGTGGACCTCCACCATGGCCCTGAAGTCTGCCAAGCTGGCTCATTGCGCCCCGCGCAAGATCGCCGAGGCCGTCGTCGCCCATATGTCCGAGGACCCCGCGATCGAGAAGGTCGAGATCGCCGGTCCTGGCTTCATCAACTTCTACCTCTCCGTCGCTGTCAAGAACGCCATCTTTGGCGAGGCCCGCGAGAAGGGTATGGACTTCGCTAAGTCCAACGTCGGTGGCGGCCTGAAGACTCAGGTCGAGTTCGTCTCCGCCAACCCCGTCGGCCCCATGCACATCGGTCATGGCCGCTGGGCCGCTCTGGGCGACTCCCTTTGCCGTGTGATGGACCACGCCGGTTACGACATCCAGCGTGAGTTCTACATCAACGACCACGGCTCTCAGATGAACACCTTCGGTAACTCCATCAGCACGCGCTATATGCAGCTTGCCGACATCATCGCCAAGCAGGGCGTGGATATCGACGAGGCTCACAAGCTGCTGATCGCCGACCGCGACGCCTTTGTTGCCGACGAGAGCGACGAGCATCCCGAGACCCATCCGTATCAGGACAACTTTGCCGAGACTCTGGGCAAGGACTCCTACGGCGGCGACTACATCATCGACGAGGCTGCCGAGTTCTGGCGCACCGACGGCGATAAGTGGGTCAACGCCGATCCGCAGGAGCGCATGGAGAGCTTCCGTGAGCGCGGCTACGTAAAGATGGTCGACAACATGCGCGACCTTTGCCACGCCGTTAACTGCGACTTTGATCGTTGGTTCTCCGAGCGCTCTCTGTACGTGAAGGACACCGAGGGCGAGACCGCCGGCACCTCCGCCGTCGACCGCGCTTTTGAGAAGCTCGACAAGATGGGCTATCTCTACACCAAGGACGGTGCCCTGTGGTTCCGCTCCACCGACCTGGGCGATGACAAGGACCGCGTCCTGATCAAGTCCGATGGCGAGTACACCTACTTCGCCTCCGATGTTGCCTATCACTGGGATAAGTTCCAGCGCGTCGACCACGTCATCGATATCTGGGGCGCCGACCACCACGGCTACATCGAGCGCGTCCGCTGCGTCTGCGATGCTCTCGGTTACCCCGGCAAGTTCGAGGTTCTGCTGGGCCAGCTCGTCAACCTGCTACGCAACGGCAAGCCCGTCCGTATGTCCAAGCGCAAGGGCACCATGGTGACCCTGCAGGAACTCGTCGACGAGGTCGGCTCTGACGCCGCCCGCTACACGCTCATCTCCAAGAGCTCCAACCAGATGGTCGACTTCGACATTGAGGCCGTCAAGAAGCGCGACAACTCCAACCCGGTGTACTACGTGCAGTACGCTCACGCTCGCGTGTGCTCCATCCTGCGTCGTGCCGCCGACGTTACCGCCGAGCAGGCCGCCGAGATGGGCATGAAGGCCGTCGCCGAGAAGGCTATTGGCGAGAACGTCGATTACTCGCTGCTGACCGACCCGACCGAGCTCGCCCTTTCGCGTAAGCTCAACGAGCTCACCGACCTCATCGGTAGCTGCGCTCGCGATCGCGCCCCGTTCCGCCTGACGCACTTTGCCGAGGAGCTCGCTGGCGACTTCCACAGCTTCTACGCCGCCTGCCAGGTCCTTCCGAGCGAGGGCCGTCCCGTCGACCCTGAGCTCTCGCGCGCCCGTTTGGCCGCCTGCGACGCCGTCCGTGTGACGCTCGCCCTGGTGCTTACCCTCGTTGGCGTTTCTGCCCCCGAGCAGATGTAAGCGCTGGTCGTTTGACTGCGTTGGTTTGGTTTGACTGAGCCTCGAAAGCCCGATCTCCCATGCGGAGGTCGGGCTTTTTGCGTTTAGCGAGACAATTTGGCTTGCTGGAAAATGCTACCAAATCGCAACTATACCGGTTTACTATGATGAATCGAGGGATTCCAATCACACGGGCTTTTCACCGAAAAGTGCAAGCCATCTAGCTGGGGTTTTATTATTTCGGTTTTTGGCGTGGTCGTGGTTGAGCGATTCATCGTAGTAAACAGCCATAGTTTTGAAAATGACCCTAGGGGACGGAGGAAAACGGATCATTTTTGTCTCGTGGAGGAGCGGTGGGATACCTTCTGCCAAGAATCGGGGGCATCTACTACGTTTAAGTGCGTACCCCGAACCACGCCGAAAATCGCAATATTAAAACCGCAGGTAGCAGGTCTGCGACTATCGAAAAATAGTGAGTATGGTCAGGGGTGCGGGGGCAAACGTAGTAGATGGGCGCGATTCGTGGCACATCGATCTTGGGGCCGATGCCCTTGTCCCTTAGCTGTTCCGTTTTCTCGATGCTTGAGGCTTGATCTGCCTTCTTCTTATGAGTTGCGGTGGAATGGTTCCTGCTTGAGAGGTGCCGGCCGGGATTTGGGAACTATTTCACCGCAGCTTATGATGTGGCGATGGTGTACGCCGGAACTTTGTAAAGAGCATCCCTTTTGACTAGTCGTTTAAGAACGTCCCCGATGACTAAGTTGCAGGTGGTTGCGGTTGTGTTACACTAACGCTGCGTATATAACGCAATCATCTCTATACAGATCAATGATGTCCGTCGGTATTTGACGGAGCTAGACTGTTTAGCCGCCCTGAAGGTTTATGCAGGGAGCATGTGATCACAGGGCTTGAAAAGAAAGTTGAGCAAACACTGTGTCTGATCAACAACAAGAAAACGAAATAACGACGACGCAAACGGCTCCCGCTGCACCGGTTACGTCGGACCAGGCCGTGCTTTCCGCGCCGGCGCAGGTCTCGGCTCCCGAGGCGCTTAAGGCCGCCGCGCCCACCACGCCCGTTGCTAGCGAGGAGGCTGCTCCCGCTAAGCCTAAGCGCACGCGTCGTTTGGCCAAGCCTGCTGCGGACGGCGAGGATGCCGAAAAGCCCAAGCGTCGTACGACGCGCACCACGCGCGCGAAGCGCCCCGTTGCCACCGATGCTTCGGCCCCCATTTCCGATGAGGTCGCGCAGGCCCGTGCACTGGCGCAGATTAGCGAGGCCCAGGTTGTGCGTGCCCGCCGTCGCGCTGCCGAGCGCGAGGCCGCGGCATTGACTGAGTTCGCTGCGCCGGTCGCCCCCGAGGCTCCTGCTGCCGAACAGTCGGCCGAGAAGCCGGCACCGCGCACGCATCGCCGTGCGGCAGCCAAGACGCAGCAGCCCGTCGAGCAGCTGACTCCTGAGGTCGCTGAAGCTCCGGCTCGTTCTGCGGCAGGGGAGGGCGCTTCCTCCGCTGAGCCCGTCGTGCACGCTGAGGTCAACGAGGTTCCCGTCGTTGATCCGGCTCTGCGCCCGCATCGTCGCGGCCGCAAGCCCAAGGCGTATGTTGAGGCCGAGAAAGCCGCTGCCGCAGCAGCTGCTGCCCAGGGCGCAGCGGTGACGGCCGAGCCTACGGCCACGGTCGATGCCCTGGTCCAGGACGCTCCGTCCACCGAGGCTCCCGCATCTGCCGATGCCGAGCCCGCCGATGTCCGTCCCGGCCGCAGCCGTCGCACCGCGGCAAAGCGCTCGACGAAGGCGAAGGTCAAGGCTGAGGCCAAGCCCGTCGACGACAAGTCCTCCGAGGCAAACGCCGATGCCGCTTCCGAGGCCGAGAACGCCGATCAGCCGGCAACAGAGAAGCCCAAGCGCACGCGCAAGAAGTCCGCAAAGGCCAAGGTTGCCGAGCAGCAGGGCGACGCCGAACCCAGCAACCATGCCAACGCCGACGCCAAGGCAGAGGGTGAGGTTCCGTCTGGCACCGATGCGCCGGCAGCCGCGGCCGACGGGGGCGTCGAGACCGAAGAGGGCGCCCGCCCCAACCGCCGTCAGCACAAGCGCAACGACGAGCGCAACGACCGCAAGGACGATCGCAACAACGACCGCCGCAGCCGTCAGCGCGACCGCAAACAGCGCAACAAGGAGCGCAACGCCGCCCCCACCGAGCCCACGCTTTCGCGCGAGGAGCTTGCGGCCATGAAGGTCGCCGAACTGCGTGAGAAGGCAAAAGAGTTCGAGATCGAGACGACAGGCAAGAAGAAGGCCGAGCTCGTCGAGGAGATCTACACCACCGCCGCGAAGGCCGAGGGCTTCCGCGATATTAAGGGCATCCTGCAGATTCGCCCGGACAGCTCCGGTATCATCCACGCCCACGGTTACATGAAGTCCCACGAGGACGCCTTTGTTCCCGCTTACCTCATCCGCTCCGCGCGTTTGCGCACGGGCGATGTCATCGAGGGCTCGCTGCGCCCCTCGCGCGGCGGCGACAAGCGCGCCGGCCTCGCTAAGATCACGACCGTTAACGGCATGGATCCCGAGCAGATCCGCAACCGCCCCAAGTTCGGCGACCTTACCCCGGTCTATCCCAACGAGCCGCTGCGTATGGAGCACGGCAAGGATTCCATTACCGGTCGCGCCATCGATATCGTGTCGCCGATCGGCAAGGGCCAGCGTGGCCTGATCGTGTCGCCGCCCAAGGCCGGCAAGACAACGATCCTTAAGAAGATCTGCCAGTCCATCTCGATCAACAACCCCGAGGTACACCTCATCTGCCTGCTCGTCGACGAGCGCCCCGAAGAGGTCACCGATATGCAGCGTTCCATCAAGGGCGAGGTCGTGGCCTCGACCTTCGATATGCCCGCCGACAATCACACCCGCGTGGCCGAGCTCGTTATCGAGCGTGCCAAGCGCATTGTGGAGCTTGGCGGCGATGTCGTGGTGGTGCTCGACTCCATCACGCGTCTTGCCCGCGCCTACAACCTGGCGGCACCCGCTTCGGGCCGCATCCTTTCGGGCGGTGTCGATTCGGCGGCCTTGTATCCGCCCAAGCGTTTCCTGGGTGCAGCCCGCAATATCGAGAACGGTGGCTCGCTCACCATCCTCGCCTCCGCCCTTATCGACACCGGCTCCAAGATGGATGAGGTCATCTTTGAGGAGTTCAAGGGCACCGGCAACATGGAACTCAAGCTCGACCGCGACCTCGCCGACCGTCGCATCTTCCCGGCCATCGACCCCGTTGCCTCCGGTACGCGCAACGAGGATCTGCTGGTCGACGAGCAGATGCGCCCGTTTGTCTTCGGCCTGCGTCGCATTCTCGCCGGCATGAACAACACCGAGCGCGCGGCGGCGTCGTTTATTAAGGGCCTTAAGGGCACCAACACCAATCAGGAGTTCTTGGTGCGTTCGGCCAAAAAGCACAGCGACTACGAGCAGACGTTTTAGACCAAAAGCCGCACGCTATATCGCCATAAGAACGGGCAATCGGGCCGGGGTTTATGCCCCGGCCCTTTCTTTACGGCGCCACTCGGCAACATTTTCTGACCTTATGACCGACAAGCAGCAGTTTTCGAGCCATAATCCGGCCTCATCGCTTGCAATCGGAGGGTCGGTTTCGCATAATAACTTTAAGCTTCGCGACGGAAAACGCAGATGAAACGAACCATATACCGTTGCTTTGGGACGCATGTCCCGCTTCATCTTCTCTCGCGCAGCCAACTAAATGATGCGATTTGGGTGCTGGAAGATGGGGAGAGCTCATGGCTTCTTCTGATGCAACACAACGAGCAGTCCTTGCTGGACTTTCCTGCGGGATCGGCCTTGCCGCCCCCGTGGTGATGTATGCCGCGACGTTGCCGTTCTCGTCGGTCAACGAGACGGTTGTCGCGGGCGCGGTTCCCTTCGCCGTTGGTGCGGTGGCGGGCGTGGGCATCTACGCAGCCTCGCTGGGCATCTCCGAGTATCGCTCTGAGCATGATGGCCGCCTGTTTGAGCCCGATGCCGTGGGCGGCGCCGCTCAGTTTGGCCGGACCCACAACGAGTTCAAGACCGCCTCGATTCCCGCACAGCAGCAGGGGTCGGCGCCTCAGCCTGCGGTCCCGGCCGATCAGGCCAATGCCGCACAGCCTTCTCCCGCATTTCTCTCCGGCCTGACCGGTGCGTTCCAGCGCCGCCACGCCGACGATGGCGTGCCCACCATCGCGCGCGCGGCTAACGCCATGGATGAGGCCGAGGCCTGGTCTATGATCGACAGCATGCTCGATGACGATTCCCCGGTCAGCTGCGATCCCGTGCGTTCGCGCGATGTCTACCAGGTTGCAATCGACGAGCTCACCAACGGTGGAAAGACCGGTTCTTACAATCGCGATGACATCGCCGCTGCCGCACGCGCCGTCTCGGGCTCTCATGCAGCCCTGTCTCTTATACAC
>UQIY01000063.1 GCA_900541195.1 uncultured Collinsella sp. | reverse complement strand
TCTCGTGGGCTCGGAGATGTGTATAAGAGACAGGCCTCGTGTCGATAATGCGAACGCCCGCGGCTCGGCCCCATAAACCCACCATCTTTGGGTACAAATAACCGCAGACAACTGACCGTGCCACGCCAACCACCCAGGAGCGGACACTACCCATGAACCAGATACTTCTCTTTATCGGCCTCGTCATCATTTTGTGTCTGACCATCAAACCCGTCGGCAAAAAGCTCCCCTTCCCTACCCTGCTCATCTTTATCGCGCTCGGCATGCTGCTGGGCGTCAACGGGCCGGCGCACATCGACTTTAGCGACTACGCGCTTACCGAAACCGTCTGCAGTACGGCGCTGCTGTTCATCATGTTCTACGGCGGCTTTAACACCAACATCGACCGCGCCAAGCCCGTCGCCGCGCCCGCGGTACTGCTGAGCACGCTCGGCGTTATCGCCACCGCCGGCATCACGGGCGCCTTTGCGCATTTTGCACTAGGCTTCGACTGGATCGGCGGCCTGCTGCTGGGCTCTGTCGTGGCATCGACCGATGCGGCCAGCGTCTTTAGCGTGCTGCGCGAGCACAACCTTTCGCTAAAGGGCGGGACTGACTCGCTGCTCGAGGTCGAATCGGGCTCCAACGACCCCGTCGCCTACATGCTTACCGCGGTGCTCGCGACCCTCGCGGCGGGCGGCAATATCGACATTCCCGTGCTGTTGGCCAAGCAGATCATCCTGGGCGTGGGACTGGGCCTTGCCATCGGCTGGACATCCAGCCGCCTGATTGAACGCGCGCACGCAACGGCCGAGGGCGCGCAGACCATCTTTTTGTTCGCCGTGGCGATCGTTGCCTACGCGCTGCCGAGCTACCTGGGCGGCAACGGCTTTTTGGCCGTATACCTGGCAGGCATTGTGCTGGGTGCAAGCGACATCACTGGCAAGGTCGAGATGGCGCACTTCTTCGATACCCTCACCGAAATGGCCGAGATGACCATCTTCTTTTTGCTAGGCCTGCTCGTCACGCCCGCGCGCCTGCCGCAAATGCTGTTGCCGGGCCTGGCGCTCATGGCGTTTATGCTCTTCGTGAGCCGCCCCATCGCCGTCGGCCTGCTGTTGGCGCCCTTTAAGACCAATCCTCGCCAAGTCGCGCTCGTAAGCTGGGCGGGTCTGCGCGGCGCGGCTTCGGTCGTGTTTAGCCTCTTTGCCGTGGTGGTCGGTGTTCCCGGTGGGCACGACCTATTTGACCTGGTCTTTGTGATTGCCGTGTCGAGCATTGTAGTGCAGGGCTCGCTGCTACCGGCAGTGGCGAAAAAGCTCGACATGATCGACGCGGAAGGCGACGTGCGCCGCACGTTTAACGATTACCGCGACGAGGACGGCATGTCGTTCGTTAAGCTCAAGGTAGGCGCGGGCCATCCGTTTGCCGGGCGCTCGCTCGCCGATATTGGCAGCGTCGCCGACATGCTCGTGGTCCTGGTGCTGCGCGACGGTGCGCACCCGGTGCTGCCCAACGGCGATACCGTCATCGAGGAAGGAGACCTTCTGGTGATGGCCGCGCCGACGTTTGAAGAGCGTGCCGAGGTTACGCTGCGTGAGGTCACCGTGACGCCCCACGGTCGCCTGGCCGGCCAGCGTCTTCGCGATGTGCCGCAAGGCAAGCACCCCTTTATCGTGGTGATGCTCAAACGCGACGGCCAAACCATCATCCCCGACGGCAATACCCTCATATACGCCGGCGACGAAGCCGTCATTGCCACGCTAGCGTCGTAGCCATCCCCACCCATAGGTTGCGGTGAAATAGGGACTGAATAGGCCTTCTAGCAGCCTAAACAGTCCCTATTTCACCGCAAGTTATTGAGGGGATAAGGTTGGGGGGTGGCTATGGCTACCAGCCGTCGTCCGTATCGTCGCCTGTGGCGAAGACACGGAGGTCGAGGCCTTCGCGTTCGGCTCGGGCTAGGAGCTCTTGGGGCGACTCGTCCTCGATATCCATCACGTCGAGCATGGTGGCCGGAAAGCCCACGCCCGCCGCAGACCCCACGCGGTCGAGCAGGCTCTCGCGCAGCTGATCTACGTCAACTTCGATCTTCATGGTGAAACCTCCTACCAGGCAATCGCGACCGAACAAACCGCACACCCCAAATGATGTGCAATAAATCCCAGATACGGCCATAATAAAACAATGAACATCAGGGAGGTTGCGGACGATGGATAAGCTCGATGCCATGACGGAACAAGTCAGGGACTTTTGTGATGCACGCGGCTGGCGCAAATATCACACACCAAAAGAGCTTGCCATAGGCATGGCAACTGAGTCCTCCGAGCTCCTTCAGCTCTTTCGTTTTGTAAGCGACGAGCGCATTGCAGAAATGTTCGAAGACACCGAGCAACGCCAAGCTATCGAAGACGAAATTGCCGACACGCTCCTTTTCCTCCTACGTTTCGCAGATTTAAACAGAATCAATCTCCCAGCTGCGCTCTCGTCCAAACTCGTGCGCAATGGCGAGCGCTACCCCATCAAAGCATCATCTGTCGAATACAGAAAGGCGGGCCACCGTGAGTAATGAGTTCGCCCTTCGACAATACACGCTTCCCCTGCCCCAGCCCTTTGAGACAAGCGAATCACTTCAGGACTTTGGCACGCCAAAGCCTGGAGCCCATCATGACGAGAGTTGGCCCGTCCTTTACATTCTTACCAACAGCAGAAACAAGACGGCATACATCGGCCAAACAACCAACTACCAGCGCCGTATGAAACAACACGCTGCAAACGTGGACAAGGACTTCGACCGGACCCTTCTGATCGATAATCCCACCTTCAACCAATCCGCAACGTTCGAGTTCGAGAATCGACTTATTGAGCTGTTCTGTGCCGACGAAAAATACCAGGTCACCAATGCCAACAACGGCTATGCCCAATTCGATTATTTTGAGCGGCCTCAGTATCGCCAGAAGTTCCGAGACCTCTGGACAAAGCTTCGCGAAGAAAACTACGCGATTCATCCGATTGAAGAGCTCGAGAACTCCGATCTGTTCAAGTTCTCGCCTTTTAAGACGCTTACGCCCGACCAATACGAAACGATCGAGACGATTTATAAACGTCTCGAACAGGAGCATGAAGACGCAAAACTTGGCGGCTCAAAAGGAGAACGTATAACCGTCGTGAATGGAGCGCCGGGAACAGGTAAAACAATCCTCGCCATCAGTCTCATGTTCAAAATCAAAAATGAGCCCAACCTTTCCGGCCTGCGAGTCGGTTTTGTCACCCCCATGGATTCCCTGAAGAAGACCCTCAGGAAGCTCACGCACTTCCTTCCAGGGTTAAAGCCTGGCGATATCTTGAGCCCCAGTGACGTAGCCAAAAATGATCGTTATGACATCCTGCTTGTCGACGAGGCACATCGACTGGGCAATTATCTAAGCATGGGCTCCGGCATCAAGGCCTTCTATAACACCTGCGATCGTCTCGGCCTTCCACATACGAGCAACCAAATTGACTGGATATTCAAATGCTGCGACAAGGCGTACCTGTTCTATGACCCCAAACAGCAGGTTCGCGCATCCGGACTCAATCGAGACGGCCTTGAACAGCGACTTAACCAACTCGAAGAAGCGAAAACTGAAACCGAAGAATTCAACTTGAGCACCCAAATGCGAGTACGCGGCGGCGATGAGTATCTCGACTTTGTATATGATTTACTCGATAACAAAGCGTATATGCATGCCGGCATGAAATTCAAGGATCTCTTTTCATCGGAGCCTTACGATTCGCGAATCGGGGATCCGAACAGCGATACCCCCAGATACCAGTTTGGAATCGTCAACCAATTTGAGGATTTCTGTTCCCTACAGCAAGCCAAGGAAGAAGAAGTTGGTCTATCCCGCATGACGGCAGGTTTTGCGTGGAAGTGGGAAACGAAGAAACACAAAGACGCGTTCGACATCGTCATTGAGGGCATTCCTAAACGCTGGAATTCAACTCAAAAGGATTGGGTCAACTCTGCCAACGCCGTCAATGAGGTTGGTTGCATTCACACAGTGCAGGGCTACGACCTCAATTACGGATTCGTAATTCTGGGTCCCGACATTTACTACAACACCGATAAAGGAGCTGTCTGCGTTAACAAGGCGAATTTCAAAGATGCCGTCGCAAAGAAAAAGGCAAGCGACGACGACCTACGAAAGATCATCGTCAACGCCTACTATGTCCTCATGACGCGTGGCATGCTGGGAACGTTTCTTTATGTATGCGACCCGGCACTCAAGGAGTATTTGTCACGGTATATCCCGGTGATATAGACCTAACGACCGCCCTCCCCCATGTAACCATCCTGTAAATCATAGCGGCGCACTCGAGTTTTACCGTGATGCGGTCGCGCCTGGCGCTCCACTGTGCTAAAGTATCCCGAACGTTCAAACGACTACGAGGGGGAACTAGAAGATGGCACGTGTGCACAACTTCTCAGCTGGCCCGGCCGCGCTGCCTACAAGCGTGCTCGCCGAGATCGCCGACGAGATGATGGACTACCGCGGTTGCGGCATGTCCGTGCTCGAGATGAGCCATAGATCTAGCATGTACCAGCAGATCATCGACGACGCCGAGGCAACCCTGCGCCGCCTGCTGAGCATCCCAGACAACTACCGTGTCCTGTTTTTGCAGGGCGGTGCCACGCTACAGTTTGCGGGCATCCCCATGAACCTCATGCGCCTCGGCCGCGCCGGCTACGTCGTGACCGGCAACTTTGCCAACAAGGCGTACAAAGAGGCTGCCAAGTACGGCGAGGCCGTGCTGCTCGCGAGCTCGGAGGACACCAATTTCGACCGCATTCCCACCATGGCCAATATCAACGCGCGCATTGCCGCCGAGGCCGAGGGCGATGGGCTCGACTACGTCTACATCTGCCAGAACAACACCATCTTTGGCACCATGTACCACGAGCTGCCCAGCTGCGGCGATGTGCCGCTGGTCGCCGATGTCTCGAGCTGCTTTCTGTCGCAGCCGCTCGACGTCGAGCGCTACGGGCTCATTTACGCCGGCGCGCAGAAAAACGCCGGCGCCGCGGGCGTGACCGTGGTCATCGTGCGCGACGACCTCATCGCAGATGGCCCCGCCTTTGCGCAGACGCCGCAGTACCTGGACCTCAAGACCCAGGCCGCCAAGGGATCCATGCTCAATACGCCTAACACCTTTGGTATCTACGTATGCGGCAAGGTGTTCCATTGGGTGGAGCAGACCGGTGGACTTGCCGCCATGGCCGAGCGCAACTGGGCCAAAGCCAACCTGCTCTACGACCTGCTCGAGCACAGCGAGCTGTTCCATGGCACTACACAGGCCGACAGCCGCTCCATCGCCAATGTTACCTTCCGCACCGGCGACGCCGAGCTCGATGCGGCCTTTGTTGCAGGCGCCGCCGAGCACCAGATTCAAAACGTCAAGGGCCATCGCCTGGTGGGCGGCATGCGCGCCAGCGTCTACAACGCCGTAACCATGGAAGACGTGCAGGCACTAGCCTCGTATATGAAGGACTTCGAAGCACAGCATAGTTTGAGTCCGCGATCTAACTAGCCCGCAACGCGCGGGCCGACCAGCCACTTCAAACCACTTGTTTTAGACAAACCTGCTAAGGAGTTTTCCATGCGCAAGATCAAAACCATCGACGACATCACCAAGGACGGCAAGGTCGAGTTTGGCGAGGGCTACGAGTTTGTGGACACCGCCGAGGAGGCCGACGCCATCCTGATGCGCTCGACCGACCTGCACGGCTACGAGCTGCCCGAGGGCATCCGCGCCATCGCCCGCTGCGGCGCCGGCGTCAACAACATCCCCGTCGAGGAGTACGCCAAGAAGGGCGTCGTCGTCTTTAACTCCCCCGGCGCCAACAGCAACGCCGTCAAGGAGCTCGTCCTGGGCATGCTGGTGCTCTCGAGCCGCGGCGTGGTGCAGTCGATGAATTGGGTGCGCGACAACGCCGACGACCCCGAGATTCAGGTCGACGCCGAAAAGGCCAAGAAGGCCTTTGTGGGCCGCGAGCTCAAGGGCAAGCGCATCGGCGTTATCGGTCTGGGCAACGTGGGCTCCAAGGTCGCCAACGCCTGCGTCGATCTGGGCATGGATGTCTACGGCTACGATCCGTTCATTTCCGTCGAGCACGCGTGGGTGCTGAGCCGCGAGGTGCAGCGCGTGGGCACGCTCGAGGACCTCTGCCGCGGCTGCGACTACCTCACCGTGCACGTGCCCAGCAAGGCAGACACCATCGGCATGATCAGCACCGAGCAGATTAACCTGCTGGCGCCCGACGCCGTGCTCATCAACTACGCGCGCGAAACCATCATTGACGAGGACGCCGTCGACGCTGCCCTGCGTGAGGGCAAGCTCAGCTGGTTTAGCTGCGACTTTGCCACGCCCAAGACCGTCAAGATGCCCAATACGTTTATCACCACTCACTCGGGCGCCGGCACTGGCGAGGCCGAGGCCAACTGTGCCGACATGGCCATCAGCGAGCTCAAGGATTACCTGGAGAACGGCAACATCGCACACAGCGTCAACTACCCCGCCTGCAGCATGGGCAAGGCGCGCGCCGCGAGCCGCATCGCCTGCCTGCACGCCAACGTGCCCAACATGATCGGCCAGATCACCGCAATCCTGGCCAAGGACAACGCCAACGTGCAGCGTATGACCAACGAGTCCGCCGGCGAGAACGCCTACACCATGTTCGACACCGACGAGCACCTGGACAGCAGCACCATCGAGGCGCTCAAGCAAATTCCGTCGATGTATCGCGTGCGCGTGATCAAATAGCGCCGGCGCCAAGCCTGCCAGGCAGACCATGAAGCCCATTCGGCCCCCGTTTTCACGAAACGGGGGCCGATTTCGTTGCTCCGGCTGGTTTTGAAAATGCTACCCATAATAAGTTTTTTCGGATAATCGACAGTGAGGCCCTAGTCGCTAAGCACAACTGCTTTTACAAACAGCTTTATCAGGGGTTTTAGTAGGTAAAAATCGATCTCTATATGCCAAACTAAAGTTGACTGTCCATTTTCCGAAATAACTTGCTCTAGGTAGCACTTTTCAAGCCAATTCCAAGGAGCAATTGAAGGCTATTCGCAACTAAAACCCTAGCTTCCGCGACCGTTTTCCACCCGCGCGGCTACATTCCCGTCCAATCGATAAAAATCTCCTCACGAAGTCGCCGTTCGAGCTCCTGCTGCCGCGACGTCTTGTCTTTCAACGGCACATCGAGATAGGACATGATGAGTTCCATCACCACGCGGAAGGCATCGGAGTCGACTAGCTGACCATAGGTCATCAGAACGACGGGATATCCCATCGTCTGAAGGGCCGTCGTTCGATCGGAGTCCGAGATCTTGGATTCTATGGATCCGTGAATGGCTTTACCTTGACATTCAACCAGGCACTCCCGGCTGCCGTCCTTATTTGACAGCAAGATATCGGCGTAGCGCCTATCAAGCCCCGAAATCAGGCGGGCGCTGCGCGTCATGCGAATCTCAACATTATTGGTAAGGCGCAGCCCTTCGCCGCCGCGCAGCCTCGAAAGGCCAAACAGCATCGAAGCTTGGACCTCAAGCGGCGATGCCACAACCCCCGTAATGCATTTCGCGGCACGTGTGAACGATTTAGCACCGCGGAGTCCCTGGATCTTATTGGCGAACTCCGTAAGTTCAGAGAGCTCGATCAAGGGAGGCCGTTTCCACAAGTCCGTTGGATTCCCCGAGGCGTCCCTTACGTTTTCCCAGCCCAACCGCGCGTCACCCCACCGGTCCCCATATGCCTGCTCAAGGGCCAACTTTACCTGAAGCGCAATCTTGCACACGGCAAAGGTGCCGCACATCTCATACATGCACATAATCAGACGCTCGTTTGAGACCGAGGAAGCCAGGGTCAGCAGGGTAAAGAGCGGGGACGCGACATCAAGGCCAAACTCTGTCTGCCGCACGGAGCCAAACGGCCTCCCCCCGTTCCAAACATGTCTGACAATGCGACCGCCTTTACGTCCGCAGCCGCCCTGCGCCAACACGTGTAACGGGGTGCCCAGGAAATGCTTGACAAGCGGATGCTCACAAAGGCGCTCCCTGCGCGGATCGTCCGCAGAATCGGGCAGGTCCGGCATTATTGCCAAGACCTGTGGAGGTATCCGGTGATACCGAAAGGCAGATATGTCGCACAGCATGTCGTCCATGAAGGGTACGTACCCACCGCGTCGTTTGTAAACCCGCCCGGACGGCAAACGCGATGGCTCGGCCTGCGAACGGTAAATGCTGCTACGCGCGCGTCGCGAATCTGCAGGTGACTTACAATCGGTTTGCAAAGCAAACTGATTGTAAGGTTACATATGGTTGATGATGACGAGGGCGGCTATCGCCCCTTTATCGTGCCCGACCACGCCAAGGTCTGGGTCGACATGCGCCTGACGCCGCCGACCGATACGGCCGCCGCGATCAACATGATCGAGCAGGCCACTGCCACCGCCGAGGCCGCGGTTCCCGGTTGCCATGGCAGTTTCGCCGTGACGGGCGATCGCCCCGCCATCGAGCGCGACCCGAACTCTCCCCTTCTAGCTGCGCTCAAGCGCGCCGCCGATGACGTGACAGACGCGGACGTGCCCGCCAGCTTCTTTACCGGCTGCACCGATACCGCCGTCATTGCCGGCAAGCCGGGTAACCGCAATTGCATGAGCTACGGCCCCGGCTCGTTGGTGCTCGCGCATAAGCCCAACGAGCCGGGGCCCATGCCGATATCGTTCGCTGCCAGAACGTACTCATCGCGCTTGTTGACAACACGCTCTGGGACGCAAGCGTCCAAGTTGGGGCATAATAAGCCGCGAACAAACCGACTCGCGCGTTAGGACCGCCCATGAAAGCACTTCCGTTTCCCTGCATCCGCCCAGCTCAGGACCGCGTGCTCGAAGCGCTGCCGCAGATGGGCGGTATCCTGAGCAGCAACGACGCCCTGCGCGACGCCATCGCCGACGGGCTTATGCTCAAAGATCCGGGCGCGGCGTATTACGTGTACGAGTGCTCGGGCGAACCGGGTCGCGTGACGGGTGTCGTGGCGATTTGCCCGGCCGGCGTACTGGCGGGCGACGGCGCGACCCCCGCAGGTGCGACCGCAGCCGCCCGCGCAATCGCCGAGCTTAAGGTCCAGCCGCGCCCTGTAACGCTCGCCTACGAGGCCTCGCCCGTCATGGATATCATCCTCGGCGCCGCCAAAGAGGGCGCGTCGCTCTATGCCGTCACCGACCCCGCCGGCATTACGCACCGTATGTGGGAGGTCAAGCGCGAGGATGCCGTTGCCGCCATCCGAGCCATGCTCGACCAGGCACCGGAGCCGGCGCCGTTAGACGACCCCGCCTACGCTGCCGCGCTGGCAGGGGCGGCGCAGCTCCTGGCGGACGAGGCCCGCACAGCCGGCACCTACACGGGCAAAGAACCGTTCAACTTTACCGTTGCCACGTTATTCCCCGCCGCGCAGGTTGCCGGCGGCGCACCGCAGGTTCCGACGGGTTTGCTGCTGTCTCTTATACACATCTCCGAGCCCACGAGACCGGA
>UQIY01000062.1 GCA_900541195.1 uncultured Collinsella sp. | reverse complement strand
TTGCCGCGGCCATCGGTCTTCCCATCGCCGCTTGTGCGGTCTTTCCGTACGGCAGCCTGGGTCTCAAATTTTGCATGGCGCTGATCGGCATCACCGTGGTGTGGGCCCATCGTGCGAACATCAAAAAGCTCATGACGGGCAAGGAGTCCAAGCTCTCGTTTACCAAGCGCGTCACCGAGCCCGACGATAAGTAGGAGAGAGTCATGAATGTTGCGCTGATTGGCTCCGGCTCCTGGGGAACCGCAGTCGCCGGCCTTGCCGCCGCACGAGCCGAGCGCGTGATCATGTGGGCCCATAGCGAGCAGACGGCCGCCGGCATCAATGGCGAGCACCGCAATCCCCGGTATCTGATGGACTACGAGCTGCCCGGCAACGTCATCGCCACCACGGACCTGTCGCAGGCACTCGAGGGCGCCGATGCCATCATCTTTGCCGTGCCCTCCACGCACCTGCGCAGTGTATGCCATCAAGCGGCCCCCTTCATCGCCGCCGACACCCCGGCACTCTGCCTCACCAAGGGCATCGAGCCCGAATCTGGACTGCTCATGAGCGAGGTCATCGCCAGCGAGATTGGCAACGAGGCACGCGTGGCGGCCCTCTCGGGCCCCAACCATGCCGAGGAGATCTGCCGTGGCGGACTTTCTGCCGCCGTCATCGCCAGCAAAGACCCGCAGATAGGGGAGACCTTTAAGAACCTGCTCCTATCCACGGCCTTTCGCATCTACCTGTCGCAGGACATGACCGGCGTCGAGGTTTGCGGCGCCATGAAAAACGTCATCGCCATCGTGTGCGGCATCTCCGCCGGCACCGGTGCGGGCGACAACACGCTCGCCCTTATCATGACGCGCGGCCTGGCCGAGATCAGCCGCTTGGTGCACGCCCGCGGCGGGCAGGCCATGACCTGCATGGGCCTTGCCGGCATGGGCGACCTCATCGCCACCTGCACCTCGGAGCATTCGCGCAACCGCACCTTTGGCTACGAGTTTGCCCACGGCGTGTCGCTCGACGAGTACCAGGCGCGCACGCATATGGTGGTCGAGGGCGCCGTCGCGGCCCGCAGCGTCAGCGAGCTCGCCCGTTCACTGGGCGTAGACATTCCGCTCACCTTTGCCGTGGAGCAAACGCTCTACAACGGTGTTACTTTGGATAGGGCGCTCGAGATCCTCACCGACCGCGTCCCCTCTCAAGAGTTCTACGGACTCGCCGACTAGCGCAGAAAGGCTACTACCATGGGTTCCATCAAAATCGCTCCGTCCGTCCTTTCGGCCGACATGGCCAACCTGAAGGGCGAGCTCGACAAGATCGCCGGTGCCGACTTTGTGCACTTCGACGTCATGGACGGTCACTTTACCGGCAACCTCACCTTTGGCGTTGACATCCTCAAGGCTGTTAAGCGCTTCACCGATGTCCCGGTCGACGCGCACCTGATGGTGTCGAACCCCGACGAGACCGTCGACTGGTACGCCGACGCCGGTGCCGACATGATCACCGTGCACTACGAGGCCTCCACGCACCTGCACCGTACGCTCACCCATTTGCAGCAGCGCGGCGTCAAGGCCGGCGTGGTGCTTAACCCCGCCACCCCCGTGTGCGTACTCGAGAGCATCATCGACGTTGTCGACATGGTACTGCTCATGAGCGTGAACCCTGGCTTTGGCGGCCAGAGTTTTATCCCCGGTACCATTGCTAAACTCCACGAGCTTAAGGCCATGTGCGAGCGCCACGGCGTGTCGCCCATGATCGAGGTCGACGGCGGCATTTCTTCCAAAAACATCGCCGAGGTCGTCAAGGCCGGTGCCAACGTACTCGTAGCCGGCTCCGCCGTTTTTAAGTCCGAAGATCCCGCCGCCGAGGTTGCGCTGCTGCAGAAGCTGGGCAACGAGGCCGCACAGGAGGCATAAACCCCTATGACCGCAGGTCAAAACCGCATACCCGTGAATCTTGACTATGCTGCCTCGACGCCCATGCGCGCCGAGGCGCT
This sequence comes from uncultured Collinsella sp., assembly GCA_900541195.1. Lineage (GTDB taxonomy): Bacteria > Actinomycetota > Coriobacteriia > Coriobacteriales > Coriobacteriaceae > Collinsella. Next base: position 7,651 of record UQIY01000062.1, on the reverse strand, counting down.
CCATGCGCAGCGCGAGTACGACGACAGCGAGCTTGCGGGCGTCAACCCCAACTCGCTGCACTCGCTTGGCCGCAAGGCTGCCGCGCGTCTGGAGGCCGCACGTCGCGAGATCGCCCGCAGCTTTGGCGCACGCGTCCGCCCGTCCGAGATCGTCCTGACTAACGGCGGCACCGAGGCCAACCAGCTGGCGCTCCTCGGACTTGCCGAGGGCGCTCGCCAGCGCGACCGCAAGCGCAGCCGCGTGATCGTATCTGCCATCGAGCACGATTCGATCCTGGACAACCTGCCGCTGCTGCGTGCCGCCGGCTTTACCGTCGACCTGGTGCAGCCCTGCCGTGCGGGCTACATCGAGCCTGCCGCGCTGAGTGACTTGCTCGGCGACGACGTCGCGCTCGTGAGCATCATGGCCGCCAACAACGAGACCGGCGTGGTACAGCCCATCCGCGAGCTAGCCACGGCTGCACATGCCGTGGGCGCCCTGTTCCACACCGACGCCATCCAAGGCTATCTGCACATTCCGCTCGATGCCACCGAGCTGGGCGTCGACGCCATGTCCGTCGCCGCCCACAAGATTGGCGGTCCTGTGGCATCCGGCGCGCTCTACGTTAAGACCCGCACGCCGCTGCGCCCCCGCATCTTTGGCGGCGGACAGGAAGCCGGACGTCGCGCCGGCACGCAGGACCTGCGCACACAGCTCGCCTTTGCCGCTGCCGCTTCCGTGTTGCTGCCGAATGTGGGCCGGGAGCGCGCGACGCTGCAGGCCCTGTCCGACAAGCTCTACGCCACGCTTACGGCCCATCCGCGCATTCACGCCACCATGGGCGACTACACGCAGGCCGACCGTCTGCCTGGCATGGTATCGATCTATATTGACGGCATGGACTCCGAGGAACTCATCATCAAGCTCGACGCCGCCGGCTTTGAGGTATCGGCAGGCTCGGCATGCTCGAGCGGCAGCATGGACCCCAGCCACGTTTTGAGCGCGATGGGCATCGGTCGCGAGCAGGCGTTGGGCGCACTGCGCATCTCCTTCGATGACCGTGTGAATCCGGGCGATCTGGACGACTTTGCCCAAACGCTGCTTTCGATCGTAGGTGCCGCATGATCGTCGCCCAACTCGAGCGCGCCCTGCTTGCACGCTATCCTAAGACGGACGCCGAACCCTGGGACCACGTAGGCTTATCCGTTGGCGACCCCGACGACGAGATCCGTGGCGTGGCCTGCGCGCTCGACGCTACCAGGGACAACGTGCAGCGCGCCTTGGAAGCCGGAGCCAACGTGTTGCTCACGCATCATCCCGTCTACATCAAGGCGCCCGAGGCATTTTGCCCGCCCAGCGCGACGCGTCCCCAGTGCAGTGCGGCGCTCTACGAGGCGGCCCGCTGCGGCGTGAGCATCATCTCGCTCCACACCAATCTGGACCGCTCGCATGAGGCTCGCGTTTGCCTAAGTACGCTGTTGGACGCCGCGCCCGCAAGCTCGCTGGAGCACGTGGACGACCCCGAAGCGACTGGCCTGGGCGCGCTTGCAACGCTCAACGACCCCTGCAGCCTGCGTGACCTTGCCACTCGCGCCGCCACGGCGTTTGGCAGCGACCCACGCGTATGGGGCGAGGCCGATCACCCGTGCCGCAGCGTCGCCATTCTGGGCGGCTCCCTGGGCGACTTTGGAGAGCTCGCCATTGCCGCAGGCGCAGATGTCATCGTGACGGGCGAGGCGGGCTACCACGTGGCGCAAGACCTTGCCTTGCGCGGGCTACCGGTGATCTTGCTCGGCCACGACCGCTCCGAAGAGCCGTTTGTTGATATATTGATGAACTCTGCAGTTGACGCCGGGGTCGACCCCCGTCATGCGATTAAAATACTGAACCCTTGCCAATGGTGGACTGTGACAAAAGGAGAGAACTTATGAGCGCCGGCGCTACGCTACTCAAGCTGCAACAGATCGATTTGGAGCTCGCCCGCAACAAGAGCGAACTTGCCAATATGCCGGAGCTCAAGGAGCTCGCTTCCAAGCGCAAGACCTATGTGAAGCTCAAGTCCGAGATGACCAAGCTCTACGCCCAGCGCAAGGACCTGGATATTGAGCTCGACGATCTCAACACCACCGAGATCCAGACCAATAACGCCATCGAGGCCGCCAAGAAGCGCCACGTTGACGGCTCTGACTACCGCGAGGTTCAGGACCTAGAGAACGAGCTCGCCACTCTGGCCAAGCGTCTGGACAAGATCGAGCACACCCGCAAGGACGTCGTCATCGCCCACAAGGAGGCGCTCGACCGCGAGGCTCGCGCGCAGGCCATCATCGCCAAGTTCGAGGAAGGCGTGAAGGCCGACACCAAGGCCGCCCGCGCCAAGGCCGCCGACCTCCAGGCACAGATTGACGCCGCCACCAAGGAGCGCACTGCGCTGGCTGCCACGCTGCCGACCGACGTGCTCACCGACTACGAGCGCCTGCTCAAGCAGTTCCGCGGCCTGGCCGTCGAGACCATCAAGGGCAACATTCCCACCATCTGCCACACCGCGCTGCAGGCGTCGTCCATGAGCGACCTCAACCACGACGGTAGCGAGATCGCGCACTGCCCGTATTGCCACCGTCTGCTGGTGCTTCCCAGTAAGGAAGCCTAACGATGACGGCGGCACCCGACAATTCAATGCAACTTGAGGGAAAGACGATCCTGCTGGGCATTACCGGCGGGATCGGCGCCTATAAGTCGTGCAATATCGTGCGCCTGCTGCAAAAGCGCGGCGCGCGCGTCAAGGTCCTTATGAGCGAGCATGCCACCGAGTTTGTGGGCCCGCTCACCTTCCGTGCGCTCACCAACGAGCCCGTTGCCGTGGGCCTATTCGACGATCCCTCCGACCCCATCCACCACATTTCGCTGGCGCAGGAGCCCGATCTGGTGGTCGTGGCGCCCGCGACGGCCAATATCATCGCCAAGATGGCAAACGGTATCGCCGATGACCTCATCTCCACCACGCTGCTTGCCACGCCGCGACCCATCGTGATCGCACCCGCTATGAACAACGGCATGTGGAAGGCGCCGGCGACGCAGGCCAACATGGCCACATTGCGCGACCGTGGCGTCCATGTGGTGGGACCCGGCAGCGGCTACCTTGCCTGCGGCGACGTGGACACGGGACGCATGAGCGAGCCCGAGGACATCGTCGAGGCCGCCTGCGAGGTGCTGAACCCCGTCCCGCAAGACCTGGCGGGCAAGCGCATCGTAATCACCGCCGGCCCAACGCACGAGCCGATCGACCCTGTGCGCTTCATCGGCAACCGGTCGTCGGGCAAGATGGGCATCGCCCTGGCGGGGGAGGCCGCTCGCCGCGGTGCTGCGGTCACGCTTGTGCTGGGGCCGACATCGCTCGATGTCCCCAGCGGCGTGGAATGCGTACGCGTGCAAACCGCCGCTGAAATGCTGCAGGCGGCTCTGGGCGCCTTTCAGACGGCCGATGCGGCCATTTGTGCCGCAGCCGTCGCCGACTACACCCCCGCAGCCCCTGCCGACCATAAGCTCAAAAAGGCTAACGAGCGTCTGGATCGCATCGAACTGGTCGAGACGGTCGATATCCTGGCCGAACTTTCGCGCCAAAAGGGAGAGCGGTGCGTGATAGGCTTTGCGGCAGAGACTGATGACGTCGTGGAGTACGCGCAGCGAAAGCTCGCCCGCAAGGGTTGCGATGCCATTATCGCCAACGATGTCTCGCGTGCCGATTCGGGTTTTGGAACCGATACCAACAAGGCCTGGATCGTGAGCACAACGGGTACGCAAGAACTTCCCGTGCTAACAAAACCCCAGCTCGCAGATACAATTTTGGACTTGCTTCAAAATTTGTAAAAAAGTTCTTGCACAAGGGCAAAGTTTCGGGTTAATATACTCCCTGTTGCAAGCGAGAGCAGAGCAACAAACAAAAGCTTCGGGACGTGGCGCAGCTTGGTAGCGCACTTGACTGGGGGTCAAGGGGTCGCTGGTTCGAATCCAGTCGTCCCGACCTGAAGTTTGCAGGTCAGGCACCTAGTGCCTGACCTTTTTTGTTTAATAATCAATTGCTTAATTTTGATTAAGCAACAGGGTGCCAAAAATCTACCTGCGCGATAATCGCTTTTTGCTGTTACTTGCGCGTTTTGCACGCGCTTGAGCCGATTTATTAACGCGACATGAATCTACATACGCGTAGCTAGTATACAGACGAGTACAGGCTGTATTTATCGCGGCGATTTACGCAGATATGGCGACTGTAACGAACTAGTGTGTCGCTGTATTTATTCCAGCAGTTCACTTGATCTGTGGTCAAGTGAGCGATTGCAACGATATGCCAACCAGGATGGGCTCCATACGAGGACGCCGCAGGGGTAATGGCGGGGGAGTGCAGCAGGCGCTCTGAGAGCCGCTGTATGACCCCATTTCTCCTCAAACCGATAACCTATGCCACAAACATCAAACCGTTCGAGTAACCGCCAAAAGAAAAGCCCGCACAGGCCTTGCGGGCTTAACAGATGCATCTAGAAGCACCAAGCTGGGCAGACGCGATTCGAGTTCGTCGCGCCGTAGTTGTACGACGGATCGCCGTTGCTGTTGACATAGAGGAAGAGCGCAGAGGCGCTCGGATTCAAGGGACGCTCCCACCAAGCGACGCCAACACTCAGGCAATCGTTACCCGAATAATTGTTCGTCACCCTACCCTTGAAGGCCTCGTACTGGGTTCCTTCGTTTCCGATCCAAGAATAACCAGACCAGCCGCTATAAGGGGTCTCGACGATTTCGGAATAACTGAGCATGAACAGCTTGTCCGAGGTCGCCGTCACGGCGGTATTCTTGTCGGTTCCATCAACGTTGTTCGTCAGCTTCCTGACCGGCTTCACCTTGAATTGGAAATCGGAGGGCATCAGGTTCCAGATCTCGCCGGAGTTCATCTTCGCGCGGAGTTCCGACTTTTCCCAGCCACCGGCATTGGTGTTGGTGGCGTTCACGCGAGATTTGATACCCGACGAGGTGGTGAGGAACGTCAGGCCCGCCTTGCCGCTACCATCGGCCAAGTCATCGTGGTTGATGCCGATAATCTTGTACTCGAGCGTCTGACCATCGGTGAGCTTCATCGAGAACTTCGTCCCTGCATTCATCGCGACCACCGCCTTGGCGAAGGCGGACGACGCCTCGCCCTTCGCGGCGATGTCCTCGGCCACGACCTTCTGCTCTTCGAGGGTCCAGTCCTTCGCGTCCTTGGCGATAGCCGCCTGGACGGTCGCGGAATCGGTACCTGCAGACCCTCCGCCGGATGCGCCTCCCTCGACGCCGCCAACCGTCCCATTGTTCACCGTGTTGCCGACCAGGTTGAACTGGTTGCGGATGGCTCCGGCCACGCCGGGTCCCGCGAACACGATCACCAGGCCGATGACCGCGATGATCAGGACGTACTCGATGATTCCTTGGCCTCCGGAGGCGGATACCTCTAGGAGATACCCCCCCCCGGAGGTTCTGCGCCGCTGCATGCATATGCGACACTCCCTTCGCTCAGGGTGAATAGAAACGAGCCGAGCGTAGGGTTATCGCGGGAATCTGTCTTTGTCTTGCCGCTGCGGCATCTTGGCTATTGCCATTCCTTGGGAAGGATTACGCCGGGGGCATTCTTGTTGGAGTTGCCATGCAGTGTATTCGGGCTGACGTTTCAGTCGGAACAATCCAGATGAAGACTCCGGCACTGCTCAAACATTCCCGTTTAGTCATATACGTCACTGAAATCGCACTTGGCACCGAGACCAGTTACGTCCACATCCGCGTCCGGAACGAATCGAAGCGGTATCCCGTTTCAAAACGAAGCCTCGGTCCATGAAGGAGACTTTCCCATATACATAGATTAAGATAATACCGTGTATGACCAATATGAACTTGAGCATATTCCGTCCGTATTCATACTGGATGATCAAGGAAACATCATCGGCTTATCCGAAGGAGAGGAAGAACCTCTTGCCTTATTAAAGAAATACGCCGAATACAACGGATATAAAGCGGAAGGAGGCGACATCGAGTAACTATCAAAGGCCAGATTAAGGAGCCAGCCATGAAGAAATGCCTGCCCTCCATCGTCTCCGCAGCTCTTTGCCTCTCACTTGTCATGACACCATTTGTGCCCGTTGCGGCAGCCTATGCCGACGAGGGATCTCCCGCCGAGAGCAGCGAGATCTACGTCGGAGACAACTACGACGATAATTACGATATATCCCTTTTGAGCGCGGACGCTGCACGGATTCATATTCCAAGGCGTGGTGCGATTCTCACGGATCTGCAAATAACCGCCCCGTCCCTCACAAGGTCAAGCTGAACGCGAAGGAGGAGGCTTGCCTGCGCGATCTCTAGCTTGCTGGCACCGCTAAAGTTATCGCCGGTCTCGTGACAACCGGTCCTAGCGGCGGCTTTTTTGCAACCGCAATGACATCGTACCGACTTATCACTTGCATGTTCTGAAAGGAAGTTGCCATGTTGTCGCAAAATCAATCGAGATACTTGACCACAATCGGCTTTGCCCTGCTTGCATTACTCTTTGCTAGCGACCTTTTGCTGAAACCGCCCAAGGAACTCGTTTTGCTTGCCATAGACTGCATTTCCGCCCTTTACTTTACGGCAACCCTAATCATCGGACTAAAGGAGAGGAAAAAAGGCGCAGTCGCCGCATCCGCCGTATGCTTGATCATAGCCATTGCCTCATTCTTTATCTGACACATTGGTGATCTAGGGGCGATATCGTAGGAATACGACCGGGAGAGCCGGGACCAGATTGCCCGGGTTGCCCAGTCGGCTCGCGCGACGGCGCGGCGGTTCCACAGAAAGCTCTCCGGACTTCACACTGTTTCTGATCGCATTGTAGACAGCCATCTCGTCTTCGCTGTCGGCGAGCACGCGGTGTGCGTCGTCGTTTTGGATGTCCAGTAAATCTCGAAGGTCCTCCATGCACCAGCGTCCGAGATTTGGCCATGCGCGTTGCGCGAGCTGATAAGTGTCGATTGCGATGTTGTAGTTAAAGTCCAGGCCAAAGCCGTCCCAGGCAGAACGGCTTTGTTTCCTTGATTATCAACTTCATCCGGACACTTCCCGCATTCATCCGTGTGTGTACGGATGAATGCGGAGTTCAATACCCCGGCGGCCTGATCGGCAGACCGCCGGGAACTCTCACTCCTCGATAAAAGCCGGCACTCGGTTAGTCCTGCGCATCTTGAAATCGCCAGTCTCGTGGGAGACGTAGAGAATGCCGTCCATCCCATCTCGCGATGCATATGAAAGGTGAACTGAACCGCAATCCGATCCATCATTGTCGAAAAGATCGAACGAATTCGGGTCGCTCGTTGCGGCCAAACGACCACTCAGACAAGAGCCATCGTCATTACAGATTTGCCACTCCATGTCTTCGCCCGCAAGAATCGCCATAGACGGCCTGGTTGCGCCATCGTTGACATACATCCCGTCTATGCCAAACCCATTTTCAGCGCCATCGATGAACGACTGCTCAGACCTATACCTCGCAAATGATGCACATAGCACCATTGCAAGACAAAGTACAAAGCCAACAATCGCTATCTTTGCATAGCTCTTGCCTATCATGTCATTCACCTCCCTCGTATGTATCGAGGTATTCCTGCTTGAGCGTCTGCG
>UQIY01000061.1 GCA_900541195.1 uncultured Collinsella sp. | reverse complement strand
ACGAGATAGGCTCCGGTCTCGTGGGCTCGGAGATGTGTATAAGAGACAGTTCTTCACCGTACCGGACAGATCCTTGTCGGACTTCGTAAAGATAAGCTTGTCGCCGTCCACCTCCAGGACGAGCTTGTCGTCCTTGAGCTTCAGGTCGTGCGACTCATCTTCGGCGGTAATCGTTACGGTGGTGGCGTCCTTGGCCTCCCATTTCAGGTCGGCGACCTCAAGGAACATGTCGAGGACGCCCGTGCCGTCTTCGTCGAGGATCAGGATACAGTTGAGGCCCCACTCCTTGAGCATATCCATGTACTCATCGGTGAGCTCTTCGCCGTCCAAGGTTCCACCCGAGTACTGCCAGCTGCCGACGAAGTTGGCCTTGGGGTCTTTGCCGCCGCCGCTGCAGCCCGTCAGGGCAAAGGCGAGCGCCAGGACGCATGTCAGGAATGCGAGTACGGACTTTTTGAACGTTGTCTTCATGGTGTCCTCCTTTATCGAACGAAACCCATAGAAGCAAATGCGGGGGTGGCGGAACCCCCGCCAATTACCAGATAAAGGGGCTAGGGCCTGGGTGTTCCGCAGTTGCTGCAGAACTTGCCGCCGTTTTCGCTACCGCAGTTGGGGCAGAACCACTTGGCCGGTGCCGGGGCGGGTGCGGGGCTGCCGCACTCGGAGCAGAACTTGCCGGTGTTGGTGGCGCCGCAGCTGCAGGTCCATGCGCCGGCCACAGGTGCGGCAGCGGGTGCCGGTGCGGGGGCGGGAGCCGGAGACGGCTGCGGGGCAGCCTGCTGCTGTGCCTGGCCGGCGGCAAACAGCTGGCTAGCGTTCATGCCGCCCATGCCACCTGCCATGCCCATGCCCATAAAGCCTGCCATCGCGCCGTTGGGGTTGGCCGCTGCCGCGCGCATCGCGTCGCTCTGGGCGCTGGCGATGTTGGCGGCCGCCATGGTGGGATCGCGCATGACTGCGGCCTTCTGCAGGTCCTTGATCATCTGCTCGTCTTCTTGCGAGGCGGCGATGGAGTTGACGCCAAAGCTCACGATCTCGACGCCACGTAGGTCGCGCCAGTCGGCCGAGAGGACCTCGTTGAGCGCGCGGGCGAGCTCGGTGGTGTGACCGGGGATGGCGCTGTAGCGAATGCCCATTTCCGAGATTTTGGCAAAGGCGGGCTGCAGAGCGGTGAGCAGCTCGGACTTAAGCTGGCTGTCGATCTTATCGCGCGTGTAGCTATCGGTCACGTTGCCGCACACGTTGGTGTAGAACAGCAGCGGGTTGGTGATGCGGTACGAATACTCGCCGTTGCAGCGCACGGAGATGTCGACGTCCAGGCCAATGTTGTTATCGACCACGCGGAAGGGCACAGGCGAAGCGGTGCCGTACTTGTTGCCGATGATCTCCTTGGTGTTGATGAAGTAGACGCGCTGGTCCTTGCCTGCGTCGCCGCCAAAGGTAAAGCGGCTGCCGATATTGGCGAACGTCTCCTTGATGGAGTCGCCCAGATTGCCGCTAAAGACGCTTGGCTCGCTGCCGGTGTCAAAGACAAACTCGCCAGGCTCCAGCGCGACCTCGATGATCTTGCCGTTTTGCACCACGAGCATGCCCTGGCCGTCGTTGACGGCGATGACGGAGCCGTTTGAGATGACGTTGTCCTCGCCGCGCGTGTTGGAGCTGCGGCCGCCGGTGCGCTTGCTGCCCTTGCAGGCCAAGACGTCAGCGGGCATCGATTCGCAATAGATAAATTCCTTCCACTGGTCGGCCATGACGCCGCCGGCAGCGCCCAATCCAGCTTTCAAGAGTCCCATGGTGATCTTCCTTTCTCGTCAAAGGCCGGGTGGTATTGGTCAGAATGGCTAATCGTCCTTGTTGTCCTTCATGACAACGGTGGTCTCGGTGTGGCTGAAGGTGTCGTGCTTCTCGGTCAGGTCGAGCTCGCCGCAGTAGCAATCGGCGTGGGTGGCCTCGTTGGCCGTCTTGAGCTGGCCCACCAGCAGCACGTCTGCGATGATCACGATGATCAGCGGCGCGACGATGTTGATGAGGATACCCTCGACATCGAAGGTGAGGTAGTCCGGATTGAAGGCGTTCTCTCCCATAAAGAGGATCTGGGAGAGGACAAACCCGATCACAAAGGACAGCACCGAGGCGATGGCGAGCTTGGGCTTGGAGCAGGGGAGCTCGCCGACCATGCGACCGGTCTGGCCGTTCATGGCAAACAGGTAACTCTTGCCGTTCCACGAGGTGGAGAGCATCCACACGGGGAACAGGGCGTAGTCGCTGTCTTCCCAGGTGTAGTCGAGCTGCTTGCTTTCAACCGTGGCGTCGTCATACTCATCGACGACGGTCTCGCGCAGGGCCGAAATCGTACTTTCTTCCATACGACGCTCGGCACGTGCCTTGCAGGTTTCGCAATCCTCGTCATAGCGGTTGGCGATGTAGCCGGGCATATAAGCGACCGAGAACGGGCGCAGCGCGTCGTAGTCAAACGGCTCGATGGCGTCCATATGGCCGTCGGGCATCTTGGACGATCCGTCGACGGGCACGCGCTCAAACGAGATATTTCCCTTGCGGTAGGCATCGTAGTGGTCGGTGGTCGTGACGGTGCGGTCGGATTCTTCGGTTACGGTCTCGTTGGTCGCGTCAAAGCACACTTCGCCGTCAACGCGGGCGCCGTAGAGCCAAAACGGCACGTAAACGCCTTGGACCTCGTCGATGTGGTTGCCGGTGACAAAGCTCTTGGGCAGCAGGATCTTGCCCTTGTAGTGGTCTTTGAGCGCGGCCATGACATCGTCGCGCCCGAGCTTAAACGGAATCACCAGGTCGGGTGAGAAGTCGCCCGAGAGCTGGCCGGGTGCCACGGCAGAGTTGCCGCAGTACGGGCAGGTGGTAACGGCGACGGTGCCGTCCGAGACCAGCTCGGCGCCGCACGACGAGCAGATGTAGCCGGCGTTTTGAGCCAGCTCCTGCACGGCATCGTCGGCAGCAGGTTTGGGAGCCGCGGCTGCGGCATCGGCTTTGGCATCTGCCTTGTCCTGGCGCTCGCGATAGAGGGCCTCGACCTCTTCGACTTCAAAACGCGAATCACAGTAGTCGCAGACGAGCTTTTGCTCGGCACTGGCAAAGTGAAGGGGGCCGCCACACGCGGGGCACTGATAGTTGACGCTCTCGAAGGCCATGATCGGTCCTTTCCGTGCCGGAGGCTATGCGCCGATGGCGCCACCACAGTATTCGCAGCGCCCACTGGCATCGGGAATGGTGGTTGCACCGCAGAAGGGGCAGGTGACCGCGGTCTTGGGGGCCTTGGCGGCCACGACGCTGTCGCGCGTTTCCTGACGCAGCTGCACCAGCGCGTCGCGGACCTCGGTTGCCTGGCGCTTGGCCTCGCGGTATTCGATGGAACCGCGCTGATCGATGGTGGAGTCGTTCACGCGCAGGTTGATCTCGGTAAAGTACGGCGTGTTGACGTGGATGGTCAGGTTAAAGTCGTAATCCAGGTCGTAGCGCGGCGGATTGTAGCTCTCGCGCTCGCCGTCTTTTGTCTCGCGATAGATTTCGGTGCGGTGCTCGTCGATATCCATATCGCAGCCGAGTACCTGCGAGAACTCGATGATGTCGGGATTGGCGTCGCGCCAGCGGCTCTGCGAGGTAATGATCAGCAGGCCCGCGTCTTCGTCGAGCATAATAGTGGTGCGCCCGGCAGAGAGCGTGCGCGTGGGGTTGAACGACGCCAGGCGCTCGGCATTGGCCTCGCGGTAGGCGAGTTGCTCGCGGATATCGTCCGCGGTGCTGGAGCGATGGCCGTGGAAGTAGGGGGAGAGTTTGCCGGCACACTCTTTGCACAGGTAACCTTCGCTGATCTTGGTCTTTCCCAAAAGTCCCAGCTCGGTACCGCAAATCGCGCACTCTTTCTTCTCGAACATCTTGTCAAAGAAGCCCATGGCTGCCTCCCATCAACAGGTAGCGTGTGTCACTTTTGATGATGGGGGAGTGCGCGATCTTTCACGATACCCAGACGGCTCAACGAGTCTCTACAACTGGGACAGATGGCCCATTTTTGACTGGTCATTGGGGACGTACTTAAATGAGTGGTCTCTACGAGGGAGACGTCGCGGGAACGATCCATCGCGGCGGTGCGCTCACGTTTATGGACGGCTGCCCGCTGGGAAAGATCATGCGCGAGGCGCTGGGGGTGCCGGTTGCCGTCAATAACGACGGTAAGTGCTGTGCACTCGGTGAGTATGCGGCTGGCGCCCTGCGCGGGACGTGTTTTGGCGTGGTGCTCGCTATTGGCACGGGTATCGGCGGCGGTATCGTCATCGACGGCAAGGTCCTGCGCGGCGCGCACTGCTTTGCAGGGGAGTTTAGCTTCTTGCGCAACGATGTCACGACTGCCGCGGGCACGGAAAACTCCTTTGCGGGTTCGGGCGGTTGGCGTGCGCTCCGTGATGCCGCCATTGCCGAGAAGGGCCTGCCTGCGGGTTCTCCGGTGGACGGCCGCCGCGTCTTTGAGTGGATCGCGGATGGCGACATGGCGGCGCAGCGCGCGCTCGACCGCTACGCTCGCGCCTTTGACGGACAGCTCATCAACCTGCAGGCCGTGCTCGACCCCGAGGTCTTTGTGATCGCAGGCGGCATCTCGTGCCATCCCGAGCTCGTCGATGCCCTGCGTGCGCAGATGCCGCTGGCCCTCGCGGGTTACGAAGGGACCCTTGCCGGCATTCCTGTGCCGCAGATAAAGGTGGCCGAGCTCGGCAACGACGCCAACCTTTACGGTGCTGTCCAGGAGGCCATGCGCCTGGTGTAGCGCGAGTCAAACGAGGCTGTCGAAAAAGATAAAGGCCGGCGTGAACCGCCCCCATTTCCTTAGCACAGGAAATGGGGGCGGTTTAATCTCGTACCCCTTTTTAATCCGCTCGGATTCTTGATGAGGGAGTTTGCCATGTTAACCCCATTGTTCAGAAAACCATTGCCCCTGACAAAGCCTTTACTGAATGCCGTGGCCTCAAAGCGCGCCCGCATCGACGCTTCGCCTGCGCTAAACTGGAAGGCACGTACGCGATTACGAGAGGAGCCCGCATGGAGGCTTACAAGCAAGAGTTCATCAAGTTCATGGTCGAGTCCGACGTTCTTAAGTTCGGCAGCTTTACGCTCAAGAGCGGCCGTCAGTCCCCGTTTTTTATGAACGCCGGCGCCTACGTGACGGGCTATCAGCTCAAGAAGCTGGGCGAGTATTACGCCCAGGCCATCCACGATAACTTTGGCGACGACTTTGATGTGCTGTTTGGACCGGCCTACAAGGGTATTCCGCTGGCCGTCGTGACCGCGATTGCCTACCACGAGCTGTACGGCAAGGAGGTCAAGTATTGCTGCGACCGCAAGGAGGCCAAGGACCACGGCGCCGACAAGGGCAACCTGCTGGGCTATGAGCCCCAGGACGGCGACCGCGTGGTCATGGTCGAGGATGTCACCACCAGCGGCAAGTCCATCGACGAGACCTATCCCAAGGTTAAGGCTGCTGCCGACGTCGAAATCAAGGGTCTGATCGTGTCCCTCAACCGCATGGAAGTCGGCAAGGGCGGCGTGACCACCGCACAGAAGGAGATCGAGGCCAAGTACGGTTTCCCCGTCGCGAGCATCGTTTCCATGGCCGAGGTCGTCGAGACCCTCTACAACCACGAGATCGATGGCAAGGTCGTCATCGATGACGAGCTCAAGGCCGCCATCGACGCTTACTACGAGCAGTACGGAGCTCGGGAGTAGGTAGTTACGCGGGTTTACCAACCCGCGTAACCAGTTGACGCTGCAAACCCGCCAGAGCGGCAATCTGCCTTTCAACTGCGGCGGCATGACCAGAAGGTCAATGCCGCCTCGTTTCAAGGCACCTTGCTCGCTCTGGCGGGTTTTCGCTGTCGTTGCCATAACATCGGCGTCGCCGTTGTTGGCACTTGGGGACGTTCCTTTTCTGCCGGCACCTTGGGACACTCCCAACGACTACCCGCAAAATGAGCGTGGATAATCTCCCGTTTTTGGCCCCCGTGTGGACTCAAAGTGGGAGATTATCCACGCTCGTTAGATAAGCGTCCAAAAATCCACGCTCGTTTTAATATGGCTGGGCTGCGGTGCCTATCTAATCGGCTCAGCGTCTTTCCTGAGAATCGAAAGATACTCTTCATACCCGTACTGTCGGTATCTCTGTCTTGACTCGTCGAGTGGACGGAGGATACCCAATTCTTCAAATGATTTGACGAGCGAGCTCGCGGTGCTCCTACCGATATCGAGTCGGGCAGCGATAAATGCGGTGTCGAGGATGGGATGCTCTTCAAGAAGGCTCAGCAGCCTTTGTCCGTTTGCGGCAGTCCTTCCGAGATTTTCGGTAATAGCTGCCGTCGAACGGTTGTGGAGATCAACAAGACTCTTTAAAGACCCTACCGAGTCCTTCGCACTCTCAAGAAGACTGGCGCAGAAAAACTCTATCCATTCCTCGTAAGTTCCTCGTTCCCTTACGGATGTGAGTTGTCGGTAGTACTCGCTTCGATTTTTCTTGAACTGGAACGATGGATAGAACAAGCAAGAATGAAGAACGCCATCATTGATGAGCATAAGTGTAATGAGAAGCCTGCCCAGGCGACCATTTCCGTCTAGGAATGGATGGGCAGTTTCAAATTGGTAATGGACGAGCGCCGCCCGCACGATCGGATCCATTTCGACTTGAGGCTCATTGATAAATCGTTCGAGGTCCTGGAGCGTGTTGCTCAAATCTTCAATGTTTGGAGGGACGAACGATGCAGTTGCAATGGTGCAGCCTGAAGGGCCAATCCAGTTTTGTGAGGAGCGCAGCTCGCCTGGATTCTTCTCCGTTCCGCGCACTCCGTCCAGCAGGACCGCATGAACCTGCCTGAGAAGCCTCGTACACAAGGGCATCTTTTTGAGCAGTTCTACGCCGCGGTCGACAGCACGGACATAATTCACGACATCTGCGACATCTTTATGATGGAGTTGGGTTTGCGATGGACTAAGTAGGTCGTCAAACGTGCACTGGGTTCCCTCAATTTGCGAAGAAAGGAGTGCTTCTTTGCGCACATACATTGTCAGATACATGTCGGCGTTGGGAACAAAGTAGAGCATGCCTTCAAGCTCTCCAAGCTTTCGTGAGCATGTGGAAAGCGTGCGATAGGTTTCCTCAGTGAGGTTTAGCTGCCTCAATGATTGCAAGGGCGTTGGCAAAAACGAATAGTAAGCCAATTTCCCCGATAGATTATTGCGGAGCGTTCCCTGGCCGTTCTCCTCGATTTGCATCGCGCCCTCCATATCTTTAGTGCCGGAAACTCGTTATTAGGCTAATCATATCAATTCTAATAACGAGTTTATGGCGAAAATAGTTATTAGAGTCGATTTGAATAATCTAATGACGAGAAGTCGTTATTGCTTTGGTGCAAGGTGGTCGAGTGGTCCCTCGGGCGCAGAGGAAAATGGATCATTCAACACGAGCGTGGATAATCTCCCGGTTTTGGCCTGTGTGCGGGCTCAAAGTGGGAGATTATCCACGCTCGTTAGATATGCGTCCGAAAATCCACGCTCGTCGCTACTTGAGCCCGGGCAGGCGGGTGTAGGGGAACGAGCGCTCCAGGAATTCGGAGCAGTGGGCGTAGTCTTTGGCGAAGTAGCTGCTGTAAAGCGAATCGAGCACGTATTGCACGGCGATGTGGCTCGCGAACTGCGTGATGCGATGCGTCATGCTCTCGTGGTCACTCACCGTAAGGTAGGCGGCAAAGCCAGGCTGAATGCGCGCGCAATAAGGCGTGCCGATGACGATGACCGGGACATGCCGACTGCTGAGGATCGGCAAGATGTCCTTGAGGTTGGGCGCAAGGCCGCTGTAGGAGATGACGATCGCCACATGGTCGGTGCCCGAGGCGAGCGCTGTACGCACCTGGGCCTCGCCACCGTCGTGGCACGTCGCGCTTTTACCGGCGGAGAGCAAGCGATCGCGGAACATTCCCGCTGGATAGAGGTTGTGCGAGCCTGTGTAGATGTCGACCTGTCGGGCGTTCGCGATGAGCTTGGCGGCGTGGTCAAGCTGCGTGGGGTCGAGCAGCTCCTGCGTTTCGGCCAGCGTGGTCTGGTAGAGCCCCTCCATGCGCTCCATAACCTGCAGGCGATACTCAGCTTATCGACCCGCGATGCAAAGGAGATGCTCATCCCAAGAGCGCTACCGGGAAGGGCTTGCGATTCGAGCCCTCACCTTAGCAATTTGATCATTTGGCACTATAATCACCATAGGCATGCGCATAACGTTGCGCTTAATCAAGAGGAGAAAACATATGGGTCTGTTTGACATGTTTAAGAAGAAGGCTGAGCCCGCGGCAGCTGCTGCTCCGGCCTCCATCTCTGCTTCTGCTGGCGCCGACGTGCTGTGCTCGCCTGTCACGGGCAAGGTCATCAAGATGGCCGACGTGCCCGATCCCGTCTTTGGTGGCGAGGTTCTGGGCAAGGGCTGCGCTGTGTGGCCCGAGGACGACCTGGTCTATGCCCCCTGCGACGGCAAGGTGACCGTCACCATGGGTCACGCCGTGGGCCTGCAGTCCGATAGCGGCATCGAGGTTCTGGTGCACGTTGGCGTCGATACCGTCAACATGAACGGTGACGGCTTCGAGGGCTTCGTCAAGGCCGACGACGTCGTGAAGGCCGGCCAGCCCATACTCAAGATCGACCGCGCCAAGATCGCTGCCGCCGGTTACAAGGACTGCGTCGTCGTGGCCGTGTCCAACACCGCCGAGTTCGCCGACGTCGAGCTCGCCGTCGAGGCCGAGTCTGCCGTCGCCGCCGGTGACGCCATCGTTAAGGTCGTCCGCAAGTAGTCTGCGGCAACATAAGGATGTGCAAGGGTGGCCGGGTTATCCGGCCACCCTTTTTTAATAGGCTAAACAGGTGCATTTTATTGCAGGGGGCTTGTTTTACGGGCCATTCGCCCGTCAAATTGAGCCGCCTGCGCTTTTGCGACGCAGGGGGTTGGGCCGGGCCGCTAATATGGACTTGCTGTTACGACGTGCGCTGCGCAGGGAACGCGGCGCCGCTTGTTTGGAGGAATGTCATGAAAAAGAAGCTGCTGCTTGCGCCTCTGATGGCCGCCCTGGTCGCGTGCGTGGTTTTGCTTTCCGGCTGCGGAGGGCCTTCGGTGGAAGAGCTCATCACCAACGACCTTACGAGCCAGTTTGACGAGATCAAGAACGGCGGCGATGATTTCCTCTCCGGTCTGGAAGAGGCTTCGGGCGACGAGTTTGAGCAACTGGGCATCGATCCCAAGGAGTACGCCAAGAGCTATCTCGAGGGCTTTGATTACAAGATCGGTGATGTGACGGTCGATGAGGACAAGGGCACCGCGACCGCCGAGGTTACCATCACCTGCAAGTCCATGAACAAGATCGTCGAAGATTTCGCCACCCAGTATCAGGAGAAGGTCGCCGCACTCGATACGATGCCTTCCGAGGACGACCTGTACAAGATGGCCGGCCAGGTCATGGTCGACGTGACCAAGGCCGCTAAGACCAAGGACACCAAGGTCACCTTTAAGTATTCCGCCAACGAGGATAACGAGTGGTCTGCCGACGATTCCGCAACCACCGAGATGATGAATGCGATGATGAGCTAGGGGGTTACGCGGTTCTACGAACCGCGTAACTGCTCGACGCTGCAAGCCCGCCAGAGCGGCAATCTGCCTTTCAACTTCGGCGGCATGAC
>UQIY01000060.1 GCA_900541195.1 uncultured Collinsella sp. | reverse complement strand
GATCTACACCCTAGAGTTCGTCGGCAGCGTCAGATGTGTATAAGAGACAGCGGCGACACCGTGTATGCGCCCATCTCGGGTATGCTCGTGAGCCAAAAGGAGATCGACGACGAAGCCATCGCCCAGGGGCTACTCGGTAAGGGCTACGGCATCCTGCCCGTTGGCAACGTCGTGTACGCACCTGCAAACGGCCGCATTGACGCGGTCACCGTCACCAACCACGCCATCGGCATGCTCACCGAGGGAGGTGCCAAGATCCTCGTCCACATTGGACTGGACACCGTCAACATGGACGGCAAGGGCTTCATCCGCTATGTCGAGGCGGGCGATATCGTCGTTGCCGGGCAGCCGATCTTGTCCTTCGATCAAGAGGCAATCAAGGCCGCGGGCTGCGATGACGTGGTCACCTGCGTGGTGAGCAACCCCGATGAGCTCGAGTCCATCGACCTCGTGGGCTCCTCCAACACACTGCTTGGCGGACGCCCGCTCGTCAAGGTCGGTGATGCACTCATGCTCGTAAAGTAATCCGCTCCGCATCTAACGTCCCGTTTCAGCAAGAACCGGGCACGCATACGGCCCGGAAGGCAGTACGTTCGTTACGCCTTCCGGGCCGTTTGGCAACCTTTCGCCTTAGACGATCAGCTCTTGTTCTCGATGCTGCCGATGTTCTTCAGCTCGATGGAGATGAGGCCGTTGGGCTCGTTGACGAACTCGATGTACTCGGAATTCGAACCCATCTCGGCCGGGAAGCTGATTTCGATACCCGTGTCGGTACGGATCTTGTGATTGCGCACGGCAGCGCGCTCGACCTGCTTGCGCTCCACGGGAACGTGCTCGGGAACCTTCTCCTCGGTCAGTGCCGCGCGCACGCTTTCCTTGATGACCGGTTCGTCCTCAAAGACCTCATCGACGATATCCCAAGGCGGCAGCTCCTCGTCATCCTCAACCTTCTCGGCAACGGCAGCCTTAACCTTGGCGAGTGCCACGGCCGTATTGGCACCATGCTCCTCGGCGACTTCCTCGACCACACGCGTCACGGTGTCGATGACCTCCTTGCCCGATACACCCGTGTCGCACTGCAGCAGGCCATCGGGGATAAGCATACGGTCCTCGCCGGCAATCTTGCGCTTCTTGTCCACGTAGCCGATCTCCATGGTGCTCGCGCGCACGATGGCATAGCTTGGCACCTTTTGCGAGGGGTTTGGCAGAATAGCGTAGTGGCGCGCGATGTCATTGCGCACCTCCCCCTCCTCGCGGCCCACTTCGTGCATAAAAGCCTGCTTGGAGCCCAACAGCATCACGGCAAACCAGCGGGCATCCTCATCGTCGTCAAAATCGGCCACGAGCACGTCGGTGGACTCGGCTTTCTCGGCTTTGGTGAGCTCGGAGGAGATAAACTCCGCAATCTGCTGCGACAGGTCCACGAACTCGCGCTCGCCAAAGAAATAGCCCTTGAGCTCGCCGCCAAACGCAGAGTTCTCGGCAAACGTGGCACGTTTATTGTCGGCCGAGGTTCGTGCGCGGCGCAGATGCGTGGTCACGAAGTTGCGCACGGTACGGCTTTCGATATCGAGCTCGCGCTGGCTCATAACGTTAACGGCAGAGTCAAAGTCCAGGATATGCAGAATCGCGTGATTGATTTTCATATACGGCATTCCGTTCTAGATCGATTTCGGCACGAACCAGTATAGCGGTCGAGCCCGCCCCAAGCGCATCGAAGATTGCTGCATTGGGGCCAGGTTTCTCTGCACCAATGGTTAACGCAGGAGCTCGGACTGCCAGGCCTCGAGTTGTTCTGCCAGGCTCTTACCGGCAGCGGACATGTCGATCTGAGGGCGTTTGGGCAGCAATGCACATCTAAGAATTGCCGCGATGGTCTGCGAAACAAAATGGCGCGTATCCTTGTCAAAGCCTTGGGCGGCCCGGAGCATCACAGGCAGGTTCTCGCGCATGTTCCCGGCGATATCCGCAAAACGTTCGGCGCCCGTAGCCTCAAACACGGAGAACAACGCATCTACAAAACGCTCGCGCTCGCCAGGTGACACTGCAAGCAGCATCTCGCGAATAGAGCCATCAACATATCGCGCGCCAGCAGACAGGCGTTCGCAATACACAAAATCGCAGCCGTCGACCACCCAGCTAAAGGGATTGTGTTGCAGCAGGCTAAACTCGGTGCTTTCGACGATAGCGTAGTCCTCTTGCGTCTCGAACATCATGCCGAAGATCGAAGACTGGGGCAGGGTTTTATCAATACGACCAGAAAGGCTCGCAAAGGCGTCTCCGTTCAGAAACTCCTCGACAAAGCCAGGGCCATCGTGGGAGAAGACCAGCTCAATCCGGTTGCGAGCACCGCTTGAGCACATCGCCGCACCGTACACCGCAAGGTTTCCACCCTTGGAATGACCTCCGCACAAAAGCGGCCCGTCAATCGCATCCGCCGCCTCGTCCACATAACGCGCCGCGGATTCCTGGGCCGGCACAGGATACCGGAACGCCATGTTAAAGTCCTCTTTCCAGCCCACAATCGTGCTGTCGGTCCCCCGGAAGGAAAGATAGCTAAACCCCGCCGGAAACCGGAACGCCATGGCTGCAAACTGCTCTGTCGCCACCACATCGCTCACGGCACGATAGCCGCAAACGTGCACGCCACGGTAGCGAGGGCTTGCTGCCACGGCCTCCAACAAGGCCCTGCTCCCCTCTGGATCCCACAAGTCGTCAATCATGTCCCGGTAGCACTCGGCACGCAGCAGCTCGCGTACGTCTAGGCCCTGCCAGTTCGTCAGCTCCGCCATATCACCCGGCAAACGCAAATAGGACAACCACGCAAAGACGAGGCTATCCACCGCGCAGAACGGCCTCTCCTCAAACGGATCAAACGCCGTCTGGGCATAGGTCAAAAAATTAGGCGAATCCGACATGGCCCTCCCATCAACTATGGTGCATTGGGGTCAGGTTACCTTGCACCAAAAAGGCGCCCGGGCCGTGTGGACCCGGACGCCTTCATTGTAACTTTTTGCTCTAGCAAGCTTGATTTAGCAGGAGAAGTCGACGCTGTCGATGATGTCCTTGAGGGCCTTTGCAGAGGCGGTGAGCTCATGCTGCTCGCCATCGTTCAGCGGCACGGGGACGCGGCAGACAACGCCGTCGCGGCCAACGACCGTCGGCATGGAGATGGCAAGATCGGACAGGCCATACTCGCCCACCATGAGCGAGGAAACGGGCAGAACGGTCTGCTCATCGCGCATGACGGCAGTGCAGATGCGCTTAACGGCCATGGCGACGCCGTAGTAGGTGGCGTGCTTCTTCTCGATGATGGTGTAGGCGGAGTTCTTGACGTCCTCGGCGATGCGCTTCTCGGCAGCCTCATGCTCCAGATGACCGTGAAGCTCGCAGAAGGTGTTCAGCGGCACGCCGGCAACCTGGGCGCTGGACCAAGCGACAAACTCGGAGTCGCCGTGCTCACCCATGACATAAGCCTGAACGTCGCGCGGGTCAACCTCGACGTGAGCGCCGAGCATCTGCTGCAGACGGCCGGTGTCGAGCACGGTACCGGAGCCGATGACATGGCCCTCGGGCAGGCCGGACATCTTGATGGCGGCGTAGGTCAGAACGTCGACCGGGTTGGAGACGATGAGCAGAATGCCGTCGAAGCCAGACTTCTTAATCTCGGGGATAATGGACTTAAAGATGTTAACGTTCTTGTTGACCAGGTCCAGGCGGGTCTCGCCGGGCTTCTGGGCAGCGCCAGCGGTGACGACGATCATGGCGGCGTCGGCGACATCGGAATAATCGCCAGCGTAGATCTTCATCGGCTCGGCAAACGTCATGCCGTGCGCAATATCCAGAGCCTCACCCTCAGCGCGGTTCTTGTCCACGTCGATGAGAACCATCTCGGAGAACAGACCACTCTGCATCAGCGCGAACGCCGAAGACGAACCGACGAAACCGCAGCCGACAATAGCGACCTTCTTCTCGTTAACCATTAGAAACTCCCATCTCTCTCCACAAACAAGCCGCCCGGGAACGACCCGAGCGGCTTGCCGTAATCCCAATACATCCAATCGGGACTTTGATTATGCTCCTATTCGCAGCCAAATATCGACCGTTTGCCGAAATTATTTGCAGAATTCGTAAAATAACTGCACGAAATCGGTTTCGAGCTATTGACGAGCCGAAATAGCTTTCTAATACAGGCCCGCTTCGCGGATGGCCTCGACAGCCAAAGCGATCTGGTCGGGCGGCAAAACCAGCGCCATACGCACGTGTCCCTCGCCCGAAGGACCAAAGCTCGCGCCCGGCGTCACCACAACACCGGCCTTCTCCATGAGCTCCTCGCAAAACGTCATGGAATCGGTGCGACCACCGGGAAGCTTGGCCCACACAAACATGGAGCCATGCGCGTTGGGACGCTCCCAGCCCAGGCCCTCAAGACCGTCGCACAGGGCATCGCGACGCTCCTGGTACTTCAAACGCTGCGCCTCGACCTCATCACGCGGACCGTTCAGGCAGGCGATAGCAGCCTTCTGGATCGGGAAGAACATACCGAAGTCGATCTGGCTGCGTAGCTTGGCAAAGGCAGAGACCACGTCCTCGCGGCCGACCAAAAAGCCGATGCGAGCACCGGTGACGTTAAACGACTTGGAGAGCGAGAAGAACTCAACGCCCACCTCGAGCGCACCGGGATACTGCAAGAAGCTGCCGCCCGGCTCGCCGTCGAACACGATGTCGGAGTACGCGTTGTCATGGACGATGAGCAGGTCGTGCTCGCGGGCAAAAGCGATGATCTCCTCGTAGATCTCGGGCGTGCCCACCGAGCCCACCGGGTTGGCGGGCAGCGACACGATCATATACTTGGCGCGGTCGGCCACTTCGGGATCGATGCCCGCCACATAGGGCAGGTAATTGTGCTCGGCAACCAGCGGATAGTACTCGAGCTTGGCATCGGCGATCTTGGCACCCGCCTCAAAGACCGGGTAGCACGGATCGGGAACCAAAATAGTGTCGCCCGGATCGAGCAGGGCCAGGCCCAAATGGCCCACGCCCTCCTGCGTGCCGTTGCACGACTGCACCATGGACGGCGTAATGCCGGAGACACCAAAGCGACGCTCATAGTAATCGCACACGGCTTGCTTGAGTTCGGGCAGGTCGCGCAGGGCGTACTTCCACATCTCGGGATCCTGGGCGGCTTGTGTGAGCGCCTCCACCACGTGGCCGTACGGCTTAAAGTCGGGCGTGCCCACGCTCATGTTGTAAATGGTCTTGCCCTGGGCCTTCAGCGCGAGAAGTTTGTTGTTGAGCGAGGCGAAGACCTCCGCGCCAAAGCGGTCGAGACGCTGCGATGCCTGCATGGTGCCACCTTTCAATATAAAAAACGCAGCGCTCCGACAAGAGCGCCGCGCGATACGGGCCATCAGATTGCAAAAGTGTAACGCTTGCAAACCCCGTATTGGTTCAATTTAGCCAACCTTAGTCAACTGGATTGAGCGCGTCGATCTGCGCAAGCCACAGACGCGAGCTAGCGTCACTCGGCATACGCCAATCGCCGCGCGGGCTGAGCGTCACCGAGCCCACCTTGGGACCATCGGGCAGGCAGCTGCGCTTAAACTGCTGGGCAAAGAATCGACGGTAGAACGTACGCAGCCACGTGTGGACGGTCTTGGCATCGTAGACGCCCTCAAAGCTCTTGAGTGCCATGCGGTAGATCTTGCCCGGCTCAAAGCCAAAACGCAGCAGGTAGTAGAGGAAGTAGTCGTGCAGCTCGTACGGGCCCACCAAATCCTCGGTCTTCTGCGCAATCTCGCCGTCGCCCGTGGGCGGCAGAAGCTCGGGGGACACCGGCGTATCGAGGATATCGAGCAAGACCTCGGCAATACGTCCGCCAAAGACATCGGCAGCATAGCGCACCAAGTGACGCACGAGCGTCTTGGGCACGCTCGCGTTAACGGCGTACATACTCATGTGGTCGCCGTTATAGGTAGCCCACCCGAGCGCCAGCTCCGACAGGTCGCCCGTGCCGATGACAAAACCGCCGGCCTGGTTGGCCAGATCCATCAGAATCTGCGTACGCTCGCGGGCCTGGCTGTTCTCGTAGGTCACGTCCTGCACGGTCGGATCGTGCTCTATGTCCTTGAAGTGCTGTTCCACAGCCGCGTGGATCGAAACCTCGCGGAAGCTCACACCCAGGTCGTGAGCGAGCGACTCGGCGTTGGACTTAGTGCGATGCGTCGTGCCAAAGCCGGGCATGGACACGGCTGTGATACCGGTGCGCGGCAGCCCCAGTGCATCGAAGGCGCGAACTGTCACGAGCAGTGCCAGCGTGGAGTCCAGGCCGCCCGAAAGACCGATGACTGCAGCCTTGGTACCCGTATGGGCAAGGCGGGTCTTGAGGCCGGCGGTCTGCAGGTCGAGGATGGTCTCGCAACGCTCGGCCAGGTCGCCATGGTCGGCCGGCACAAAGGGCGCACGGGGGAAGACACGGTCGATATCGCAGGCATCGCGCAGGACAGGTTCGTCTGCCAGCACGCCCTCAAACGAAAATTCAACGGTCGTGGCCTCCGGCGCATCGTCCGCGCGCGTCCACGTCGTCGAGCGACGGCGCTCGGCAACCAGACGGTCAAGATCGACATCGGCGACGGCCATATCGCAGGTAAGCAGTTTGGTGGCGGCGAGCTTGGAGCCGTTTTCGTAGATAAGGTTCTCGCCTGCAAAGACCATATCGGTCGTGGACTCGCCCTCGCTCGCATCCGCATAGGCATAGGCGCAGTACAGGCGCGCACTCTGATTGGAGATGAGACTGCGGCGATAGTCTGCCTTACCGATAATCTCATCCGAGGCCGACGGGTTGAGAATCACCGTCGCACCGGCAAGCGCCATCTCGGTCGAAGGCGGCGCCGGCACCCACAGGTCCTCACAGACCTCAACGCCCAGCACCAGGTCCTCGGCGCCCTCATCACAGCAGCGGTAGACAAGCCCCGAACCCAGCGGAACCGGACCCTGACCGGCAAATTCAACCCACACGGGATCCGCAGGCGCCGGAGCAAACCAGCGGCGCTCGTAGAACTCGCCATAGTTGGGCAGATACTTTTTGGCCGTAAGACCCAAAAGCTCGCCCGCGCAGCACACGGCGGCGCAGTTGTAGATATTCTCGGCAACTGCAACGGGAAGACCGATGGTAAAGACAATCGGCAGCTCACGAGTCTCGTCGAGGATATGTACCAGAGCGGCCTCACAGGCATGCAGCAGCGTGCGGTTATGGAACAGGTCGGCCGCGGTATAGCCGCACAAGTTGAGCTCGGGCAGCACCAGCGCGCGAACGCCGCGCTCGGTAGCCTCGCGAACAGCCGCCAGCGCAACCTCGGCATTGCCTTCGACATCGGCCACGCGAATCTGCGGCGACGCCGCCGCCACACGCAAAAAGCCATCAGACTGAGAAAGGTGAAGATTCATAAGAATGCTCCCGTGCGTAGACGCCATTCACAACAATTAGCAAGCCCTATTGTAGTTCAACCGCCGGGTGCAACCGCATCCCACCAACTTGGTGAGCTATTGATGAGTTGATGGTATCTGTTAAATGTCACGTACGATTCACATCTGGTGGGTACCCTGATGGCTACACGAAACGAAGCAGATTTACACCGGGAGGACCCCGTATGACAACCAAGTACACCGACGCGCCGCGCACGCGCGTCATGACGCCAGCATCGCTCAACAACGGCGTGCACGAGAACCATTCCATCGGACAGACCATGGCCATCGCGCCCAAAAAGGGCCTGTTTGACGACATTTCCATTCCCCAGATCATCGCCGGCGCCGCAGCTGCCGCCACGAGCGTCGCACTTGCCTCCAAGATTGGTATCGCTGGTTCAGTAATTGGCGCCGCCGTGAGCTCGGTCATCACCGTTGTGTCATCGCAGGTCTACCGCCACTTTATCTCTGCCAGCGCCGAAGCCATCAAAGGTACGCACGCCGCCGTCGACTACCCCGCCGGCGCCTACGAGCCCGTTGAGTTTAATGCCGAGGAGCACCTGGGCGGCGCCGCGACTACGCAGGAGATGCGCCAGATTGCGGGGCGCGCGACCACGGCGCGCGTTGCTCCCGACAGCCTGCGCGCCAAGGCGGCGGCAGAGCGCAGTCAGACGCAAAAGAAGGTCATCGTCTTCTCGATCGCCATCGCCATCGTCGCGGTCATCGCCTGCGCCGGCGCCATCCTTATCACCACCGCCGGTGAGGGTCTGGGCGAGCGCCCCGAGCCAATCCTTTCGTCGCGCACGACGGAAAGCGATGCAAATGGCAACACCCAGTCGCAGGATCAGCAGGCACAGACGGACGATACGCAAGACAGTTCTACCTCTGCCAATTCGTCCTCGAACACCCAAAACCAATCGCAGGGGCCCGATTCCTCTACGGCCAACAGTGGCACGCCGTCCGGCACGACCGACTCAAGCCAAACGACTGACGGTTCGCAGCCGAGCACGGGCGGCCAGACGAGCGACACCACGTCGGGAACGGGCACAACAGACAGCAGCAACACCAACAGCTCGAACAGCTCGAGCGGAACCGCGTCCGGCACGGCATCTGACAACTCGAGCCAAGGCGCGGCATCGGGCAACTAAGCACATTTGCCTCTCATAGATAACCGACCTGTATAACGGGCGCGAATCGACAGCGGTTCGCGCCCGTTTGCCTTGGGCGCCGCCATGGCGAACGCTATGCGATGGTAAGATGCTTTACATGTGTAAAGAGGAGATTTGCCATGAGCAAGACAATAGTTAGGCCCACGCTTTCGCTGGGCAACCACATCTATCTGTATCGCCTGCTACGCGATGCGATTGGATGCGGCAAGCAAACGTTTATGACGCAGGTCGAGGAGGCGCTCGCCGCAGGCGACATGACTGCTTATGACCTGGGCTTTGAGTCCACGCGCGAGCTGCTCGAGGAACTTAACGACTGCATTAAGCTGACCGTCTTTAAAGGCGGCCGCCTGTATGCCACCGTCATCGCCAACGAGGCCTGGGATGCTGCGCTTGCCAAGGGCGAGGACAAGCCCAAGACCGCCAAGGGCGCCAAGCAGTCCTACAAAAAGAAAAAGCGCGGCGAGAAGGACCTCAAGGCCGTGCGCCCCAAGCACGTTAAGCGTCCCGAGCCCGAAGCCATGGTTGAAGTCGTGCCGGAACCCGAGCCCGAGACAGAGATCGAAGTCGCTATTGAGGTAACGGCAGAAGCCGAAACCGAAATCGCTGCCACGACCGAGCCCGTAGTCATATCCGAGCAGGAAGCCACTGCTGAGCTCAACGAGGCTCCCAAGTCGACAGCCGAAGAAGCCGCTAACCTATCCGAAACGCCTGCGTTCCAAAACAGCGATGTCTTTGGCGACGAGGCTGAGGACGATCAGCCCGAAGAGCCCACAGAACAGGACGTTGCCGAGGCGGCATCGGAGCCCGAGGTACCGCAGCCTGCCATCTCGCTCACGGTCGTCTATGACCCCGAGAACGCCAACGCCGGCATCACCACCATGGCATCCACGCCCATCGAGGCAAAGTCGAGCGTCGAGAACGAGAACGCGACGCAGGCTGAGGTTGAAACTGCCGCTGCAGACGCGCCCGTCACCGTGGAGCCCGCAGATTCCACGACCAAGCCGGACTCGACGCCGGGGCCCGCGACCGTCATCGAGTCCGTGCCCACCGCTGCTTGCGACCAAATTCCCGGACCGGCACCGGCTTCGGCACCCGCAGCAGCCCCAACCCCCGCACCTGCAGCGCCCGCCATCCCCAAGGCTGTCTCTTATACACATCTCCGAGCCCACGAGACCGGAGCCTATCTCGT
>UQIY01000059.1 GCA_900541195.1 uncultured Collinsella sp. | reverse complement strand
GGGCTCGGAGATGTGTATAAGAGACAGCCTCTCACACATATCGTTCCACGCGCAGTTTCGCAGCGAGCGAAGCGAAGCGAGAATGTTTGAGCATGGAATGATATGTGTGAGAGGTGGGCGGGAGGGATGCGAGCGCCCCGCGAGAATGTTTGAGCATGGAATGATATATGGGCGGCTCCCGCCGAGCAGCGGACTTTAAGACGCTAGCGGATATGCGCGGGTTTTTCGCCCCAGTAGAAGCGGCAGAAGGCTCGTTTGCGTTTTTGGGTTTTGCCTGCAAGTTCCATGGTTGCGATGGCGATATCCTCGGCTGCATGTGGACGGCGCAGCACTTCGCCGTTGATGAGCAGAGCCTTGAGCGACTCGGGATGATCGTGGAGATGGCGAAGCGTCACGATGAGCTCGCGTGCGGTCGTGACATGCATGCTGGCGCCCATGCCGGTGAGCATGGTGGTGTTGGCCTTTTCCTGGCCATATGACTTGCCCAGCAGAATCATAGGCAGGTGTGCGCACAGGCATTCGGTAACAGTGAGTCCGCCAGATTTGAGGATTGCCAGGTCACAGCCGTGCATAAGCGCTGCCATGTCATCGACGTAGTCAAGAACCGTGACGTTCTCGAGTTTCATGGCATCGAAAAGCGTTTTGAGACGGGTGGCATATTCGGCATCCTTGCCCGGCAAAAAGACAAAGTGCATGTCCTCGAAGCTGCGCAGGAAGGGGAGGGTGCGGTCCATCTCCGCGCGAAAGCGAACGTACGGTTGAGGCAAGCTTGCGCCGGCCATCACCAGCACAACGAGCTTGTCTGTGGGGAGATTGAACTTCTCGAGTTCTTCCTCGCGGTTGTAGTCCGTATCAAACCCGGCGCGAATGGGGATGCCCGTAATGCGGATCTTTGCCTCGGGAACCTTACGGGGGCGGAGTGTTTCGGCCATAAACTCGTTTGCTACGCAGAATAGGTCGGTGTCCTTATGGGGCCACCAACCCTCGACCTCGTAATCGGTCGGTACGCAAATGACGGGATAGTCGATGCCCGTAATGACGCGCGCGCCGACGGCGACGTTGGCTGCCGTGATATGTGTGGCTACCACGGCAATGGGCCTGCGAGTTCGAACGTATTCGTTAAATGCGGGGAACATGATGCGCGACCATGCCGTGCCACCGCCCCAAAGCAGGTGTCCGGTAAGGGTATAACGCCAGGTCAAGTCATAAATTGGGCGCGTGGCGCCGGTAAACGAGGCGGCCGTTTTGTTGCCGTCGAATTTTATGCGTCCAAAATCAAGGATATCGAGCACTTCAATCTCAACATCCTCGGGGATGCCATTGGTGCCGCGGATGTGGTCGAATGCCTGCGCAATCGCATTTGCGGCGGCCTTGTGGCCCGAGCCGACCGAGGCGTGCACGATAGTCACGAGAGGTTTTTGCTGAGCCAAGAGCGTGGTTTGTCCCGATTGGGGAGTGCTGTGCGTGAGCAGGGGAGCGTCATCGCTCGTCTGCGTCTGATCCATCGATATCTCCCCTTCATCTTTGTTTCACAGAGAATCATTGTAGTGCATGAGTGTCACGTTCGCATAAATTTGGGTATGAGCGCAAAGAACGCCAATCTTTCGACAGGAGGTCTCTTCATGACTACTCATCAGCCGATCGATGTTGCGATTATCGGCGGCGGGCCTGCGGGCTATGCTGCAGCCATTTACGCGGCGCGCGCCAACCTAACGACGACCGTGATTGAGCAAGGTATGTCGGGAGGACAGATCGCCACAACCAATGAGGTCGAGAACTATCCGGGCATTCCGCTCTTGAGTGGCGCCGAACTCGGCGAGCGGTTTCAGCAACATGCAGAGGGCCTGGGAGCACAGGTTGCATGGAGCATGGTTGCGGGTATCGATTACGATGCGGATGCGGCGCTGTTTACGGTGCATCACGATATGGGCGATACGCTGGCCTCGAGCGTTATCGCTTGCATGGGTGCCACGCCGCGATCTGCTGGTTTTGTTGGCGAGGATACGTATCGCGGTCGTGGCGTTTCTTATTGCGCGACGTGCGATGGCATGTTCTTTCGCGGTAAACAGGTCTTTGTCATCGGTGGCGGTAATGCTGCCTGTGAGGAAGCCCTGTTCTTGTCAGAAATCGCCAGCAGCGTGACCATCGTCTTGCGTCGCGATCAGTTCCGTGCCCCCGATGGCGTGGTTCAAAAGGTGCTCGCAAAAGATAATATTTCAGTTAGGTACCAAACTAGTATTGTTGAGCTTTCTGGTGAGGCGATGCCCACGACAATCACGTTTAAGGACAATGCGACTAGTGAAATGCACGCTGAGTCCTTTGATCCTGGTTCGTTTGGCATATTTGTCTTTGCTGGCACGCAGCCCCATACCGAGCTTGTAGAGCATCTGGTGGATCTGGCGCCCGACGGCGGTATTGTGACCGACGAATCGATGGCCACCCGCACGCCTGGCTTATTTGCTGCCGGCGATATCCGTTCCAAGCGTTTACGCCAAGTTGTGACCGCCGTTTCGGACGGAGCCATAGCGGCTACCAGCGCATACGCTTTCCTACACGGATAAGTACGATAATATATCTTATGTAAGGTTGTTGTTTTTTACTTAAACGTGCATCAGTAACGAGCTTGAGGCAACGTTGCTGGTGGACGTTTTGTTGTGCAAAAACAAGCCAGTTA
The DNA here is from genome assembly GCA_900541195.1 of uncultured Collinsella sp. Classification (GTDB taxonomy): domain Bacteria; phylum Actinomycetota; class Coriobacteriia; order Coriobacteriales; family Coriobacteriaceae; genus Collinsella. The sequence continues at coordinate 7,261 of UQIY01000059.1, read as the reverse complement.
TCCTGCGGCCGGACTCGAGCCAAAGCCGACGATCATACCGTTCATTGTGGTATGCAAAACTAGATAATCTAGAATACAATATTGAAAACGAACGGAGGCACCATATGAATCACGTTAAACATGTCATTCCTATGTCCGATACGTCGGTTAGCATTAGCCCAGAGGATATTCAGCCAACGGTGCTACCTGATGCATTTATCCAGTCTGATATAGTCCGCAAACTCAATACGCTCAGCCTGCCGCGCTATAACCAGTTGCCGAATGTAACGCTCTACCGTGACCAGGTCATTGAGTACATCGAGCTGTGGATGGAGCCGCTTTCGATTTGTGTGGAACAGCCCGTCATTACGCCATCGATGATCAATAACTACGTAAAGGTCGGCCTCGTTCCCGCTCCGGTTAAAAAGCAATATGGTCGCGAGCAGATTGCGCGTCTCATCTCCATTTGTATCTTTAAGCAGGTGCTGCCCATCGCTGCGGTTCAGGCACTCTTTAACATTCAGCGCCTGAGCTATGATGCACCGACCGCCTTTGATTATGTGATTGATCAGCTCGAGGCATCGATTCGTGCGGCTTTTTCCATTGAGCAGGTTCCTGTTCCCGATACGGCTCATCAGGTCACTCGCGAGTCGCTGCTCGTTCGCAGTGCAGTATCGTCTTTTGTATCGAAGGCGTATCTAATGAGCTACCTAAAGTTCAATGGGTTTAATAGCTAACCGACGTATAAGAAGGGCGGGGCAAAGAGTCATCAGACACTTTGCCCCGCCCGTGTTTTTGTTTAGTTGGACGCTATTGGCCTGAAGCCACGCCCATGCCGTAGCCGATAATGAGCCCGTGCATCTCGGCATAGTATGAATCCAGTCCGTTGCAGGGCATGATGATGGTCTTGGAACCGGGCCAATGCTCCACAATGCGGCTGGCAAGTGCCTGGGCGCCCGCCTCATTTTCGACATGGTCGATTACGACCTCGCCGCCGGTAAAGCCCTCGGCCTCCATGGTGTCGACAATCTTGCCAAGCATCTTCTTTTCGCCACGGGTGTGACCGACGAGCTTAATCTCCCCCTCCTCGCTTGCCGTGCCTAAAACTCGAATGTTGAGTTTATTGGCGATAACTCCAGCTGCCTTGGGAATACGTCCGGCCTTGGCGAGATTTTCGTAATTGCACAGGCTAAAGAGGATCTTGCTGTTTAGTTCCAGCTCATCAAAATAGCTGCAGGCTTCCTCAAAAGGGACGTTGGGGTTGCTTGCGAGATAGCGGTCGAACAGCAGGAAGATCAGGTCCATTTTGCCGCCGGCTCCGCGTGAATTGACCAAATGAATCTGACGGTTCGGATCCTCGGCAAGAACCAAATCGCGTGCCGTGGCGGCGGCATTGTAGCTTCCCGAGACGCCCTCGGAGATGGGCATGCAAATTGTCTTGTCGGCAAGCCTAAAGAGTTCGGTCCACTCGCCTACGCTCGGGCAGGCGCTCGAAGAAGCGCTCGACTCCGCCTGCACGGTGCAATTGAGCTCGTGAACATCGAGCGAGAGGTCGTCGACATATTCGCGCTCCCCCACTCGGATCTTAAGGGGTGCAAATGCAAAGGTGGTATGAGGTGTGGTTGGCTGCCAATCGCGAAGATTGCAGCTCGAATCGGAGATAAGCGCCCAGCTCATTGAGGGTCCTTTCTATTTGTTCCCCAACAATTATAGCCATCTTTTTGATTGATTGGACGGCTATCTAGTTTTGAATACTAGATAGCCGTACTGATCTTATGGCAAACGGTTGGGGCAAATAGAATGGGCCTCGTGATTCAAGATCGCGAGGCCCACGTTCATTCGCTGTAGTAAAAAATTAGTAGCGTACGAAGATGTAGTTGTTGTTCATGCCGGCTGCGACGGAGCTGATGATGACGCCCGTCTTGTAGTCGGAAGCATGGATCATCTGACCATTACCGATATAGATGCCAGTATGGTAGGAGTTAACCACGACATCGCCGGGTTGCGGGTCGGACACGCGGGTCCAACCCATGAAAGTGCCGGTGGTGCCCAGACGGCAGTAGCGGCCCGTGAGACAGTAGCTTACAAAACCGGAGCAGTCAAAGCTGTCCGGTCCAATGCCGCCCCAGGAATAAGCACAACCAAGCTTGCTGTAGGCGCGCGAAACAACGGAGCCGCCGTCAACAGACTGGCTCGGTGCGGAAGGCGTCGGAGCCGGAGCGGGCGTCGAGGGCTGCGGCGTAGGAGCAGGAGCGGGCGCAGGCGTGTTGCCGCCGTTGTTGGTTGTGCCGCCGCCATTGTTGGTGTTCTCGGTCGTACCGGCGGTGTCGTTGCTTACCGTGGCCTTTTCGGCTGTGCCGGCATTTATGCCGGCCTGCAGCGCCGCATTGGCCTCGGCCTCGGCGGCAAGCTCAGCCTGCAGTTGCGAGTCCAGGGAACTGACGACGCTCTGAGCCTCGGCCTGCTGGGCGTTGAGCTCGTCGACTTTCTTCTGCGTCGCGGCGACGTTCTTCTCCTGCTCGGCCTGCTTATCAGTGAGCTGCTGCTTAAGGTCCTTGACATCCTGAATGGTCTGGGCCTGCTTGTCGGAAACCTTGCCGTAATAGAACAGACGGTTGAGCATGTCGCCCAGATCGTCGACGCCCGTCAGAACCTGAAGGAGACTCAGACCGCCGGTCTTGTACTCACCGGCAACGTAGCTCGAAAGCTTTGCCTGGCCCTCGGCAATCTCTTGCTGCTTTTGCGTGATCTCGCCTGCAGTCTGATCAAGCTCCTGCGTCTGTGCGGAGAGTTCTTCATGAATTTGCTGGGTCTGCGTGCCGATCTGCTCGAGTTTGGTACGAGCAGCGGCAAGGTCGGATGCGGTATCAGCATAGGCCGGAGCCGCGAGGCCCAGGCCCAAAACACAAGCGAGGGTTGCCGTAGCAGCGCAGCGTGCCATGTTTTTGTGCGTATTTGCTGTGCGCATGGAGCTTCCTTTCCGGTATCTAAGGGTAGCGGCTAGTCCACCGTTACCAGGCTAAAGAGCTCGACGTCCTCGTTGGAAGGCGTGAGCTTCTTGCGCGGGTTAAGAAACGCAAGCTCGAGGATACAACCGTAACCCACAAGCTTTGCGCCCATATCTCGCACCAGTTTACCTGTTGCCTCGACGGTTCCGCCCGTCGCGACCAAGTCGTCCAGAATCAACACGGTATCTTTAGAGGTAATGGCATCGGCGTGGATCTCGATAGAGTCGGTGCCATATTCGAGCTCGTAGCTCTCGCTCACCGTCTTGCGAGGCAGCTTGCCCGGCTTGCGTGCGGGCACAAAGCCAGCGCCCAGGGCGACGGCCACGGGCACGCCGACCATAAAGCCGCGAGCCTCGGGACCCACGACCTTGGTGATACCCTTACCGGCAAAATGCTCGGCCAGGGCATCTACCATGGCCTTTAGCGCTTCGGGATTACCAAAGAGCGGCGTGATGTCCTTAAAGACGACTCCGGGCTCGGGATAGTCGGGGATGTCGACGATGTGAGATTCGAAGTCGTACATGGCATGACCTTTCAGGGGAGGCTGGTTTGTAGCAGCGTCTATTTGGCCGCGCTGGCGGTGCCGGCGCGTGAGGGGGCGACAACTTTGAGCGGCTGCACGAGGGATTCCTCACGCACGGGGACCGCGGAGGTAGATGTCTCTTCGCTTTTGGCCTTGGTTGACTCGGAGCGTGCGATCTCCTCGTCGAGGGCATCGATATCGGCATCCTCCACCACGGCGTTGAGTGACTCGAATACACGGTTCTTGAGCAGAGCGGTATGGACGCCCTCGGTGAGGTCATGTAGCTTCTTAAATGCACGCTCGAGCTTGGCATCGCGCTCGTCGTCGGAAGTATCCATACCGAGCATGCTTACGAGCACCTGCTCAAACATCGAGGACTCGCGGTTTGCGGACGATACGTACTGGCGCAGGTTGCGCGGCTCGATATGGAAGCGCGAAAGCTCGGAGCAATAGCGGATGATCGGGAAATCGCGGCCATCGACAAGCTCGCGATTCTGCGGGCTCTTGATGATGCGAATGAGGTCGTTTTCGGCCAGGGAGCGGATAAACGAGATCTCGACGCCGAGCATATCGGGGATGGTCTCGATGGGATGCAGTTTTTGTTTAGTCTCCTTGGGTTCCGTCTTGAGCGGAACATCGGACAACAGGCCCACCTCGTAGGCGAGCGTAGACAGGTCCGTGGCGTTTTCCAGGCGCTGCTTGATCACGTTGAGCGGCATGTAGCGAGTCTTCTGCAGGTGCAGAATGACCTCCAGGCGGTCAACGTCCTCCTTGGAGTACTGACGATAGCCCTTAGGCGTGCGATGAGGGGTGATGAGCCCCTCATCTTCGAGAAATCTAATTTTTGAGTTCGAAAGATCGGGGTATGCGCCTCGAAGTAGATTGACGACCTGGCCGATACTCAGATAATTGCGTTCGGCCATGCCCTACTCACCGGTTTCGATGCGCTCCGGCGTGCTCTCGTGGTAGATGAGCGTAAACGTACCAATCTGGACGGAAGAGCCATCGTGCAGCGGTGCGCCGTTGACGATAGCGCCGTCAACCCACGTACCGTTGAGCGAGCCCAGGTCCTCGATGCGGGCACCCAGACCCTCGCGAATAATGCGCGCATGGCTACGCGACACGGTCATGTCGTTGAGGAAGATGCCGTTAGCGGGATCGCGGCCGATGGTGGTCACATTATCCTCGAGCTCAAAGGCTGCACCGGTTTGAGGGCCTTTGACGATAGATAAGACGGGCGCGGTGATGTGCACGTTGGCCATGAGGTCGGGAAGGGTGACATCGCTCGAAGGAACGCGGAAAACGCAGGTGGCGTCTGAGGCCTTATCGTTCTGAGGCATATTGTTAACCATGTTGTCCATGACAACCCCTAACTTAACGCGGACATGCCGCAAAGAATGAACTGTACGTAATCATACCCCAACGACTTAGTCTTCGATTTCGGGGTTAAGAAAGTCGATGTCTTCGTCCTCGGGATGCGCCACGGCTTGTTTAATGGCTGCTCCACCCTTAATGGAATAGATGACGGCGGTGAGCATGGAGAAGATGACGCCGCCGTACACAAAGAAGATGCCAAGCGGTACCTGGCTGCCGTTGAGGCCCGGGAAGGCCGTGAACGTGGCGGGCAGCAGATGCCAGCCATCCACAGTGGGAAAGCCCAACAGCATGAGCGAGAAGCCGGTCATGAGCAGCGCCGTCGCAATCTTGCCGGGAAAGACGACGTCGATGGGGCGGCGGTGATAGTGGCGCACGATGAGCGTGCCGATACCAAGGTAGATATCGCGACCAATGATGAGCACGCAGACCCAGATGGGAAGCTCGCCGCGGACCACCAGGCCCAGTACGCCGGTAAATAGCAGCGCACGGTCGCAGATGGGATCCATAACCTTGCCGAGCCACGAGACCGTTTTGGTCATGCGGGCAATCTGGCCGTCCATCCAGTCGGTGGAGGCCGCGATGGCATAGATGACGATGGCGACGACACGGTTGTTGTCCGTCACAAACAGGTACAGGAAGACCAGCGTGAGGATCAGGCGCGTGAAGGTAATGAAATTGGAGATCGTAAAGATCTTATTCGACGGGTAATCGGAGGTGCCGATAAGCTCCTTTTTGATCTTCTTTTTGATGCCCACAGGACTCCCCCGCTGGTAAACGACAAAACTTTCGATACTATACCCGTTCTGGCGATGTCTATCCAGCGTAAGCATAGAGAGTCCAGACATGTGGAGGGTGGTTCTGAGCTGCGCTGTATTCTGCAATTGTGTACATCAGTCACCAAAAACGACATTTTTCGGGCTCTTTGGTGTCTGATGTACACGTTTTGATTTGGTGATTACATCGATCGGGAAAGTTGTTGCTTTAAGCAAATGCGTGCGGGTCGAGAAGGGCTGGCGCCAAAAGAGCCCAACGGCCGTTACGGCTTCGTTAGAAACGCGCCCCACCATGGATGGTGAACCCGAAAGGTAAGGCGCGCGGGCACGGCGACTCGGCCCGCGCGCCCGGAAGAGAAAGGACGAACCCATGGGTTACATGCTCGAGACGCGCGGGCTCACCAAGCGCTTCGGCCGCGGCGACCAGGCGCAGGACGCCGTGGCCGACGTGAGCCTTCATATCCGCGAGGGCGAGGTGTACGGGCTGCTCGGCCCCAACGGCGCCGGCAAGTCGACAACGCTCAAGATGATCTGCGGAATGCTGCGGCCGACGGCCGGGGAGATCCTCTTTGCCGGGCACGCCTGGCGCCGCGAGGACCTCTACGCAATCGGCAGCCTCATCGAGGAGGCGCCGCTCTACCCCAACCTCACCGCGCGCGAGAACCTGCGCGTGCGCACCACGCTGCTGGGCCTTCCCGAGAGCCGCGTAGATGAGGTACTCGCCGCCGTGGACCTCGCGGACACCGGGAAGAAGCGCGCCGGGCGCTTCTCGATGGGCATGCGGCAGCGCCTGGGGCTCGCGCTGGCGCTGATCGCCCGGCCACGCCTGCTCGTGCTCGACGAGCCCACCAACGGCCTCGACCCCATCGGCATCGAGGAGCTGCGCGACCAGATCCGCGGCTTCGCGGCGGAGGGCACGACGGTGATCGTCTCGAGCCACATCCTCTCCGAGGTGCAGCAGATGGCGGACACCATCGGCATCATCTACGGGGGGCGCCTCGCCTACGAGGATGCGCTTCGGCCCGGGCAGGACCTCGAGGAACTCTTCATGAGCGTCTGCCGGGAGGGGCGACGAGCGCGCGGGGAGGTGGCGGCATGACGGGCGAGAAAGGCGGCCTGCTCGCGGGCCTGCGCGCTGAGGCCCTGAAGTCGCGCCACGCGGCACCGGTTCGCCTGGCCGCGCTCATGGCGCTACCGATGCCGCTGCTCGGCGCGATGCCCTACCGGGGCGTACAGATCTTCAGCGCGTGGAACTACTGGTACGCGCTCTTCCTGCCCGTGGCTCTCTCGCTCGTGGTGGCGTGCGTCGCGCGGGCGGACGCGCGCACGCGGATGCGGGGACTTCTGGGCCTGGGCTTCCCGCTTAGGCGCGCCTGGTGGGCCAAGGCGCTCTGGTGCCTCGCGCTCTGCGCGCTCTCGAACCTCGTGGTCTTCGGCATCTACCTCGCGGGATCGGCGTTCTCCTCGCAGGGCCTCACGGTCGCGGGCACGCTCACGATGCTCCTCTGCGCGCTCGTCAACACGGTGACCGCGGCGTGGATGATCCCCGCAGGGCTCTTCCTCACGGCGCGGCTTGGCATGCTCGCGGGCATCTTCTGCCC
>UQIY01000058.1 GCA_900541195.1 uncultured Collinsella sp. | reverse complement strand
GAGGGTCTGACTACGAATCAGAACGTCATAGGTTCGAATCCTATACGCCGCACCATTTGAACTTAAAGCCTCCGGCAACGGGGGCTTTTCTTTTACGCCGGCATCCCATGGATTCGAACCTCGGTCGAGGCGCGAGCGTGAAGCGGACTATTTCTTATCGACTCGTGTAAGATTCCGAGTAGGTGTCGCGGCCCATCCGCGACCACTCCTTCTTTCAACGACTGATCAGGGTGATATTTCGTGGCAGAGCGTCCGACATACAAGCTCAGGTTTCTCGACCCCAAAAAGCGTTTTCCATCGATGCCAGAGCAGCCTGCGGGGCGCTCATATGGTGTTGTCTGGAAAGTCTTTGGCGAGGACCCCAAAGAGTCGTGCTATGTCGTCGAATTCGTCGGCAAAACTCACATATCGCTCTTGGGCTACGTGAGCGTGTCGGGCAAGGTTTATAAGGTTGACCGCCCTGTTCGGGAAGTACCGTTGCCCGAGGACCCTGACATGGAGCTGGTCCTTCACGAGTCCGATTCCAGTATTGGCGAGATTATGGTGAGGGAAGCTAACGGTGCAATGCGCGCGTGTGCGCGAACTGCCGGCTCTCCCGAAGGCCCCATGCGCGAGCAGTCCGACCACGAGACATGGAATTCGACCCGCGCCCTTCCTTACGGCGAGTTCATGGCCTCGATGTTCTTGCGCTACGTGATATTTGCCAACTCCGAAAGCGCTCTTGCGAACACGACGGGCGTCGACGGTCTCGATGTAGACATGCAAAACGTTGTCGACAAGATCAAACTCGTAAAGTTGCCCGAGCCGGTCGAGGTGTTTTTGGGCTTTGACACGGCACCGCTCCCCGATGCTATCGAGACGCTGCTTTACCGTGTTGACCATGCCGAGAATCCGAGCGGTATCGAGCGCTATGCCGCCGCTCTTATGAGCGAGATCGACTTGCCCCGCCTGCGCACCATTGCTGCCAAGTCCGAAATGAGCCTAGCGCGCATCGACCGCTCAAAGCTGTTCTATCTCAATTTTGATCGTAGCCTGCTGGACCAGGACGAGATTGACATGCTGCTTGCCATCGAGTGCCGTCTCAACCGCCTCTCCGGCATCCTTGAGCGCATCGGGGCTGGATTGGTCCCCGCGGCATCCTCGCCGAGCCTTGAGGGCTGCGCGCTCTTTGATGCGTGGCATATCGCCAAGACAACCAACGATGTTCCCCGACTGCTCGATACGACCTCGAGCGACAACCCGTGGGGCAAACCCGGAACGGTAGCTTGCCAGCCGGGCGGTGAGTGGGATGTGCGTACCCGCTTCGCGCGTATCGTCGAGGCGCTTAACGTGGTCACACGGCTCGACTATACCTATCGGGCAAACGTTGCCGAGGGGATTATGCTCGTTCGGTTTGGGCACTCTGTCGTGGATGCCATGCCACAGCGTGAATACGACGCTCAGGAGGATGTCTGGCGCGAGTTGGACGAGAACGCGCGTGTGATTTGGGCCGCGGAGCACGACGCGCGCGTGGCGCTTACGCTGGCAGCGGCTTGCTTTGCCGCAGGTGCCTGCATTGCGCGCTGCTATGTTCAGATTGCGGCTCCCGACGGCGAGCAGGGCGAGCGCGTCATTGCAACGTATTCCTTTGGGCGTGCGGCCTATCTGGCCAATTGCGTGCCTGTCGCCAAGGATCTTGAGAGCATGGATATGGACGATATGCCGTGCAAGCGCATGCTTGAGGCATATGAGTCGGATGCGCCGGATGCGATTGAGCCTGCGGAGGTTCACGTTCGCCCGCGTGACGACCACCGTTCGCTGCCGCCGGCGTTGCGCGACCTGCTGCTTGCCGATACGGCTGATGAGCTCGAGGTCATGGAGATGGACGATGACCCGTATGTGGCGCGCGTCGTTGAGTTGCGCGAGCAGGCAAAAGTTGACCGTGCAAGCGCGTTTGAGGGCTTCTCCCGTCTTGTTGAGGAGCTGGAGGCCAAGTGTGCCGTTGCCGAGCTTTTGGCAACGGGTCCGGTCCAGACGCAGTTTTGCGACAACCAGCTGGTACGCATGGTGCTGCCGGTAATGGAGGAAGACCGCTCCGTTCGTATTTTGCGTGCTCCCGATGCGCTGTACTTTGCCCAGCACGAGATCTGCAGTTATTACGCCGAGCAGGAGGATTTTGAACGGGCATTGCCCGAGGTGCGTCGTCTTTACGATCTGGCTCGCTCGTCCATGCAGTCGCACTTTGCGCTCATCAACGTGCTGGCGCGCCTGGAGCGCTTTGACGAGATTATCGAGGTGGCGCGCCACGGCCTGCGCATTGCCAGTGACCGTTCCGCAATCGGTTATCTGTTCTATCGTCTGGCGTTTGCCTATTGGAACTGCGACCAGCTCGAGCTCGCGTTGGCGTGCTACCGCCTCGTGCCGCGCGGCGAGGAGTCGGGTGGTAGCGCGCTGGAAGAAATGCAGGGCCTTATGAACGAGATGGGCGTCAATGAGCCGCCGACGTTCGAGGATGCGGTTGAGACCATCCGTAAGGCCGGGCTCGAGCTGCCTCCCGTGTCCGCCGTGACCAACCAGCTGGCGGATGCCGCCGTGCAGCTGGTCGATAACGGCTTCTTTTTCCTGGCGCGCGTCTGCATCTTCCAAATGTGGCGCACCATGGGCAACGATGAGCTCGGCTCCCTCAGTCGCTCGCTGGGGTAGGGGCGATATAGAGGGGCCGCACTGCGCTATTTGTATCGGCGCGGGCGGGAGGACCCGGCAGGATCGGTAAGGCATAAAGCCGCCGAGCCTGCTAAAACTGTTAAACTCTGCTAAAGTTGCTAAACTTTGTTAAAGTTGTTAAAACTAGCAGAGGAGGGCAGAATGACGAAAGCTGTTAACCCCTTTAAGCCAACGGCGGGCATGAATCCGCCTGAGCTTATCGGACGGGACACTGTTTTGGATGACTTTGCCGAGGCTCTTGAGAATGGTCCTGGTGCCCCCGATCGACTCATGCGCATCTCGGGCGTCCGAGGCACAGGTAAAACGGTGCTCCTTAATGCATTGGGTGACCTTGCACGCAAAAAAGGATTCGAGGTCGTTGACGTTGCCTCCAATGCTGGTTTTTGCAATAGAATCCTCGAGGCTCTGCAGCGAAACGTTCGTCTTGAATCAATCTCGATTTCCCCATCGATTTTAGGGGTCAGCCTTGGCTCCATGGAGATGTCGAAGTCGGCCTCTCATCTGGGCGAGGCGATGTACGATGCTGCGAAGCGCGGTGGTCTGCTCATTACGCTCGACGAGATCCAGGATGCCTCAACTGAGGAAATGCGCGAGCTAGGCAATGAGATGCAGCTCTTGATTCGCCAAGGAGCGAATGTCGCTTTCGCTTTCGCCGGGCTGCCGACATCGGTAGATGGCGTGGTGGTGGATGATACGTTGACGTTCCTTCAGCGAGCCAAACATGTTGAACTTACTCGGCTTTCCGATTTTGAAGTTGGCGGATCGTTTGAGGATACGATGAGACGAGCGGGCAAGGAGCTCGACAAAGGTGCCGCTGAGCTATTAACAAAAGCTTCGGCAGGCTATCCCTTTATGGTCCAGCTGGTCGGATATTACGCTTGGCAGGTTGCTGCGCGCAGTGGGGCGGAGAGTGTGAGCGAAGAGGCGGCTCGTAAGGGTATCCAGGCGGCTCTTGATAGCTTTAATGCTATGGTGATTGCCCCAGCGCTGCGCAGGGTGTCGGAACGGCAGTTTCAGTATCTCGCGGCGATGGCTCAATGCGAGGGCGTCGATATCGCCAACGGCGATATCGCCAAGAAGATGGGTTTGTCGGCGAACAAAGTTGGGTCATATCGCAAGCGTCTGATCGATGCGGGGTTGATTGAGCCCGCGGGCTATGGCTGTGTTTCGTTTGCAATTCCGTACATGCGCGATTATCTGTTGGAGACCGTTCGAGAGGACTAATAAAGAATGGGCTGTCCGCGCTGTCGCTGGGGCCGTCCTTGTATCTTTGTCTCAATCTGTAACATCTGGAGGGGATTACGGCCTGCAGATGTTACAGATTGAGATGATTGACTGAGACGTTTACTGGTAAAAGAGAGGTAAAAGAGGAAACGCCTCAAAATTCCCCTTGCCCAACTTCGGCTGTTTGGTTACTATAGAACGGCTGTTACGGAGAGCTGACCGAGAGGCCGAAGGTGCTCGCCTGCTAAGCGAGTATGCCCCAAAAGGGCATCTGGGGTTCGAATCCCCAGCTCTCCGCCAGTATGACTTTGAAGAAGGGTCCCATTTGGGGCCCTTTTTTATTATCAAGAATGGCGGCTGGGGATTAGAGTCCGAAAGGGCGTGAACATTAGGCAAACACGGGACGCTTGAAAACGGGGAGACCCAGGCGTGCTCGTGCGCCCCGGTGTGGGGTTCCGAGGGGATGGAGTAGAAATATGGTAAAGGTCGGGCTGCGTAAGCCGAATCTAAAGACATCACTCAAGGCAAGAACGACCGGCAGAGCGAAGCGCGCGGTAAAGCGGGCGATAATCCCCGGCTATGGTAAGAAGGGCATGGGGTGGATCAAAAATCCGAAGAAGGCTGCTTACAATGCCGTATACAGCAGAACGACCGTCGGAGTTGGGGATGTCGTTCGCGCCGTTGCTAAATCAGGCGCTCGGAGCTCGGCGTCAAGGACGTCCTCAATTACTGTTTCATCGCATGAAATTACACCTTTGGCGAAGCCTGAACAGAAATCTCTCACTCGAGAGATTACGTCGGTTGACAGGGCAAACAAGGCGCTTTTGCTATGCTTCCTTCTTGGGTGGTCGGGCGCTCATAGGGCGTATGCACGGATGTGGGGTAGCTTCTTTCTATATCTCTTTACCTTTGGCCTTTTTTGATTTGGTTGGCTGTTTGATATTGTGACACTACTGATGAGACGCTCCGAGCTAAGGCGTCTCGGCGACAGTGATCCGACTCAACAGCAAGCGCCATGTTCCGTTGATTCTACATTCGATCGAAATGTCGCCGACTCCGGAAATTGGGAACAGCGTGGAGATGGGGAGGCTGCGGCTCGGCTAGAGCTTCAACGTAAAAACCGTGCCTATATGGAAGAAAACGGCATCGACGTGGAGATGTTTACCGAGGAAAAGGTCGCGGCGGACGCCTTGCGAACCATTGAGTCGGTATGCCCGTGCATGCTTAGGTTTGACCGAGGCATGAGCGAAGAGGAGCCAAGCATCAGCTTTTGCTCTCCAACAAAGACGGGGAAAATGCCCAAGAATGTCGTCGAGGCCCGCATTTACCATCAGGACGTGAAGCTATTGATGGATTCCCACGGCTTCGAATTGCCGGAGTATGGTGACAGCATCAATGTCATGATTAGTTATCTAGCTGATGGGCGCATAAATAAAGTCGATATCCATGGGTTCCATAATGGCCGCTCCGTTAGTGTCTCCATTCGCAGGCGGAGCGACGATCTTGTTATGACGAGTGCGGGCACCATCGGAGAAACGGGTGCCTGGCAATCGCTGTGTTCTGGGGCAGACCCCTCAGCTGGGGATCTTTTCAGGGCCTTGACCAAGGAGGTCGAAAGGATCTACTAGCATGCCCGGTGGACCCGTTTTCAAGGTCCGAAAAGACACAGCGAAGGTAAACGGCTAGCAATGTCGCTTTGGTGATTCTGACGCATCCCGTTTAAGAGGTATTCAAAAGGAGGCGCCCCGTTGGACGCCTCTCCAATCTCAAATGTAATGTTCCCCCAGCCCTACACCTCAGGAGCCTTGGCGACGGTCTCGCTCTCTGCCGCAAGTGGGCGGTTGTCGATGCGGCGGCCCAAGCGATCGAGCTTCACGAGCAGCCATTCAATGGGATTCGGCCCTGTGCCTTCCTCGTCGGCAACCAGGTCCATAACGGCGACCTTGGTGCCGTCTTGCTTAAGCGTCACGCTACCCACCTTGTCGCCCACATGTACCGTGCCCGAAAGGTCATCATAGGTAACCTTCTCGGTCACCTCTCCGGCAAGCGCAAAGACGGTCGCCTGAGCTGCAGGATCGGCGAGCGTGGCATCGATCGTCTTGTCCGTCCAATCGGTCTGGCCAATGCGCGCGATGAGCGGATTGCCGTTGGCGGTCTTTTCCTGCGTGTTGGCGATCGCAACCGTCACCTTGTGGCCGTAGTACCAGTTGGCAAGGGCGGCCGTGTCGGCAAAGCGCTGATCGGTGGTGCTGGAGTTCAAGACGACGGTGTAGGTCTCGTCGCCATCGCGGTTGTAGGCTGCCGTAAAGCAATAGCCGGCATCGTCGGTGGTGCCGGTCTTACCGCCGATATTGCCGTCCTGCCCCAGCAGCTCATTGTGCGTATCCATGGAATGCGAATGGTCGGAACCGTCGGCGCCCGTAACCTCAATCCAGGAATCATCGCTCGCCACGATTTCGCGGAACGTATCGCTCTTCATTGCCTCCTGCATCATCAGGGCTACATCGTGCGCGGTAGAGTGCATGTCGCCGGCCCACTCATCAAAGTCCAGACCGTGCGGATTCTCAAAAAGCGTTCCCGTGCAGTCGAGCTTTTTAGCGCGCTCGTTCATGGCCTTTACAAAGGTGGCCACGGCGTCCTTGGTCTTGGGGTCGATCTTTTTGCCCACGTGCTCGGCAAGCGCGATGGCGGCATCGTTGCCCGAGGGGATCATCAGGCCGCGCAAAGCTTGCTCCACGGTGAGCTCGTCGCCTTCGAGCAGGCCGGCGGTCGAGTTGCCTACGGTGGCGGCAGCATTGCTCACCGTGATCTTCTCGTCCATTTTGCAGTTCTCGACGGTCAGGATCGCAGTCATGACCTTGGTAATTGAGGCGATCTTGACCTGCTCGTCGGCACTTCGGGCGTAATAGACGGAACCGTCCTTGCTCATGACGATGGCGTTGGTCGCATCGATATCGGGCAGATTGTCGGCCGTGATGCCGCGGGCGTCGGCGGTCTTACCGCAAACGATATCGGTCGTAAGCACCTGGGCGTTGGCGATAGACGGCACGCCGGCAGCAAGGGCGAGAGCGCAGGCAATGCCGGCAGTCAGTTGCGCGGAGCGCTTTACAAGAGAACTAAGAGTCTTCACAGATTTCGCTTTCGACGGGATGGTCTCTTTAGAGTTCAAAGTATATCGTTTACCGGCGCGGACAATCAGTGCGCGGGCGCGCGCGGCCCATGTCTGCGCCCGAACGGACGCATAGGTGCTTAAGGTCGACTTAAACGACCGCGCTTGTTGTGTGTGGCGCGCGCTGCCTCGGGCATAATGGAGCGCGAGAGGAGCACGCATGAACGAGCGCATTTTGGTAGTTGATGACGAGAAGGCCATCGCTGACCTGGTCGGTATCTACCTTACAAAAGAGGGCTTTGATGTTCAGATCGCCTATAGCGGAGCAGATGCTGCCAAGGCGATTTTGGAGCATGAGTTCGATCTGGCGCTGCTGGACGTCATGCTGCCCGATATCGACGGCTTTGAGTTGCTGCGCACCATCCGCGCTGGCCATACCTATCCCGTTATTATGCTGACGGCGCGCGATGCCCAGCAGGATAAGATCGAGGGCCTCTCGCTGGGCGCAGACGATTACGTGGTCAAGCCGTTCCGTCCGCTGGAGCTCATAGCGCGCGTTCATGCTCAACTCCGTCGTTACACCAGCTACGGCAGCCGCGCACAGGCGGTCGAGTCACCGACCATCCAGCTCGACGGTCTCGAGATCAACCGCGACGCTCGTTGTGTGACGGTGGACGGCGCACCGGTGCGTCTCACGCCCATCGAGTATTCCATCTTGCTGTATCTGGTGGAGCATCGTGGCAGCGTGGTGGCCGTGGGGGACCTGTTCCGCGCGGTGTGGAACGAGGACTTTATGCCCGGCTCCAACAATACGGTGATGGTGCACATCCGCCATCTGCGCGAAAAGATCGGCGACGATGCCCAAAAGCCGCGCTTTATCAAAAACGTCTGGGGCGTCGGCTACATAATCGAATAACGCCTTTGGTGGTGGGGAAGTGGATATGACAAAAGACGATAGGCGGGTATTCGAGGTGCCCGATCGACTCTTTGAATACATAAGGGCGGTCGTCGACAACCGCGCGCTTGCGACGGTGCTGCTCTTTTTGCTGAGTCTGCTACTCATTGGCATTGACAATATCATTGGCATCCTGGCAGTTCTGCTCGTTGGCTTCTTGCTGATCGATCGATTCGAAATCGTCCGCCGTTGCGTGGTAATCGGCGGTGCCGCGTGGACAATTACGCTGGCGATCGGGGCCATGGCGCTTGGCGGTATTGGCGAGCCCGTGTTCTTTGACGCCGCCTTTGTGTTCAACATGCTCGGCTTTGTGCTGGCGCTTGCCGTGTGCGTCCTGTTCTTTTGCGGACGCGCCCTGTATTACCAGGGTTATGAGCAGGGCGAGCAGCATGCCGACCGCGTAATCGCCGCCCGTATTCAGGACCGTCTGATCGATAGCCCCGACACGTGGGATACCATCGACGGCGACTTTCTCGAGGTCGAAGGTGCGCTCAATCGGACGCGCGATTGTGAGCGCAAGGTTCAACAGGCCCTGCGCGACGAATCGCATCGCAAAGATGACCTGGTTACGTATCTGGCGCACGATCTGCGCACGCCGCTTGCCAGCGTGGTGGGCTATCTTTCGCTCCTACAGGAGGCTCCCGATTTGCCGCTCGAGCAGCGTGCACGCTTTACGGGCGTGGCGCTCGACAAGGCCCACCGGCTCGACGCGCTCATCGAGGAGTTCTTCGACATCACGCGTTTCGATTTCCACGATATCGTGCTCACCCGCGCCTACGTCGATTTGGGGCTATTGTTGGCGCAGGTGGCCGACGAGTTCTATCCCATTCTCAACGAACAGCACAAGGAAGCCCAGGTTGATATCTGCGAGGACCTGACGGTGCTCGTGGACGGCGACAAGATGGCTCGCGTATTCAACAACATCATGAAAAACGCCGTTGCCTATAGCTATGAAGGCTCGATGATCACGATCGAGGCCAGGCGTTTGGGCGACGGTGGCGTACGCGTACGATTTGTGAACCAGGGCGATCCAATCCCTGAGCCAAAGCTCAAGGTGATCTTTGAGAAGTTCTATCGCCTGGATGCAGCGCGTGCGACCAATCGCGGCGGTGCTGGGCTGGGGCTTGCCATCGCCAAGGAGATTGTATGCGCGCATGGCGGTACCATCGCGTGCGAATCGACGCCCGAGCATACCGTCTTTACCATCGAGCTGCCCGCTGCGTAGCGTAGGCGCCCTTACAAACACCTGACAATGCGCTCACGTGCATATGAGCCGCGATTTCTACTATCGATACTGCTGAATTGATATCGATGTGGAGGTATGCGGTATGACGGCTGCTGCGGCCATGGAGCCCACGGAGCTCGAGGAGCTAATGGAGGCGCAAGCCGAGGCTGCGCACGAGCGCGAAGTCGGGGATGCGACTCGCCCCACGGCGCAGGATCTTGCCGCCTCGCCGACACGCATCGACGTCGAGGGCCTCGACCTGTTCTATGGCGACCATCACGCGCTCAAGGACGTGTCCATCAAGATCCGCGACAAGCAGATTACCTCGTTTATCGGTCCTTCGGGCTGCGGCAAGTCAACGCTGCTGCGTTGCTTTAACCGCATGAACGACGGCATCAAGGACTGCCGCATCGAGGGCAAGATCGCGCTCGACGGCCAGGATATCCTGGGCGACTACGACATCTGCCGCCTGCGTCAGCGTGTGGGCATGGTGTTCCAGCGCCCTAACCCGTTTCCCATGAGCATCTACGACAACGTCGCGTATGGCCCGCGCGGCATGGGTGTGCGCGACCGCGCCGTGCTGGATGAGCTGGTCGAGGACTCTCTTCGTCGCGCTGCGCTATGGGACGAGGTCAAGGACAAACTCAAGGAGTCGGGGCTGGGCCTTTCGGGCGGGCAGCAGCAGCGCCTGTGCATCGCCCGCGCGCTTGCCGTGCAACCCGATATTCTTCTGATGGACGAGCCCACGAGCGCTCTCGATCCTGTCTCTTATACACATCTCCGAGC
>UQIY01000057.1 GCA_900541195.1 uncultured Collinsella sp. | reverse complement strand
CCGCACATGTGCGGATGAATGTGGGAGGTGTTCGGATAAAGTCGATAATCAAGGCCCACTTACCAATGAAGACGGTTTCAGTCCTCGTTATTAGTATTGTGTGCTAAATACGGTATCATTTACCTACGACCGTTGACAGAAAAGAGGCGAGGCGCATGGCGGTGCAAAGAAGAAACACCAAGCAGCGGAAGCTGGTTCTTGACGCCGTGCGCCAAAGCTATAACCACCCCACCGCCGATGAGATCTACAACGCCGTGCGCGCGCAGGATGACAAAATCAGCCGCGGTACGGTCTACCGCAATCTCAATCTCTTGGCCGACGCCGGGGAGATCCTCTCCATCAAGACACCGGGCGGCAGCCGCTTCGATCGCACCATCGAGCCGCATGCGCATATCATCTGCACCTCGTGCAGCCGCGTCATCGACGTACCGCTCCCCTTCGATGCCCAACTCGACGCCAAGGCGTCCGAGCAAATCGGCTGGAACGTCACCTCGCACTACACCATCTTCGAGGGCCTCTGCCCCAACTGTAGGTAGATTTTGGGACATGCCTACTCAGCAAGTAGACGACGCAGCTCTTCTTCAACCGCGCGCACGTAGCGGACACGGTCATTGACACCGCGCATGCTGGGATTGCAGTCCTCCATCAGATAGGGATGGCCCACCACGTTGAGCATGTCGCGATCGTTTTCGTTATCGCCAAACGCCATCATTTCGTTAGGTGAGATCCCCAGCACGCAACCATAATCGGCAAGCGCGGACCCTTTGCCCGAATCAAAGCCGATAAAATCGGTCCATTCGGTTCCCGACGTCATCACGTCGACACGGTCGCTAAAGAGGCGCTCGAAATACTCCAGCGCCGCCGGCTGCTCTGTCTCGGGCGTTTGAAACGCAATCTTAATGACATCCTCGTCAATGTCCTCGGGACGGTCGACCACCGCCACATCGCAGTGGACCTCGTAACGCAAATGGTCGACGAACGCATCGTTGCCGCTCATGGTATAGAGGTGCCCCTCACACGAAAGGGTCACGTCGGCATGGGGAAAGGCGACCACGGCATTCGCGATATCCATAGCAAGGCTACGCTCCATGGAACGCTTGACAACGGCATGCCCCTCGCTCATCACCAGGGCTCCGTTTTCGCACACATAGGCGAGCTCATCGGCCACCGGGGCAAACAGATAGCGCAAGCTCGCATATTGACGGCCGCTCGCCGGCATAAACACGATACCGCGACGATGCAGCTCATCGATGAGCTCAAAGGCCTCGGAACGCGGCTCGCGCTCCCCCGGATGCAGCAACGTGCCGTCCAAATCGCAGGCGATCAGCTTGATTCCCTCAAGACCCATATGCTTCCCCCAAAGTCTCTCATCAACAGCAAGACGGACTTTGAATGGCAATCCCTCAAAGCCCGTCTTGCGCATACGCGCGCTTAGCCGCGCGTCTTTTTTACGATCGTAAAGTCTGAAGCCATACTCACAACAACATCCGCCGCGCTCGATGCAAAGCGTCGACTGGCATCGAGCTCGCGTGCGACCACCGAGAGCCGAACGCCCCCAATGCCCCGGAGCATACGACCCAAAACCGGTTGCACCGGCGTATACATGCGCACGGTATGCTCGTCCGAGTCACCCCGGAAGAGCGGCGCATGCATGTTGCCGATCTCCCAGCACGCATGTGCGAGCACAATCGGATCCATGCGGTCGACTTCGACCAAATAGACCTCGGCGCTGCGCAGGCGCACGACAACCGCTACGGGCACCGCGCCCGTGCGGTCAATAGCAAGCACGTCACCGTCGGCAAGACGCTCGCCATCAGTGGCATCCAGCCGGGCATTCACCGTGCGCCCCAGCTCCGTCACGCCCACAAACAGGCGCGCATCAGCCTGGTCCCAATCGAGTAGCAGCTCGTCAACCTCAAAGACGCCACCCAGCTCCCGACGAAGCAGGAGTTCATAGGACGGGTCGTTGAGATTTCCCAAGCGCTCCGTAGCTACCAGGTCCACGGACATCAACTAGTCCTCGACCTCGACGAGCTCGATATCAAAGTTGAGGTCCTTGCCGGCGAGCTCGTGGTTGGCGTCGAGCGTCACGGCCTCGGCCGTCACATCGATGACCACGGCGGGGACGGGCATGCCGCTCGGCGTGGACAGGAAGAGCTTCATGCCCTTCTCGATCTGCTCGATATTGGGAACCTGCTCGGCCGGGAAGGTGATAACCATCTCGGGGTTGCGCTCGCCGTAGGCATCGACAGCAGGAATGTGCACGGTCTTCTTCTCGCCCACCTGCATGTCGACAACAGCGGCGTCGAAGCCCTTGATCATCTGGCCGGCGCCGCAGGTGAACTCCAGCGGCTCGCCGCGATCGTAGGAGCTATCGAACTGCGTGCCGTCGTCGAGCGTGCCGCGATAATGGGTCTTGACCTTCTTGCCCTGGTTGGACATGGTAACCTCCGTGATAAGGGCGGCGCACAACGCGGGCCGCCGTGAACATATGGCGCTAACTATACCCTAGTCATACAATTCAAAGACAGTTTGCAAAGAAACGCTGCAACCGGAGGAACCATGGCATATCCCGTATTTGACCTACACTGCGACACCGCCGACCGCATCGGCTGGGCCACGCTCGATCTCGACCTGCGCTTTACCGCCGGCACCGACGGCTATTTCCCCGGCGACGAAACGCATCCGCAGGATTTCGACCTCATCGAGGGCAACGCCTGCGCCATCTCGCTCGCAAAGATCGGCAACACGCCGTGGGCACAGTGCTTCGCCACGTTTGTCCCCGACGAGATTCCCACCGCCCACGCCGCACGCTTCCAAGCACAGATCATGGCGCACATGAGCGGCCAGGCAATGCTCAACCACGACCGCATGGTCAACGTACGCAGCGCCGCTGACATTCGCCCTGCACTCAAAGACGGCAAGGTCGCCTGCATCCACACCATCGAAAACGCCACGTTCTTTGCCGAGGACCCCGCGCTGATCGAGGCGCTCAAGAGCCTGGGCGTACTCATGTCATCGCTCAGCTGGAACGCGCAGGGACCGCTCGCGAGCGGCCACGACACCCACGCCGGCCTCACCGCCGCCGGCATCGAGGCGCTTACGCAGATGGAACACGCCGGCATGATACTCGACGTCTCCCACCTCAACGATGAGTGCTTTGACGAGGTTGTCGCCCACGCCACGCGCCCCTTCGTCGCCAGCCACTCCAACTCCCGTGCGGTTTGCGGCGTCAAGCGCAACCTCACCGACGACCAGTTCCGTACCATTCGCGACATGGGCGGCATCGTCGGCCTCAACTACTGCAGCGAGTTCCTCTCCAACGAAGCAACCGACGAGACCGCCGCAGATGTCACCTTCGACCAGCTGGCAGCCCATATCGAACACTGGCTCGACCTGGGCGGCGAAGATGTCATCGCGCTCGGCGGCGACTGGGACGGCGCCAAGGTACCCGACTTCCTCTCCGATGCCAGCAAGATGCCCGAGTTCCAGAACATGCTTTCCAAGCACTTTGGCAAGACCGTGATGCAAAAGCTCTGCAGCGACAACGCCCTTGCCTTCTTCGAGCGTTATTAATTTCACATCCCTTGAGCGGGCCGGTATGCCGAGCGATCGACATGCCGGCCCGTCCCCAATCCAAAGGATAACTTTTGACGCAGCAATTTACGATTTTCCTACCCCGACCGGATGGGACGCCCATCCCCGTCGTCGTTACCAAAAAGCGCGTCAAGAACTTCAACCTGCGCGTCACATCGAGCGGTGAGGTCCACGCCAGCGCACCGCTCGACGCCAGCCGCGAGCGTATCGAAGCGTTTGTAAAGCGCAACAACGGCTGGATTATCAGCCGACTTGCCCAGCGCGAGCAACGTCAGGCGACGGCGCGAGAACCGCTCAGTCCCCTCTCGATCATTGCGCTTTGGGGCAAGCCCATCACGGTACAGGACGCACTCGATCACAACTTTGCATCACCCGCACCGCGACCCAAACAGGTCACCTTCGCAAGTTTTATGGGTACCGACGAATCGAACGAAGGCCCACAGGCCAAGCGGCGCGCAATCCTCGACGGCCTAACGTCCGACGAGCTCCAAGCCCACATCGACCAGCTCTATACGTCCGAGGTCACATCGGCGCTACGCGATATTGTGCACGCATACGAAATCGCAATGGGTGTCGCCGTTTCCCGCGTTTCCGTACGCAGCATGAAAACGCGCTGGGGCTCGTGCACGCCCAAAACCGGCGCCATTCGCATCGCACGAGAACTTGCCGCCTACCCCGTCGAATGCCTCGACATGGTTGTCGCCCACGAGCTCGTCCACTTGCTCGAGCCAAGCCACAATCAGCGGTTCCACGCCCTGCTCGACACGTACTGCCCCAACAATAGAGCTCTGTCGCAGCGACTCAAAAAACCGCCCGCCAACGAGCTTTAGCGTCAGCTAGCGCACGCGCTCGATCTCGACGCCACAGCTTGCCAGGGGAAGACCGACGGGCGCCCAAGGCTTATCGAGCTTAACACGCACGCCAAGCAGCAAGGGATAACGACGTAGCAGCATCTGGGCCACACCCTCGGCTGCAGCCTCGATGAGCTTAAACGTATGCTCGCGCAGATAGCCATCGACATCGTGGCACACCGAGCCGTAATCAATAGAGGCATCCAGGTTATCGTGCTCCCCCGCCGCGCGCAGGTCGGCATAGAGCACCAAGGACACGACAAACTTCTGACCCAGCGCGTTCTCCTCGGGATACACGCCGTGGTTGGCAAAAACCTCAAGGCCGTCAATAACAATACGATCGGCATGGCGCAAATCGTCATAGCTCACGTGGGGCACCGCCGTTGCGGTGGATATTTCGCCCCTTCCACGGCGGGCGAGCTCGGCGCCTTCAGTCTTGGTTGCATTCTCGGGCAGTTTCTTGTTGCTCATCGCGATCGTCTCCTTCGTTTAGAACCCCGACCGCGCAAACTAACTACACGCGAATCGACAAGTTCTTTTTATCATCGCTCCAGTTGCAAGCATTGCGCGCGGGGCATGCAAAGCAGGCGCGCGACGCTTTGTCGGCTGCATAGAGCAAACGCTCAAGCGGTTGGCTGTTCACGCGCAGCTTTCGATGGCCCAGAATGGCCGTCTTAATGGCTGCGGCATCGGCCGGCTCAAACGCCACGTCATCAGGCATGCCGCCGAGAATTGCATCAGCGACGCGTTCGCTTGCAACATCATGGGATATACCCGATTCATACTGTTCATCTTTGCCGATATCGTGAAGAAGTGCCGTGGCATAGATGACCTCGCGGTCAAATTTGAGCTCTTCCTCGAGATTCTTGATCCACATAATACGGGCGACATCCAGCAGATGGTCGATACCGTGGCGGCAAAAGATGCGCCCCGATTCCAACTGCGCAATGTTTCCCAGATGCCGCCGGAACAGTCCGTTGGCACAGATGTAATCAATGCAAGGCATGGCACCAAAGGGAGTCAGGCCCGAAGCCATAAAGCCGCGACGCGACGTTCCTTCATCGGTCTTCGATGCAAAGTCGTTGACGACTCTCATGGTTAGCGGCCCAGCATCCTAAAGAATCGCTCCTCGAGCGACGGATCGGTCTCAAAGACACCGCGACGAGCAAGCGTTACGGTCTTGGTACCGGGCTTTTGCACGCCGCGCATGGTCATGCACATATGCTCGGCTTCCATCAGCACGATTGCCCCTTGGGGGGCAAGATATTCCATGAGGGCATCGGCAACCTGTGTACACAGCTGCTCCTGCAGCTGCAGACGACGGGCATAGACCTCAACCGTGCGAGCAAGCTTAGACAGACCCGCCACGCGGCCGTTAGGGATATAGCCGATCGCAGCCTTGCCATAAAACGGCAGCAGATGGTGCTCGCACAGCGAGTAAAACGTGATGTCGCGCTCGATAACTAAATCGTTCGAAGCGACGGCAAAAGTTTTGGACAGGTGCTCCTCAGCGCTCTGGTCCATGCCGCCGGCAATCTCGCCATACATGCGGGCGACGCGTGCCGGCGTCTCCAGCAGGCCCTCACGAGTTGGGTCCTCGCCTATGCCCTCAAGCAACAGCTTTATGGCGGTCTCAACTTTTTCCTGATCGACCATCTAGGCCTCACTCTTCCGATTTTGCGTTCGCGCTATGGTACCACGCCCTCCGGCATCGGCCACAAGCTACATAGTATGGGTCGAATAGACCGGATCGTCTCGCCAAAGCTCCACAGCGTCGCAAAGCGAAACGCCCTCGCGCGCGGCACGAGTGCGCGTGGCGTTCATGTCGATCACCCGCTGATTACTCGAACCCCTAAAACGCAAGGAGATATCGTACAGGTCTTGAACGAACGGGCCGTCCACCAACATATCGAGGCAGGCAAGGATACGGTCCGTCACCTCGGTATGATGACGGCCGCCCGGCATAAGTTCCTCGAGCACGTCGCCGGTAAAGCACCAAATGGTCTTCCCCGACTCCACAGGATAGGCCGCACGCACGCGTTCGATAAAGTCAACGAGACCCGCCTGATTCTCGGGTTCCATGGGCTCGCCACCCAGAATCGTCAGGCCATCAATAAAGGGATGGTCAAGACTGTCGATAATCTTGTCCTCGACGGCACGGTCGAACGGTTCACCCGCGGCAAAGTCCCACGCGACGGAGTTAAAGCAATTCTTGCACCCACGACGGCACCCACTCACAAACAGAGAAGTACGAACACCTTCCCCATCAGCAATGTCGAAATACTTAATGTTCGCGTAGTTCATAGGTAACTCTCCCGGGAGGCCGGGACATATCATCCCGTCCTCAAACATTCTCGGCCTGCGGCCTGCGAAACTGCGGGCGGGACGATATGTCCCGGCCTCATGCAAAGGGTAACTCAATGAACGAAGCGAACATCGAGTATAGGGTTCGAGGTCCAATAAAAACTTTGTTGCAGCCCAACCGTCATCGCAAGCAAAACGTTGTTGCAAGTCAACTCATTTCCGCTAAGAACTTCGAGAAGTGAGCAGACCGCATGCTGCATCTCAACTACGTCAACTTGGCTGAACCGAGAGGGCCGCTTGGGCTTTTGCTCGATATGAGTTCCGCACGCAAAGAAGGCCACTTAATGTGGCCTTCGTCTTGCGCAGGACTGTCCGAAATAGCGAGCAAATGCCCAAGCGGCCCTCTCGGTTCAGCCCCGGAGCGGTATTAGAGATGCAGCACGCGGTCGCGGATCTCCTCGGTTCGACCCTGGTTCCAGAATTGAGTACCGATGTAGCCGCACGTACGACGGGCGACATTCATCTTCTCCTGATCGCGGTTGCCGCAGTTGGGGCACTCCCACACCAGCTTGCCGTCATCCTCGACAATCTTGATCTCGCCGTCATAGCCGCACACCTGGCAGTAATCGCTCTTGGTGTTGAGCTCGGCATACATGATGTTGTCGTAGATGTACTGCATCACGCGAATGACAGCCTTAAGGTTGTCCTGCATGTTGGGAACCTCGACGTAGGAGATGGCACCGCCCGGCGAAAGCTGCTGGAACATGCCCTCAAACTTGAGCTTATCGAAAGCATCAATCTCCTCGGACACATGGACGTGGTAGCTGTTGGTAATGTAGCCCTTGTCCGTCACACCCGGAATAATGCCAAAACGGCGCTGCAGGCACTTGGCGAACTTGTAGGTCGTCGACTCAAGCGGGGTGCCGTACAGTGAGAAGTCGATATCGCTTTCGGCCTTCCACTCGGCGCATTTGTCGTTCATGTGCTGCATGACGGCCATGGCAAACGGCGTGCCTTCCTTCTCGGTGTGGCTGTGGCCCGTCATGTACTTGACGCACTCATACAGACCGGCATACCCCAGGCTGATGGTGGAATAGCCGCCCACGAGCAGTTTGTCGATCGTCTCGCCCTTCTTAAGGCGCGCCAGGGCGCCGTACTGCCACAGAATCGGTGCGGCATCCGAAAGCGTGCCCATCAGGCGCTCATGACGGCACAGCAGGGCACGATGGCACAGCTCAAGGCGCTCGTCGAAGATCTTCCAGAACTTGTCCATGTCCTGATGCGAGCTCAGTGCGACATCGGGCAGGTTGATGGTCACAACACCCTGGTTAAAGCGGCCATAGTACTTAGGTTTGGTCGGGTCATAGTTCAGCGCGTTGGCAACATTGTTAAAGCCGTTGCCCGAACGGTCGGGCGTCAGGAAGCTGCGGCAACCCATGCAGGTGTAGCAATCGCCATTGCCGGCGGTCTCACCCTTAGACAGCTTGAGCTCACGCATCTTCTTCTCAGAGATGTAGTCGGGCACCATGCGCTTGGCGGTGCACTTGGCAGCCAGCTGGGTCAGGTAGAAGTACGGGGAATTCTCGTGAACGTTATCGTCCTCGAGCACGTAGATAAGCTTGGGGAATGCCGGGGTAATCCACACGCCAGCCTCGTTCTTAACGCCCTCGTAGCGCTGGCGAAGCGTCTCCTCCACGATCATGGCAAGGTCGTGCTTCTCCTGAGGCGTACGGGCCTCGTTGAGATACATAAAGACCGTCACGAACGGCGCCTGGCCATTCGTGGTCATAAGGGTCACGACCTGATACTGAATCGTCTGGACGCCGCGACGGATCTCGTCACGCAGACGGTCCTCAACGACCTCACGGACCTTCTCGGCAGACGCAGAGACGCCAAGCTCCTCGAGCTCGCGGGCAACCTCGCCGCGAATCTTCTGACGGCTCACCTCGACAAACGGAGCCAGGTGGGTCAGCGAAATCGACTGGCCGCCATACTGGGAAGAGGCGACCTGGGCGATAATCTGCGTCGCGATATTGCAAGCAGTCGAGAAGCTGTGCGGCTTCTCGATCAGCGTGCCCGAGATAACGGTGCCGTTCTGGAGCATATCCTCCAGGTTCACCAGGTCACAGTTATGCATGTGCTGGGCAAAGTAGTCCGAATCGTGGAAGTGAATCAGGCCCTCGTTGTGGGCATCCACGATCTCCTGGGGCAGCAGCACGCGCTGCGTCAGGTCCTTGGAAATCTCGCCGGCCATGTAGTCGCGCTGGACGGAGTTGACGGTCGGGTTCTTGTTGGAGTTCTCCTGCTTGACCTCTTCGTTATTGCACTCAATCAGCGACAGGATCTTGTCATCGGTCGTGTTCTTTTGGCGCTTCAGGCTCTGAACATAGCGGTAGATGATGTAGTGGCGAGCGACCTCGTAGCAGTCGAGACGCATAATCTCGTCCTCGACCAGATCCTGGATCTCCTCGACCGATACGGTGTGGCCGGCCTTCTCACATGCCTCGGCGACGTTTTGTGCCGCATAGATCACCTGGCGGTCGGTAAGGCGAGAGCCTTCCTCGACCTCCAAGTTTGCGGCGCGGATCGCATTGACGATCTTATCGATGTCAAAGGTAACCTCGGTGCCGCTGCGCTTGATGATCTTCATCCTCTTGCCTCTTTCGCATCGTAGCCTCATTGCGCTTCAGGGCCAAACGATGCCCGGCAGGGCTTGCCCCTGTCTTGCGGCGCCGTCGCGCAATCTGTGTTTTCGATAACCATAGGCCCTCATGCGGACAATCCTCGCAGCCATTCAAGGGGCCCAAAGATCTATCCAAATGGGGCGAATAAGGTTCTCGTTCTCTGTCCGCCATCTATCATACGACAAAGAGGCATCTATATCCTGTATTCTTTTTTTAGGTCAAACACAACATATAGTGTTTCAGCAGGTCAAAGCAATTGGTCAATTTGCAGACGCATTATAAATGAAAGCCTCTTGGCAGACTGCTAAAACGTTATCAACCCAACTACCTGCACAGCAGTTTTGAAACCCCCTCAACCGTGCCGCCGCCAAATAGCACCAAAACCAAGCCGCTCACGCCAAAAGAATCCAAAAGATTATGCTTGACCAACATGTTGCGGTCATGATGGGCCAGGACACATGCAATCTGCCGGCACCCCTACGGGATGCGAAGACCATCGCGTAGGGACCTTGGATCAATATTTGATGACTTATTTGGCGGCGCGCTTGGTGGCAAAAAACAAAACAGCCCAGAGGACATAGCCTCTGAGCTGCGAACATTTGGTGGGCGTTAGAAGATTTGAACTTCTGACCTC
>UQIY01000056.1 GCA_900541195.1 uncultured Collinsella sp. | reverse complement strand
TACGAGATAGGCTCCGGTCTCGTGGGCTCGGAGATGTGTATAAGAGACAGCGCCAAGCGCGCTCGCCAGGAGTATCGCGTGGGTGACGATGCCTTGCTGGATGCCCTGCGCGATCGCATCCGCTTTGTGCTTGCCATCTGCGATGAGCTGGGTCGCGAGAAGCTCGTGCTGGGCGCTTGGGGCTGCGACAACAACGGCTTTGACGCCGAGGCCGTGGCTGAGCTCTTCCGCAAGGAGCTTGCGTCGGGCGACTTCAAGGTCAAGCAGGTGTTTTTTGCCGTGCCCTCTACGCGCTGGGATGAGGACTTCGCCAAGTTTGAGCACGTGTTGGCAAGCTTCCCCGAGTGTAACGAGGAGTCCTATGCTCAGGTGGCCGCCCGCGCCGCGGCCGCCCGTGCCGCCGAGCAGGCTCAGGCCGCTGCTGAGGACGATGAGGATGACGACGACTGGCGCAAATACCTGTAATCGGTATGTGCTGACAGATAGGTCGATCCGGCAGGAGAGACTGCTCCCGCCGGCTTTTTACTAGAGGAAGGGCTTACGATGAAAAACGTTCTGTGCTTTGGCGACAGCAATACCTATGGCTATGATCCGGCGGGCATGCGCGACGGCACCGCGGTGCGCTATGCGCACGATGTGCGCTGGTGCGGCGTGGCCCAGCGCGACCTGGGCGAGGGCTGGCACGTGATTGAGGAAGGCCTAAACGGCCGCACGACGGTGCGCGACGACATGTGCCATCTGGACACCAATCTCAACGGCATCCGCGCGTTGCCGATGCTGCTCGAGTCCCATAAGCCGCTGGACGCGATCGTGATTATGCTGGGCACCAACGACTGCAAGACGGTCTTTAGCGTGGGGGCTGCCGATATCGCTGACGGTGCCATGGCGCTGATTCGCACCGTCCGCGCGTTTCCCTGGACCGACGCTGCGCCTTGTCCGCGCATTCTGCTGATGGCTCCTATCAAGATCAAGCCGCAGATCGCCGATGTGTATATGACCGACTTTGACGAGCACTCCGTCGAGGCCTCGGAGCATTTTGCCGAATACTATGCGTATGTTGCCGAACAGTTTGGCTGCGACTTTTTGAATGCCGCCGATTTTGCCGAGCCGGGCGATATCGATTATCTGCACATGATGCCGGAAAGCCACGAGAGCCTCGGCCATGCCGTGGCAGCCAAGCTTAAAGAGATGATCGGAGAGTAGTACGGCCCAAAGCAGTACAAAAGTTCCCCTTGCGGTGGCTTGTTTCGTTGGTTTGTCTTGATCTGCAACAGCTGTAAGGCCGAAAACGGGCTAGATGTTACAGATTGAGATTATTTAGGTCGATATCGGTCGTTTGTCTCGATCTGTAACATCTAGGGTCGATTTTGCCGAGTTACTGTTACAGATCGAGATTTTCTTCTCAGCGGAATTTGAATGTCTCAATCTGTAACAGGTGGGCCGAAAAATGGACTCTAACTGTTACAGATCGAGATGTTTGTGGGAACCGCCACAAAGGTGCCTGTCCCCTTTGCGGTGGTTTTGGGCTGCGAATCTTAATATTGCCACATGTGGTTGACGGGCCCGGAGCCTTTGCCCATGTCAAAGCCAGCGGCGAGAGCACCCGTTAGGTAGGCCTTGCCGGCGTTGACGGCATCGGCAAGATCCATGCCCTGGGCCAGCGCGCAGGCGATGGCGGACGAAAGCGTACAGCCAGTACCGTGCGTGTTGCCGGTCTCGATGCGCTTGTGGCGGAACCACGTGGTGAGCGGATCGCCCAGATGGTTGCCCTCGTCATCGAGCGGCGCGGGCTCTGCTAGCACATCGTTGGCCTCGTTGACAAAATGCCCGCCCTTAACGAGAGACGCGCAGCCAAAGCGACGGGTGAGAAGCATGGCGGCATTTTGCTGCGTGCGCTCGGAATCGACCTCATAATCGAGCAGCGCCATGGCCTCGGGAATGTTGGGCGTGATAACGGTCGCCAGCGGGAACAGGCGGCGGGTGAGTGCCTCAGCGGCATCCTCGGCAATTAGGCGAGCACCCGAGGTGGCGACCATGACGGGGTCGACGACGATATTTTGTGCGTCCCACGCGCTCAAGCGGTCGGCGATAACCTCGATAATCTCGGCAGAGGAGACCATGCCGATCTTGACGGCGCTGGGTCGTATATCGTCAAAAACGGCATCGATCTGCGCTGCGACAATATCCGGGGAGATGTTCTGCACGGCGGTAACGCCCAGTGTGTTTTGCGCTGTGATGGCTGTGATGGCCGTCTCGGCATACAGGCGGTGCGCCGTGATGGTCTTGATGTCGGCCTGAATGCCGGCGCCACCGCTGGAATCGGATCCTGCGATGGATAGAACGGCGGGTACCTTACTGCGATCCATGTTCGCTCCCTTGTTCGGTCGGATTCAAATGGGTCTTTAAGTCTGCATTATAAAGTTGCCCGGGCCGGCTGTATTCCGAACCCGGGCGGGCGATGCAATCTTTACGCAAATGTAAGCAAATGTTCACGCGTCAACAATTGTCGAACACCTTGTTACCGATTGTGGCTTCGGTGACGCGTTAGTCCTCAATACCGAGGTCGATCGTCGTGCCTTCGAACACCTTGTTGACGGTGCGGACGGCGCACATCTTGCCACACATGGTGCAAGTGCCCTCGGTGGCGGCGGGGGATTCCTCGTAGCGCTTCTTGCCGGTGACCGGGTCGAGCGCGCACTTCCACATGGCGTCCCAGTCGAGCTTACGGCGTGCCTGGCCCATCTTGTCATCCATGTCGCGGGCGTGCGGCACCTTCTTGGCGATGTCGGCGGCGTGTGCGGCGATCTTGGTGGCCATGAGGCCATCGAGCACGTCCTGGGCGTTGGGCAGGCACAGGTGCTCGGCCGGCGTCACGTAGCACAGGAAGTCGGCACCGGAGCTGGCGGAGATGGCGCCGCCGATGGCAGCGGTGATGTGGTCGTAGCCCACGCCGATATCGGTCACCAGCGGCCCGAGCACATAAAACGGGGCGTTGTGGCACAGGCGCTTCTGCAGTTTCATGTTGGCGGCGATCTCGTCGAGCGCCATGTGACCCGGGCCTTCGACCATAACCTGGACGCCGGCGGCCCAAGCGCGCTTGCACAGCTTGCCCAGCTCGATCATCTCGGCGGTCTCGGTTGCGTCGTTGGAGTCGTAGAGGCAGCCCGGGCGGCAGGAGTCGCCGAGCGAGATCGTCACGTCGTATTCGTGACAGACCTCGAGCACCTCGTCGTAGAACTCGTAGAAGGGGTTCTCGTTACCGGTGACTTCCATCCAGCCAAACAGCAGCGAGCCGCCGCGACTGACGATGTTCATGAGGCGGCCGGTCTCCTTAAAGGTTTTGATGACCGACTTGTTGATGCCGCAGTGGATGGTCATAAAGTCCACGCCGTCCTCGGCATGAGCGCGCACGACCTCGAGCAGATCGTCCTTGGTGAGCTTGACCAGCGGCTTTTCCATGTAGCCGATGGCGTCATACATGGGGACGGTGCCCACCATAAGCGGCGTCTCGTCGATGAGCTGCTGGCGGAACTGGCGCGTCTTGCCCGAGTTGGAGAGGTCCATGATGGCGTCGGCGCCAAAGTCCTCGGCGATCTTGACCTTCTTCCACTCCTCGGCGGCATCGGCCTTGTCGCCCGAGATGCCCAGGTTGACGTTGACCTTGGTGGACAGGCCCTCGCCGACACCAAAGGCGCGCATGCCCTTTTTGATATGCACGATGTTGGCGGGAATGGCGATGCGGCCGTCTGCCACGCGCTCGCGGATGTACTCGGGGTCGCGATGCTCGCGCTCGGCAACCTCCTTCATCTGCGGCGTGATCTGCCCGGCGCGGGCGAAGTCGATTTGCGTGACGAGCTTGGGCTCGGTCTGTGTGCTCATTGGCACGGCTCCCTTCGTTGGCATTACCCATATCAGGTTTGCGGGTCAGGGCGGGCGCGCCCAGTCTCAGCCTGCCGTCTTGTCCTGCAAGCTCCCCGTTTATGTGGTGGGCTCAAGTATAGCCTGAATGGGTACGATTGACGCGATGAGCATGCCCGTGGGGAGGCGAACATGGAAGACAAGCATCTATATCGGGAGACGCAGTGGGATGTGTCGGCCGAGGAGGGCCGTGCCCATCATGGGCTGGTCGCAATTGGTTTTGCGATCCTTGTCGTGATGGCGATCGCCTGTTGTATCTGGACGTTTGGCGGGCGTGGGGGAGCTGCCTGGGCGTTTGAGGCGGACGATAGCCTGCCGATCATGACAGTGAAGGTCACGGGCGGCAATACCGTTGCCGCGCCGGGCGATTATTGGTACCCGCGCGATGAGTTTGTGCAGTTGCAGCTGAGTGGTGGGTCCATTCCAGGTGAAGAAATCGAACGCGTGACGTTTGACGCGACGCTCAAAACGCTGACGGTGAAGCTCAAAGATCAAGGGGATGTGCCCACGACCATGGATATCGCCTTGACGGAATGGCGTCTGGAGCCTCCGACGGGTGTTGCGGTGTCCGAGGTCGAGCACGTCAAGATTGCCTATCAGGACGGTTCGACAAGCGAGATTGCCAAGGCAGACGGCTTGGCGGAATAGCGGGATGTTCACCGAATATCATGAAAGCATGCCGAGGTGGAGTTCGGCGCTGGCGACAGGCATTTAGAATGCCTGCTCGTTGATGAAGACCAGGCTATCTGGGGACGAGAGCTCGGGGACATAGCGGTAGCCAAGGTTGAACTCGGTAAGACCGGCGGCGTCCTCGACCTTGTTTTCCGCCATCCAGCGGACCATCGAACCGCGTGCCTTTTTGCTGGCGGTCGATCGTTGGATGGGCTTATCGTTGCGGACGCCTTCGCCAAAAAAGCAGGTGATAACCGTTGTATCCTGTGCAGCATGGGGCAGGACAGCTTTGGCGTATTCCACGCTGGCAAGGTTGACGATAGTGGTGTCGGAACCGGCCGGCGCAATTACCTGCGCAAGTCGATTCCCCCAGAAGGCATAGAGGTCGCGAGCGCCGTCGACGGCGAGCTTCGCCCCCATTTCGAGCCGATAGGGAGACACGCCGTGGAAGGGGCGCACGCATCCGTAGAGTCCCGAGAGGATCCAGAGATGGTTTTGCAGCCAGTCGAGCTGCGCGGCATCCATCACCTCGGGTGCCATGCTCTGGTATTGAATGCCGTGATAGGACATGACGGCGGGGGAGATTCGACGCGCGATATCGGGATCTGCGAGGTCGGTATCGCTCAGGACGGGCATAAATTCGTGAAGCGTATCCAGACACGTTGTGAGCAGCCTGTCGCTCACGTTCCACAGCGCCTGCAGGCCGCCGCTGCCTTCATTTCGTTCGATATCTAGCAGTGCGTGGTGGAGGCGAGCCGTCTCGTGCGCAAAAGGTGGAATGCCCAGGACTTCAAAAGCATCTTGGGCCGCGCGCATCTGCTTGGCGGGCGAAATGATGACCTGCAGCATGGACTCTCCTCTGCCAAAAAAGTTGCGGTGGAATACGGTCTGTTTTGGCCGTTTATGGGCCAGTTTAGTCCGTATTTCACCGCAAGTTATAAGGGACTGGTTAGGCGCGCTCGAGGAAAGCCTTGTAGCCGCGGTAGGCCTCGTAGATGTCGGCCTTGTTGGCGACCTCCCACAGGGCGTGCATGGACAGGACGGCAACGCCGGAGTCGATGACGTTCATGCCGTACTTGGCCATGATGTAGGCGATGGTGCCGCCGCCGCCCGCGTTGACGCGACCGAGCTCGCAGGTCTGGAAGTCCACACCGGCCTCGTCCATGATGTCGCGG
The DNA here is from genome assembly GCA_900541195.1 of uncultured Collinsella sp. GTDB lineage: Bacteria > Actinomycetota > Coriobacteriia > Coriobacteriales > Coriobacteriaceae > Collinsella. The sequence goes on along the minus strand of UQIY01000056.1, from coordinate 4,306 downwards.
ATGAGGGCCACGTACTCGGCGTCGGCGTCGTTGGAGCCGCCCTTGCCGCGGCTGCCCGTGTACTTGTTGAAGCACAGGCCGCGACCCATGAAGGCGGCGTTCTTGGTCTCGAACTTGCCGGCGTAGCCCGGGTCGAAGCCGGCGGACACGTCGGAGGAGAGCATGCGGCTGCGGGCGAGTGCGCGGCGAAGGGCCAGCGGGCTATCCTCGCCGGCGAGCGTCATGATCTCGGCGACGGTGTTCTCGAAGAAGCGGCTCGTCATACCGGTGGCACCCACGGAACCGATCTCCTCCTTGTCGACGATGAGCGTGATGCTCGTGCGCTCCACGTTGGCCACATTGATCTGGGCGAGCATGGAGGGGTAGGCGCAGACGCGGTCGTCGTGGCCATAGCCCAGAATCATGGAGCGGTCGAGGCCCATGTCGCGGGCGGGGCCGGCGGGCACGACCTCGATCTCGGCGGAGAGGAAGTCCTCCTCCTCGACGTCGTACTGCTCCTTGAGGATGTCCAGGAACATCTGCTTGACGGGCTCCTTGGGGGCGTCCTTGTCGTCCTCGTCAAACTTGACGGGGCGGCCGCCCACGATCACGTCGAGGATCTCGGCATCGACGGCGTCCTTGGCAGGCTTGGACATCTGCTCGCTCGAGAGGTGAATCAGCAGGTCGGAGATGGTAAAGACCGGGTCGTCCGCCTTGTCGCCGATGTTGATGTCGACGGTGGCGCCGTCCTTTTTGCAGATGACGCCCACGAGTGCGAGCGGGGAGGCCACCCAGTGGTAGCTCTTGACGCCGCCGTAGTAGTGCGTGTCGAGGTAGGCCATGTCGCCGGCCTCGAAGGCGGGGTTTTGCTTGAGGTCCAGGCGCGGCGAGTCCACGTGGGCGCCCAGGATGTTAAAGCCCTGCTCGAGCGGGGCGGTGCCCAGGTTGACGAGCATAAGGTCCTTGCCGTGGTTGGCGGCGTACACTTTGTCGCCTGCCTTGAGCTCGCGGCCTTCGGCGATCACGGTCTCCAGGTCGACGTAGCCCGCCTCCTCGGCCATCTTGATACCGGTCTTGACGCACAGGCGCTCGGTCTTGTTCTCGCTCAAAAACTGCTTATAGCCGCGGCAAAGCTCCTCGAGCTCCTCGATTTGCTGTGGCGTGTACTTTTTCCATGCGCAGGGACGCTCCATGACGCAGACTCCTTTCGGATCGATCGTGCTGGTTGATGTACCGTGAGCCATCGTATCACGCGCGGGCTCAAGGTGGCGGGGGAGCTTGATGTACTGTGGCCGCGGGGCGGGGAGCGTGTAAACTGGAGTGAGCAAACCGTGCCCAGCCCAAAGCGAGGTATTCAATATGTCTGACAAGCGCCGCACCTTTGCCGTTATCGACGGCAACTCGCTCATGCACCGCGCCTTCCACGCCGTGCCGCCGACCATGAACGCGCCGGATGGTCGCCCAACCAACGCGATCTTTGGCTTTCTGAACATGTTTCTCAAGATGATCGACGCCTTTAACCCCGACGGTGTGGTCGTGGCGTTTGATAAGGGCAAGCCGCGCGTGCGCATGGAGATGCTACCGCAGTATAAAGCGCAGCGCCCGCCCATGGACCCCGATCTGCACGCGCAGTTCCCTATGATTAAGGAGCTGCTCACCGCGCTCAACGTGCCGATTCTGCAGTCCGAGGGCTGGGAAGGCGACGATATCCTGGGTACTATGGCTCGCCTGGGTGAGGAGGCAGGCTGCGACATGCTGCTGGTGACCGGCGACCGCGACATGTATCAGCTTGTGACCGAGCACGTCAACGTGGTCTCGACCCGCAAGGGCCTGTCCGACGTAGCGATTATGACGCCCGAGAGCGTGGATGACCTGTATCACGGCATTACGCCGGCGCTCGTGCCCGATTTTTACGGCCTGAAGGGCGATACGTCGGACAACATTCCCGGCGTACCGGGCATCGGCCCCAAAAAGGCGAGCGCGCTCATTGCGCAGTACGGCAGCTTGGACGAGGTCATCGCGCATGCTGACGAGGTCAAGGGCAAGATGGGCGAGAACCTGCGTGCGCACATCGACGATGCGCTGCTGAGCCGCAAGGTCGCAACCATTCGCACCGATGCGCCTGTCGAGCTCGACTTTGACGAAACGTCCTTCCCGGCGTTTTCTGCCGACGAAGTCTCCGCGGCACTGGGAGCACTCGGCATTACGGCCATGCAGAACCGTTTCTTGTCACTGATTGGTGGCGAGGGTGGGGCTGCGGCCGCTGTCAGCACGTTTGAGATTCCCCCCGTTATGCGTGCTGCCGCTGGCGATGCCGAGGCGCTCGCTGCTGCTGCCGACGAGATCGCTCGTGCGATCGAGGCAGGCGAGTGGATTGCCGCCGTGGTGGACGATGACAAGGAGGAGGGCGCGCTTTTTGGCCTGACGCGCACGCTGTGGCTGGCGACGTCCAGGGGGCTGCTTGCGCTTGAGGAGGGCGACGGCGGTACCACTGCCGTGGTTGATGGCTTCAATTTCGCCCACGGCGTGATTGTCGGTGTGCTTGCGCGCCTGTTTATGGAGGGCCGCGTGGCGAGCCCGGATATGAAAGCGCTGCTGCATGAGCTTTCGCCCATCGATTCTTCCGAGCCCGAGCTCATGGATCCGCTGGCAGTCGATTCCACTCGCATCTTCGATACCGTGGTTGCCGCCTACCTGTTGGATTCCGACCGCTCCGAGTTTGACGAGGCGTATCTGGCCGATACCTATCTGCAGATGGCGCTGCCTGCGGTGCGCGGTGCGGAGGGTGCTGGCGAGGATGCTCCTGCGCCCGCCGCTCGCACGGCGGCCTTGACGCTGGCACTGGTCGCACCACTGCGCGACCGCATGGCACGCGAGAACGCCGCCAACGTGTTCGATGGCATCGAGATGCCGCTCGTTCCGGTACTTGCCAAGATGGAGCGCGCGGGCATGCTCGTGGACCCCGACCGCCTGCACAGTCTGTCCGAGGGCTTGGCGACCCAGATTACCGAGGTCGAGCGCAGCATTCGCGACCTGGCGGGTGATGAGACATTTAACATCGGTAGCCCTATGCAGCTCTCGCACGTGCTGTTTGACGTTATGGGGCTTCCGACCAAGGGCCTCAAAAAGACCAAGCGCGGCTACTATTCGACCAACGCCAAGGTGCTGAGCGATCTTGCCCGTGACCACGAAATCGTGCGCCTGATCTTGGATTGGCGTGAGAAGTCCAAAATCAAGTCCACCTATCTGGACACGCTGGGACCGCTGCGCCGCGGTGACGGTCGCGTGCACACCACGTACAACCAGACCATCACGGCAACGGGTCGTCTGTCCTCGAGCGACCCGAACCTGCAGAACATCCCGACGCGCTCTGAGCTGGGCCGTACCGTCAAGACGGCGTTTTCGGCAGGCGAGGGAAGCGTCTTTTTGGCGGTGGACTACTCGCAGATCGAGCTGCGTCTGCTGGCACATCTCTCAGGTGACGAGCACCTGGTACGCGCCTTTAACGAGGGCGAGGACTTCCATGCCGAGACGGCGGCACGCGTGTTTGGCGTGCCGGTGTCCGAGGTAACGCCCGACTTGCGCAGTCGCGCCAAGGCCGTGAACTTTGGCATTGTGTATGGTCAGCAGGCCTACGGCCTGTCGCAGTCGCTGCATATCTCGATGGCCGAGGCGCGCGACATGATCGACCGCTACTACGAGGCCTACCCGGGCGTGCGCACGTTCCTCGACAACGTGGTGGCGCGTGCCAAGCAGACAGGTTACGCCGAGACCATGTACGGCCGCCGTCGCCACATTCCGGAGCTCAAGGCCAAAAATCCGCAACTCCGCGGCTTTGGTGAGCGCACGGCCATGAACCACCCCATGCAGGGCACCGCCGCCGACATCATCAAGATCGCGATGGCCCGCGTAAGCCGCCGTCTGGAAGAAGAGGGCTTTGCCGCCCACATGATCCTGCAGGTACACGACGAACTGGACTTTGAGTGCCCGGTCGAAGAAGTCGAACGCCTGACCGCCATGGTTCAAGACGTCATGGAGCACGTAGTAGACCTCCGCGTACCCCTAATCGCCGAAGCCAGCACCGGCATAACCTGGGCCGATGCCAAATAAAGAAGCACCCACAACCCCAAAAGTAACCAAAAGCAGAAGGGGGCTCCTTGCCAACAAGGAGCCCCCTTCATTCCAAAAAATCAGCCAAGTATCTAGGCGCTAAGACGCCATCTAGGCGGCAAGCAAGTCGCCGCAGGACCTGGCCGGGCGAGGCGGGTAAGTTTTTCGTAGATTCCGCACGAGCCGGAAAGCACTTAATGTGCTTTCCGAGCGAGCC
>UQIY01000055.1 GCA_900541195.1 uncultured Collinsella sp. | reverse complement strand
CCCTGACCTCTTGACTGCCAGTCAAGCGCTCTCCCAGCTGAGCTACGCCCCCGTGCGAAGAAGTACTATACGGGAACTCGGACGGCGATGCAAGGACAATTTTGGAAAATATTTTGCGGCGCGTTGAACGGGAGCGGGGCCAAAGAGACACACGATGCTCGACATAGCCCGCGGGGCGAGCCCCGTGGGCGGCGGCAAGCCCGCCGCCTTCCTTTGCAGGGCTCGGCATGTCGCCCCAGACGCCGCCGGCCAGACCAAAGCGATCCGCGGTGCATCCGTGGGCATGAGCCCTTCCGCACGCCTTCGGGCCAATTTACGGAACCGTGCGTAGCTCGCCCCAGCTGGTCGCTTCATAAACAGACCGGTTTACTACGCCGATTCCCGGATTTCCGACCTCACGCCTACTTTCGCAAAACGGGCAGGCAATCTACCTGCGGTTTTACGAGCGGCGAAATCAGTGTGTTCAGTCACCCTCAATCCAACGTAGTAAACCGGCATGGTTTTAAAATGGCACTTAATTACTGACAGCATATAAAGTATTAAAAATGCCCACTTGGCCATTATTACTTACCAATACCGAGCCAATTGCACAGAACGTTGGCCCGCAATCTGGTCTCAGCGCATCTCATCGCCTCGGTTTTTGGCTTGTAGCGCAACTCTAATCGCTCACACACACTGTGAATGATGGCATCAAGCTGATCGTGATCATTGAGCATGTCATGGGTTACAAGAAATACGTCGTATCCCATGCTTTGCAATGCTGTCATTCGGGTGGCATCGTGGTCAAGCACGGCGCCCGATCCATGGATAACCTCTCCTTGAAGTTCGATAATCACAGCCTTCATTGTTATTGGATTTACGATGACGATATCGCCGTAACAGATTTTCTGACCTGCGATTTTCCGAGCTGAATTCGACAGCGGTGTTAAGTCGTTGACGAATATGTTTTTAAACTCCGCTCCGCCGGCACGCCTCGGATGACTCAGTAACATGATTCCAGCAACTTCTAGCGGGGATGCAGCGATACCCATTACCTGCCGTGCGGCTTCGTGGAATTTCTTTCCCCACATCTCGCCTTTAACCTTCGCTGCAAATCTATGCAGTTCTTCTATTTCAATAAGAGGCTTTCTCATCCAGAGCGATGTGCCCTTTCCGCTAGCTGTATTTCCGGATCCGTTATCCTGCTGCTCACTTTGATCATTCTTGCTGTCCTTCTGGTGCGCCCGAGCATGGACTCGCTTCCATGGGATCTCATCTTGAGTTTCGTCTAGTTCAAACAAACTTTCTGTGGTGTACTGCTCTTCTTCTGATTTTGTCTGCTCAAGTGCTATGTCGACCGCGGGCGATGGTTTAAAAACCGAGAACCATCCGCAGAACTCGTACATAGCCAGAACCAGGTCGCATGAAGACACGCTTCGAGTCATGGTGAATAGCGTATTAAGAGGGTCAGTGACGCTAAAGCCCATACCCGTGTCGATGGAAACCTTCTCTGTATAGGCGCTGTTCCATCGGATGGTCCGTCTTGTCTCAGAATGCAGGTTGCTTCGTGTTGATGCTGCTGTGATGATTGGCGTCTTGAGGACGTCGACTACAAAGGGCGATTGGGATAGAGCTCGCCAGCCGTCTTCGGAGTTGGGTAGGTGCGGGTAGAGGTTGCGCACCTGCGGTGGGCAGCGCCAGTAGCGGAATGCTGTGTTTGCGCAGACGATTTCGTCCATTTGTGCCTCCCCTGGTATCGGCCGTTGATCGTGCGGATTGCGGGCATGGCCGATTATCTACCGGGACATCATGCGGGTAAGTACCGGAAGCAAACCAAAAGCTTGACGAGTTCTGCCGAAAAACCACCGTGTGATAGAAATCCGCTGGAAGGCGCTTTGGGCATGTGGTCCCTATCTCCACATTTGTGCTCGGATCACAGGGGGAATTCAATGAAAATACGCATGCGTTTTATACAAAACGGGCAATGGCGTCAGCAAAAAGGATGCGATAAAAAAAGACGCCTTAGACGACTACGATTTATTTTTGGTGTCAGTTTTGGTGTCACTCTTAGTGTCATAACGAAAAAGGCCAGAGGCTTAATACCTCTGACCTGTACTTTAGATGGTGGGCGATACAAGATTCGAACTTGTGACCCCATCCGTGTGAAGGATATGCTCTACCCCTGAGCCAATCGCCCGTCGCCTTTCGGCAAAAGAAATACTAACATAGCCGTGCGAGGTTTTCCAAGAACTTTTTACCCTCGATTTTAAATTCGTGGGCGCAAACCACGCCACAGAAATCAGGGAAGCCGACAAACCCCCAGCTCAACCGCCCTTTATCGCTTGATCCACGAGGTCTCGGGGCGGCAGATAAGTCGCGCGTTGTTGTAGGCCATGTCGAGCGTGAGACAGGTACGCGCGGCGTAAAAGCCGTCCTCGCGCTGGATAGTCAGCGCCAGCTCGGGCTTGTCGCCGGTTAGGCACAGCGGCAACAGCAGTTGGATCCGACCGCCGTAGAACTGCGGCACGGCGAGCGTGTAGTTGGCGGCGGCGCGGCGGGCGGCCTCGACGACGGCGCCTTCAAAGGCGCGGCGCAGCAGCAGCGAGTTGCCCTCCCCCATCAGGCTGGCGGGGATGCGCGTCAGGTTTTCCTCGTCGCCCAGAATGTGGTCGATGTTGGAGCGGATGGGCAGGCGGTAGTCAAAGACCAGCTCGGAGGGGTCCTCGGCAAAGCGCACGCGGCACGGCAGGTACTCAAACGAGACCAGCATGGGGTCGCTTTCCTTAAAGAAGCCCTTCAAAAACCAGCGCTGGCGCGCATCGGGCTTGGTGTTGGGCTCAAACAGACCGTAGATGGTCTCGTAACGGCGCGTGTACAGGCCGGTATTGAATAGGCAGCGGTCGTCGTCGAACACCAGCGGCAGGTTGGACGGCGCGGTCTGGTCCACGTCGCGCTCGCTCAAAAATACCGCGCGGCTAAACGAAAACGACAAGTAGTTTTTGAGGATGCGGTTGCTGGGACCCCAATCCTCGGGATCGGCGAGGTCGACCAGGCGGTCGTAACAGGGCTCGGGACAAAACGCAAACTCGTACACATTGCTGCACAGGGTGCTTGGGATATCCATGTGGTGTCCAATCCATTCAATAATCGGCGTGCGGATGCTTAGATTCTATACGCGCGACGGGTCGCCCGAGCCTACAACACAACCGCGGCGCAGCTCTTCGGCTAGCTCGCTGGTCGTGCGGCGACTGGAAACGAGGTCCTGGATCCAGGCATAGTATTGATTGTCTTTGGGCTCGGGGCCATCGGACAGCACGACCGGAGTGCCGGCGAACCTTAAGACGGACAACGCAAAGACAAGGCTGGTGCGTTTGTTGCCGTCCTCAAAGATGTGGTCCTTGACCATGTGCTCGGCCACGTAGGCGACCTGGTCAAAGATGTCTGCGAAGCGATCGGCCGGCGATTGGCCGAATATCGTACAGAATGAACCTGCAAGTACGGACTCGACGCGTCCAAGCTCAAGTGCGGCACGGTCGCCCGCGGCGTCGGTCGTATAGCAGCGCCCGACGGCCATCAGCGTGCTGTGTAGACGCATCACGGCCGCGGCCATAGCTTCGAGCGAACCGGCATCGTCGAGCACGAGCGGTGCGAACGGATGTGCCCGGCGCGGCGCGACCGTCGTCATGAGTTCTCCAAGAGCCTGAGCGCGTTGGGCATGCCCGCAATGGTTAGCCGAACAGCTTCGTCGATTAACGTGGCCCCGTCGCGCAAAATCAGTGATGCTGAATTTGCCACGTGCGCAGTTGAATGATCTTCTTGAGCAACGCAATCAGCGCCGTCATCTTGTTGAACATTGCTCCAAAGCATGTCTGCCTCCTTTATAGCTCTATGGATGGAATAGCCCGCGAGTCGTACTCCAGGGCAACCGGTTTCCAGACGAGGTCTTCGATGGCGCAGTTTAGGGCATTTGCAAGCGCCAATGCCGAGGAGACCGAGGCGCGGCGTAGGTCGAGCTGGTTTTGCTCGTAGAGTTGTATAGCGCGAAGTTTAACCCCCGATTGGGCGGCGAGCTGTTTTTGCGTTAGGCCGGCCGCCTTTCGTGCCGCTTTGAGGCCCTTTTTGTCTGCCTGGGCATCGTTCCATTTATCAATGACAATCTGGGCGAATTTGTCTTCGGAGGCCTCGTGAAGCGGATGGTACGAGCCGATGATCCAATCGAGCGGGGCGACTTCGAGTAGCTCATTAAAGCCCAAGCTGCTCATCCATTGCGCATAGGCCAAAACCCAGCCCGCCCAATACTGAGGCGAACGGTCGAACGGATAGGTCTCCCTGCATTTGACGGGGGTCAGTCCCGCATGGGCGATAATATCGCGCGCGAGCTCGTCGCCCGCCATGCCGCAGACGACGCGAGGCATACCGCGCTCAAACTGTTTCATCTCAAGAGTGTTCGACAGGATCGCCGTCAACTCGGCTGGAGTCAGCCCTTGGTCACAGAGAGCAAAATCGACCGCCTCGCCCAGCGTTCTCATTGCATCCTCGAGATACATCTCACTGTAGGCGTTGGTCATCGCCCGTCATCCCCTCTCGAATGATATCGACGATACGGATTCCCTCAAATGGATTTTCGGCAAGGAGCTCCCGATATTCAATACTGGCTTCTAAGACTCTCCGAGTTCGGAAGTATGCGGCAAAATCCAGACTTATTGACCACGCTGGAGCACACCAACGCCTCTGCCTGCGGTTTCTTTGCGCGAAAAGGCCGGTGTGGTCGGGGTTTCCGGAATTTGCCGCATACTTCCGTTTTGAGAATTCGGAAGTGCGTGGAAAGACCGAGTTCCGCCAACCAGACCCCGGTTATACCCTTTCGTGACCTGCGGTTTTGACGCCAAAATTTGGTTTGTGCTCGGCTGGTTGCGATTTTTCCCCGCACTTCCGGAAATGGGCGTTATGGCTGTGTTGTGCACGGCAAGAAAAGCGCCGAGAAAAGGGCAATCAAGCGGCAGCCGGTAGTCTTGGGAAGCGTTATGGGTATTGCGGTGGCTGCAAACCTTTACCGGATGAGGTCTGCCAGGCACAACTCGCCCTTGGGGATCTTCGAAAGTCGCTTGTATTCCCTGGCGGCTGCCGTAAGCGAATCGGCATCCCAATAACTTTTGAGGAAGCCTTCCCTCTTTACCTCGTGCATGCCGAGCTCCTGTTTGCAGAAGTCGCTCGGTTTCATGCGTCCGCCGTGCCAGCGTCTCCACGAGCCCTCTCGAATAATGGCCAGCACCTCTATCTCGGGATGGGTCACGTAGCTAACCACCGGGAAGCGGCCGGCGTACAGGTTGCCGAGTTTGAAGCGTTCTTTCCTCGAGTCCAGCACCCTGACGATGCAGACTGGCCAGTCATAGTCTAAGTTGAGGTAGTTATCTTGGATATCGGAGGCTTTGCGCAGGCGGGTGACGTCCACGACGTCGGCCTCTGAAAAGACGAGCGCGTCCGCCTCGAGGAGAATGTCCACGGCCACCTGTTCCGCTGTTCCCTCGCAGGAGATGATCGGATGATATCCCGCAAAGCGAAAACCGTTATCACCGCTCATCGGACACCTCCTCTGCGACGAGCTCTTTAAGCGCGCGCACGTCGGCGTAGCGCGGAGCGGTCCCCTTCACAAAGTTCGAGGCGAATACCTCCGATTTCTTGTTCTCGATGCGTTTCACGCGGTCGGCGTACTTCACCACGCGCGCACCGCTGTTGCGTCGGGCGAGAAAGAACACGTTGTCCTTGCGGTGCACGTGATCGAGGAGCTGCGGGTAGTGAGTCGTGAAAACCAGCGTCGCGCCGTTGGGGTTGGTCCCGCGGGCGGCAAACAGATCAAGCACGACGTTAACCAGTTGGCGGTTAAGGTGGTTCTCCACCTCGTCGACTAAAAGGTAGCCGCCGGAGCGCAGGACCCTCATTGCGCGCTGCACCAGCCCTAGGCCACGTACAGTGCCGGAGGAGAGCACCTCGGTGAGCCCCCGCTCGGAGATCGTGATGGGCTCGCGACCTGTAAACGTCAGTACGAAGGCGCGACCGGAGTCCCGGACCTCGAGGTGCTCGATGCCAGAGTCGAAAACACGAAGCACGTCGTCGAGACCGTTGAATTGCTCAGTGAGGCGGAAGCCACCGTCGCGCAATGCTATCGCTCGGATGCGATGGCCGAAGTCCTTGGCGAGCACAGCGGCTGCGACGGAAACGTCAGGCGGCGTAAGCGCCGCCCAAGAGTCCGGCATCTGAGCACGGTCGCACAGCGGGGACGCGAGTTTCTCGATTTCGGCCCAGGATGCCAGGGTCGAGCGCTTGAGGGCCTTGGCTGGCAGCGAAGAAATCACCTCATCGGAGAACGTCAGCTCGGGACCGTCGTCGCCTCCTTCGACAGTCTGCAGCACCGACTCGAGCAAGTAAAGACGATCTGCGTGCCATATGACGCACTTGAGCTTGGACGGGCCGTCGAACGCGGCGGGGAACGTTGATGGGAGCCCGCCGCCGCGCGCCGGAGAGCCGTCAACAATGCGGCAGGCGAGCTCCAGCAGGTTCAGTGCTGTTGTCTTGCCCGTAGCGTTAATGCCCGCCAGCGCAACGACGCTATTCACGTAGAGATGGTCCGCCAGTTCGAAAGCCGACTCATCGGAGGCCGTCACGCGGTCGGAGGCGAACAGGTCGATTTCGAATAACCCGTCTTCGAACATCGAGAGATGGTCGAAGCAAACCTTTAACAACTTCATCTCAAGCCTTTCGAATACTTGAAACAGAATTTATGGCTCAAGTATAACACATGAAGGATATCGCGAATTAAGCCTGCCGCTAGGCAGAAAAGGCTTATCCGCATTGCCGGCCTCGTCGATATGCAGGTTCAAATGCTTAGACATTTGATCAAATCGTACAAAAATGGCGAGGTACGTACCTCGCCGATCTGGCACCTCCAAGACGACAGTCTCTTCGGTGGTTAAATTCTCTCACGCTTCAGGAGCTTTTAGAGCTGCATCGATTAGATTGGCGCCGTTGTCGAAGCGACCGGACTCCCCCGTCACTAAGAACGCATCACCTTCGCGAATGGCCTGGAGGGTCTCCGGGTTGGGTTCTTTGGAAGGGAAATGCTGCGGGCTGGTATTCGCAAGCCCCTCATCCTGCTTACAGTGCTTCATAGACACGCACCTCATCCTGCTCGATGCTTTTGCGGAAGGGCGGGCGCATGTACTCTAGTGGCTTGGTGACGACATCGACCTTTCGCCCAAGTTCTATCTCGAGCTCATAGGAGAGTTCGTAAAGCATGCCGAACGTCATGGTGTTGCCGCAGACTAGGCGCAAGTCAATATCGCTATCGGGCGTTTGCTCGCCTCGGGCAAACGAGCCAAATAAATATGCTTCGCTGACGTCGTATTGAGCTAGCACGCGGGTGGCGGCAGTGGATATGTCGGTAGTCGAAATCATGGGTTATTTACCGTTCAACAGTAGAATATCAGAGGGCCAGCGCCGAAACATAGTCCTTGTTTCGGAAACGCATATGGCTGTACGTTAGACATTATATGCATGAAAAAGTAACGCTCCCTTGCCGAAAGCGTTGCCCTTAAAGCTCCTACAGAGCTCTTGTATCGCAGTCAAGTGCGTCGCACCGCATCAGCAGCGATATGCGGCGCTCAGAAGCACTGTCCCCAGCAGGAATAGCGTTAAGGAGGCAGCTATCCAGTAGCCGTCGCCGGTCTTGGGAAGCGCCGGTGTTGTTGCCATAGTGGATTTGGGCCTGGTCGTCTTGGTGACGGTGGTCTTGGTGACCGTTGTCTTGGGCGACGTAGCCACGGGTTTCACCGCAGGATCCGTTGCCGGTCCCGCACCGGGTTGCCCCGCAGCAGGGTCGGCGCCACCAGCAGGCTCGCCCGTGCCATCCCCCGGCACCTCGCCGCCGGGTGTAACGGTCTCGCCCGCCGGTTCGGTAGAGCCGTGTATTTATGCACAACATTAGATTTTCCTTTGTGTTGAGTAGGCAAGCCGTTAGATTGCCTTGTTCTCAATCACTCGGATAACGTTGTGGTTATTCTCAATGTAATCAATAATTCGCTGGTACTCGTCGGCAAAATTGAAGTCAACCGTTATTTCCCCGTTCTCATGCACCCAAACCGCTTTTACGAGTTCAACCATAATCCCGCGGTTAAGGCTCTGAATGTTTTTGTATTTCAGAAAGGCGGTTAGATACGGGTCGTCGGTTCCGATACCATCAGCCATTACCTGCATTTCCTCTTTCAGATAGGAGATGTTCGCTTCAAGCTGTTGTATCTGTTCTGCAATCTTGCCTTTCAAGCGGCGATATTCCTCTTTGGTAATCTCACCGCTTTTCCAATCAAGGTACAAGCTGTCGGAAGCGTCATTGTACTGTTTTAGCTGCTTTTCTGCCTGTTTCAAGGAATGGGATAATCTCTTGCTTTCCCGGTTGATAACAGGCGCGTTGTTAATCCGTTCAATTTCTTCTGCAAGCCGATCTACAAGGGCAATTTGCATTTGCAACGCTGCCAATACCGCGTTTTCCAACTTGTCTTGCCGGATAGAATGTTTGCTGCAAATCTTCTTATCGGTGTAGCTACGGCAAGAGTAGTAGGCAATATCACGGGCGGTTTTGCGCCGCATGGCCTTTTTGCAATCCGCGCAACGGACAAAGCCGGACATGAGATAGACTTCCTGTTTGCCGGGGGCTGTCCTTGTGTCGCGCTTATGTAGGGCTTGCGCTTTCTCGAATGTTTCCCTGTCAATAATCGCTTCGTGTGTGTTGGGGACGACAAACCATTCTTCTTCGGGGACGTTGATCTGCTTGTGTACTTTGTAGCTTATTACGCGGTTACGGCCTTGCACCATTACGCCCGTATAAACTTCATTTTGCAATATCCTTGCAATCGTGCTGGCAGACCACAAACCATCGTTTTTGTCGGAATTAGGGTTGTTATACTTAAAGCCTTTTTTCTTCTTATAGGCTTCGGGGTTCGGCTCTCCCATTTGGTTAAGCCGCTTTGCAATCCCCATTTTACTGTACCCCTCATTGACAAACCAATGGTAAATGCTTTTGACAACTTCCGCTGCTTCTTCATCTACAATCAAGCTGTTTTTGTCGTTTGGGTCTTTCTTGTAGCCATAAGGGGCAAACGCGCCTATGAACTCGCCGCGCTCCCGTTTCATCTTGAATGTTTTGCGGATTTCTTCGGAAGTGGTCGCGGCAAACTGCTCATTGAACATTCCCCTAATAGGTACTTCAAGACCGCTTGCAGAATGGGGGTTAGCGTAAGTGTCAATAAATGGCGTGCCTGTGCAAATAAACCTTGCGCCGTGAATGGGTATGAACTCCTCCAAAAACTTTTGTTGATCGGCAAGGTTGCGGAAACCGCGTGCAAGGGATTTGATAATCATGCAGTTTACTTCTTTGCGGACAATGCAGCCCTCAAGCCGTTTGAAGTTTGGTCGCGCTGTGTCGGTGCCTGTCAATCCGTCGTCGGCAAACACGTCTACAATCACATAGGTTCCCGGCTCAAAATAGCTGTCTACAAAGTCGCGGAGTATCTTTTCTTGGTTGATAACACTCTCGCTTTCGTCCTCGTTGTCGTCCTCTCTGGATAGTCGAATGTATAGCCCAATTTTCCAAAACGGCTCTGCATAACTGCGTGCCATTTTGTCTTTGCGTATGCGGGGCATTATACCTCCTTTCCCCCTATAATTACGAGTTAATTATACCATTTTCGCCCCGTAATCACAAGGTCTTTACCCGTAGAGTTAGGGAAAGTCGGCGGTTATTTCAGACTTAAAAAGTAATCACACAATGATTGCTTTAGCGTTCTATCCTCTGCGACAAACCGTATTCTTACGGGTGTATCACCACAAAGAAAACAGTATGGATTTACAATCTGCTCAAAGTAGCTTTGCATTTTCTTTGCTGCTGGCAAAGAACTGTCAATATGGATATTACGAATATCAACCAAAGTGCTGCGGTCAACCTGTGTAATATCAACATTTCTCATTTGTTGAAGTTGTAACTTGGTAATCATCTTCTTTCCCTCCCGGTTAGCGGCATAGTACAGAATATGCGCTCCGGCTTGTACGATATGAGAAATAAGGCTGAAACGGGCGGTTGTTAGCTGCAACCTCACGGGAGTTTCACCCCGGCCCATGCTTA
>UQIY01000054.1 GCA_900541195.1 uncultured Collinsella sp. | reverse complement strand
CTTAAACAGCGGGCGGCCCGTTCCGGGAATCCGACGTGCTCGTCGGGGCAACGTTCCTCATCAAAAAAGGCCCGCTCCCCTGTTGGGAAGCGAGCCTTTATAAGGGCGGTTAACGTACTAGGAAATTACTCCTCGTCGTTGTCCTTGGCCTCTTCGGCGTCGTCGGTGTCCACGAGCTGGTTGAGCAGCTCGTCGAGGGAAGCCATGTCCTCGTTGATCGCGCCGTTGGCGGGAGCCTTCTTGTCGTCGATCGGGGCGCCCAGGAGCTCCTCGTCGGCGTCGGCGTGATGCGTCGGAGCGGAGGTACCCAGCAGGATATCGTCCGGACCGTCGGGGCTAAAGACCATCTGCAGCAGCTGCGAGAGGTCTTCCTCATCGGCAACGTCGTCGTTGTTCTCGAGGATGTAGAGCAGGTCGTGGGCCTCGAGGCCGTCACGGAGCTCCTCGATCGCCTTAGCACCGATGCCATCGATGCGCAGCAGATCCTCCTCGGACTTGCCGACCAGGTCGCCGACCGTCTCGATGCCGACCTCGCTGAACTTGTTGGTCCAGCGCTGCGACACGCCCAGGTCGTCGAACAGGTACAGGCGAGCCTTCTCGGCAGAGATGGTGTGGCCGTTGCGGGTGAACGAACCGTCAGCACCACCGAACTCGTCGTAGCCGGCCCAGTCGAGCTGCTGCGGGAGCTGCTCGTCCAGGTCCTTGAGCTCAACCGGAGCCCACTCGGGCAGCGACTTGGCGTTGGGCGAAGCCGGGCCGTCGATGTCGACATAGCCGTCGGCCGTGCGATACGTCAGCTTGGCGTTGGCGTACGGCTTGAGGCCGGTACCAGCCGGGATCTTCTTACCGACGATGACGTTGGACTTAAGGTCGAGCAGGTGGTCGACCTTGCCCTCGATGGCAGCCTCGGTAAGGACGCCGGCGGTACGGATGAACGAAGCGCTCGACAGCCAGGAATCGATGTTGGACGCGACCTTGAGCGTACCCAGGATGACGGGCTCGGCCACGGGAGCCTGACCGCCCAGACGGGCAACGCGCTCGACCTCGTCAGCGAACTCGTAGCGGTCGACGTACTGACCAAGCAGGTACTTGGAGTCACCGGGGTTGGTGATCTGAACGCGACGCAGCATCTGACGTGCGAGCACCTCGATGTGCTTGTCGTTCAGGTCGACGCCCTGGCTGGTGTAGACGTCCTTGACGCTCTCGACGAAGGTGTGCATCGTCGACTCGATGTCGGTCAGCTTGCGCAGGTTGCGGAAGTTGACGAAGCCCTTGGTGATCTGGTCGCCGGCGCGAACCTCGCAGCCGTCCTCGATCTCGGGCATAAAGCGCACCGAAGCGGGGACGCGACGCTCGTCGAGAACACGGGTGTGGTCCTCGGAGTCGGTGAGCGTCAGCACGTACTCGGACTTCTCGGGCTTAATCGAGAGGTGACCGGAGTACGGAGCCAGCTCGGCCTCGCGACCCAGGATCTTCTCGTTGACGTTGCCGACGATATCGAACATACGGCTGACCGTAGGCAGGCCCTGCGTAATATCGTCGACGCCAGCGACGCCGCCGGAGTGAATGGTACGCATCGTAAGCTGCGTACCGGGCTCACCGATGGACTGGGCGGCAATAATGCCGACCGCGGTACCGATGGCGACCGGACGACGGGTGGAAAGATCCCAGCCGTAGCACTTCTGGCACACGCCGTACTTGGAGCGGCAGGTGAGCAGCGCGCGAAGCTTGACCTTCTTGAGGCCCGCATCGACCATCTTCTGGATGTCGGCGACCTTCTCGATGTAGCCGTCCTGCTCAAAGAGCACGGTGCCATCGGGAGCCACGACGTCCTCGATGAAGCAACGGCCGACGAGGTCGGTGTTGAGATCGGTGGTGCCGGGGATGATGAGGTTGTAGGTAACGCCCTCGTGCGTACCGCAGTCCTCCTCGCGGACGATGACGTCCTGGGCCACGTCGACCAGACGACGGGTCAGGTAACCAGAGTCCGAGGTGTGGGATGCGGTATCGACCAGGCCCTTACGGGCGCCGTAGGTCGAAATGAAGTACTCGAGCGGCAGCAGGCCCTCGCGGAAGTTCGCCTTAATGGGAAGGTCGATCGTCTCGCCGGACATGTCTGCCATCAGGCCACGCATGCCGCCGAGCTGACGCAGCTGGGTCTTAGAACCACGGGCGCCGGAGTCGGCCATCATATAGAGCGGGTTCTCCTCGTCGAACAAGTCGAGCATGAGCGCTGCAACCTTGTCGGTACAAGCGGTCCACTCGTTAACGACTTCGATGTGGCGCTCCGTCTCGTTGATGAAGCCCTCCTCGAAGTACTCGTTGATCTGGTCGACGTTGGCCTGGGCGCGATCGAGCAGCTCCTGCTTCTCGGCAGGGATGAGAGCGTCCCACACCGAGATGGTGAGGCCGGCGCGGGTAGCGTAGTGGAAGCCGGAGTACTTGATGGCGTCGAGGATCGGGCCGACCTTGGCCTCGGGGTAACGATCGCAGCAGTCGGCAACCAGCTTGGCCACATCGCCCTTGACCATCTTGTAGTTCATGAACTCATAGTCTTCGGGCAGGCACTGGCGGTTGAAGATGATGCGGCCGATAGAGGTCTCGAAGCGCGCGGTCTTGTTACCGGTGACGTCGTAGTCGACGAACTCGTTCTTGCCGTTCTTGACGCGGAAGATACGGGTGCCGTCCTCGTTGATGACGTTGGCATCGGCAGCGGACACGCGAACCTGGATCTTGGCCTGCATGTCGACCTCGGAACGGCAGTCATAGGCGTGCAGCGCGTCGTCGAAGCTGGCGAACACGTGGTTCTCGCCCGGCAGACCCTCGCGGACCTGGGTGAGGTAGTACACACCAATGATCATGTCCTGCGAAGGGATGTTAACCGGCTTGCCGGATGCCGGCGAGCGCAGGTTGTTCGCAGAGAGCATGAGCACGCGAGCCTCGGCCTGAGCCTGGCTGGACAGCGGCACGTGGACAGACATCTGGTCGCCGTCGAAGTCGGCGTTGAAGGGCGAGCAGACCAGCGGGTGCAGGTGGATAGCCTTGCCCTCGACCAGCACCGGCTCAAAGGCCTGGATGGACAGACGGTGCAGGGTCGGTGCACGGTTGAGCAGCACGACGCGACCGTCGATGACCTCTTCGAGGATATCCCACACAAAGGTGGCACCGCGGTCGATAGCGCGCTTGGCGCCCTTGATGTTCTCGACCTTGCCGAGCTCGACCAGGCGCTTCATGACGAAGGGCTTGAAGAGCTCCAGCGCCATGGTCTTGGGCAGACCGCACTGGTGCAGCAGCAGCTTGGGGTCGGTAACGATTACCGAACGGCCGGAGTAGTCGACACGCTTGCCCAGCAGGTTCTGACGGAAACGACCCTGCTTGCCCTTGAGGGCCTCAGCGAGCGACTTGAGCGGGCGACCGCCACGGCCAGAGACCGGGCGACCACGACGGCCGTTGTCGAACAGGGCATCCACGGACTCCTGGAGCATGCGCTTCTCGTTGTTCACGATGATCGCAGGGGCGTCCAGGTCGAGCAGGCGCTTGAGTCGGTTGTTACGGTTGATCACGCGACGATACAGGTCGTTGAGGTCGGACGCGGCGAAGCGGCCGCCGTCGAGCTGGACCATCGGGCGCAGATCGGGCGGAATGACCGGGATGACATCCAGGATCATGTTCGCGGGGCTGTTGCCGCCCTTCAGGAAGGCGTCAACGACCTCGAGGCGCTTAACGGCCTTCTCGCGCTTCTGCTTCTGGGAATCCTCGTCGGCGATGATGGCCTTGAGCTTCTCGGCCTCAGAGGGGAGGTCGATGGCAGCGAGCAGGTCGCGGACGGCCTCGGCACCCATACCACCCTTGAAGTACATGGAGTAGTAACGGGTCATCTCGCGGAACAGCGGCTCATCGGAGATGAGGTCGCGCTCGGTGAGCTTCATGAAGGCGTTGAAGGCGTCCGTGCGGAGCTGCTTCTCGTCCTTGCACTCTTCCTCGATGTCGACGATGCCAGAGGCGATCTCCTCGGGGGTCAGCGGCTCCTCGTCGGAGAACTCGTCAAAGTTCTCGGGGTTGCCCTGCTCCTTGAGGGACTCGATCTGGCGGGCGCACTCGGCATCGATCTCTTCCAGATCGGCGGCGAGCTCCTCGCGCAGGTCGTCAGCGTCGGCCTCGCGAGCCTCGTAGTCGACCTCGGTGATGATGTAGCTGGCAAAGTACAGAACCTTCTCGAGGTCCTTGGACTTGATGTCGAGCATACGGCTCATCGGGAAGCTCGTGGGGCTCTTGAAGTACCAGATGTGGGACACGGGAGCGGCGAGCTCGATGTGACCCATGCGCTCGCGACGAACCTTGGCCGAGGTGACCTCGACGCCGCAGCGCTCGCAGACGATGCCCTTAAAGCGGATGCCCTTGTACTTGCCGCAGGAGCACTCCCAGTCCTTGGCGGGACCGAAGATCTTCTCGCAGAACAGGCCGTCCTTCTCGGGCTTGAGGGTACGGTAATTGATGGTCTCCGGCTTCTTGACCTCACCGTGCGACCAGGAACGGATCTGGTCGGCGGAGGCAAGGGAGATCTTTACCGAGTCAAAATCAGTAGCTTCGAAATCTGCCACAGTCAACTACTCCTTATCAGTGGTCGTGGCGGCGACAGCCTCGGGTGCCTCGGCGGTCTCGGCATCCTGGGCCTCGACGTCGGTGTCAACGCCGGCGAGCGCAGCCAGGTCGTCGAGAGCAGAGGTCTCCTCGGCGGTCACAGGGGCGGAGGCGTCCTCGTCGGCATCGTGCATGGGCTCGATGTCCAGTGCGAGGGAACGGATCTCCTTGACGAGAACCTTGAAGGACTCGGGGATACCCGGAACCGGGACGTTCTCGCCCTTGACGATGGACTCGTAGGTCTTGACGCGGCCCACGGTATCGTCGGACTTGACGGTCAGGATCTCCTGCAGGACGTTGGCAGCACCGTATGCGTACAGTGCCCAAACTTCCATCTCGCCGAAGCGCTGGCCGCCGAACTGAGCCTTGCCGCCCAGCGGTTGCTGGGTAACCAGGCTGTAAGGGCCGGTCGAACGGGCGTGGATCTTGTCGTCGACCATGTGGCCGAGCTTGAGGATGTAGGACGTACCCACGGTAATGGGCTCGCGGAACTCCTCGCCGGTGCGGCCGTCGAACAGGCGGGTCTTGCCGCGCTCGTCAAGCTGGGTGACAAACTCGGGGCGCATGTGATCGCCAAAGGCAGCGGTGGCCTTGTTGAGCATGTTCTTGTTGGCGCGACGGATGACCTCGGCGATCTCGTCCTCCTTGGCGCCGTCGAAGACGGGCGTCGAGACGAAGAACGGACCGGGGACATACTTGTCGGAGTCGGCATCCTCGGTATCCCAACCGCAGGCAGCAGCCCAGCCAAGGTGGCACTCGAGCAGCTGGCCGACGTTCATACGCGAAGGAACGCCCAGCGGGTTGAGGATAACGTCGATCGGGGTACCGTCAGCCATGTAGGGCATGTCCTCGACCGGCAGAACGTTACAGATAACGCCCTTGTTGCCGTGGCGACCGGCGATCTTATCGCCCTGCTGGATCTTACGACGCTGGGCGACGTAGACGCGCACCTGCTCGTTGACGCCGGGGGCCAGGTCGTCGCCGTTCTCGCGGCTAAAGCGGACGACGTCGATGACGCGGCCATAAGCGCCGTGAGGCATCTTAAGAGAGGTGTCGCGAACATCGTGAGCCTTGGCACCGAAGATGGCGCGCAGCAGGCGCTCCTCGGCGGTCAGAGCGCTCTCGCCCTTAGGCGTGACCTTGCCGACCAGGATGTCGCCAGGGCCGACCTCGGCGCCGATGCGGATGATGCCGTCCTCGTCGAGGTTGGCAAGCATGTCCTCGGAGAGGTTCGGGATCTCGCGAGTGATCTCCTCGGGGCCGAGCTTGGTGTCGCGGGCGTCGATCTCGTGACGGGTGATATTGATGGTCGTCAGCAGATCCTCGGCCACCAGGCGCTCGGACACGACGATACCGTCCTCGTAGTTGAAGCCTTCCCACGGCATGTATGCCACGGTGAGGTTCTGGCCCAGTGCGAGCTCGCCATGATCGGTCGAAGGACCGTCGGCCAGAGGCTCGCCCTGCTCAACGGTGTCACCGACGCGCACGAGCGGACGGTGGTTGATGCAGGTGGACTGGTTGGAGCGCTGGTACTTGGCCAGGTGATACTCGTCCATGCCGCCGGCATGCTTGACGATAATCTTGGAGGCGTCGGCATAGATGACCTCGCCGGCGTTCTTGGCCAGGGTAACCTCGCCAGAGTCCAGGGCGGCGCGACGCTCCATGCCGGTACCGACATAGGGAGCGGCGGGGTGAACCAGCGGCACGGCCTGACGCTGCATGTTGGCGCCCATGAGCGTACGCTTGGCGTCGTCGTGCTCGAGGAACGGAATCAGCGTGGCTGCGACGGAGAGCATCTGACGCGGCGAGACGTCCATGTAGTCGACGTCCTCGACAGGCACGTCGGCGGGAGCGCCGAAGGAGCCGTCGAAGTCGCGGGTACGGGCGATCACGGTATGCGGACGGACGATCTTGCCCTCGGCATCGGTCGTGATGAACTCGTTGGTCTTGGGATCGAGCGGCGTGTTGGCCGGCGCGATGACGTGCTTCTCTTCCTCGTCAGCGGTCATCCAGTCGATCTGATCGGTGGCAACGCCGTTCTCGACACGACGGAACGGGGCCTCGATGAAGCCATACTCGTTGACGCGGGCGTAGAGGGCGAGCGAGCCGATCAGGCCGATGTTGGGGCCTTCGGGGGTCTCGATCGGGCACATGCGGCTGTAGTGCGAATTGTGAACGTCGCGGACGGCCGTCGGCACGTTGGTACGGCGGCTGGAACCCGACTTGTGGCCGGCAAGACCGCCAGGGCCGAGTGCGGACAGACGGCGCTTGTGGGTCAGACCGGTCAGGGGGTTCGCCTGGTCCATGAACTGCGAGAGCTGCGAGGAACCGAAGAACTCCTTGATGGAGGCCACGATCGGACGGATGTTGATGAGCGACTGCGGGGTGATCTCGTCGATGTCCTGGGAGCTCATGCGCTCACGGACGACGCGCTCCATACGGCTCATGCCGATACGGAACTGGTTGGCGACGAGCTCGCCGACGGTGCGGATGCGGCGGTTACCAAAGTGGTCGATGTCGTCGACCTTGAAACCCTGCTCGCCGGCAGCGAGGGACAGCAGGTAGCGCAGCGTAGCGACGATGTCCTCGTCGGTGAGCACCGTGACCTCTTCCTCGGTGGTGAGGTTGAGCTTCTTGTTGACCTTGTAACGACCGACGCGGGCCAGATCGTAGCGCTGCGGGTTGAAGAGCAGGCCCTCGAGCAGGCTGCGGGAAGCATCCACGGTGGGAGGCTCGCCCGGGCGCAGACGACGGTAAATCTCGATGAGGGCGTCCTCGCGGGTGAGGGCGGTGTCGCGCTCCAGGGTGCGCTTGATCACATCGGAGTTGCCGAGCAGCTCGATGATATCGTCGTTGGTGACGGCGATGCCAAGGGCGCGCAGGAACATCGTGGCGCTCTGCTTGCGCTTACGGTCGATGGAGACCATGAGCTGGTCGCGCTTGTCGACCTCAAACTCGAGCCAGGCACCGCGGGACGGGATGATCTGAGCCTTGTAGATCTGCTTGCCCGAATCCATCTCGGAGCTGTAGTACACGCCCGGGGAACGGACGAGCTGCGAGACGACGATACGCTCGGTGCCGTTGATGATAAAGGTGCCCTGATCGGTCATCATGGGGAAGTCGCCCATGAAGACGAGCTGCTCCTTGATCTCGCCGGTCTCCTTGTTGGTGAGACGGACGTCGGTCAGAAGCGGAGCCTGATAGGTCATATCCTTCTCGCGGCACTCCTCGACGGTGTGCGCGGGATCGCCAAACTGATGCTCGCCGAAGGTAACCTCGAGAACATGGTTCTGGCTCTGGATGGGGCTGGATTCCTTGAACGCCTCACGAAGGCCCTCGTCCTTAAAACGCTCAAAGGATTCCCTCTGAACAGAGATTAGGTTGGGGAGCTCCATGGCCTCCGGGATTTTCCCGAAGCTGACGCGCTTGCGCTCAGTGGCAGTGTATGCGTAGGTCACCAGGTTTTTCCTCCTTCACGGAAATGCTCGGTGGATTGGCGAGGCATAGCTTCGCCAGTTATCGCAACCCAATAGTTTATCAGGTACCGACCGTTGAGCAAGAAAAGCCTTGACGTGATTGAGTTTTTGGAGTAACAATGTTTTTCGACAGAAAATGCGCAGGTAAATGTATGTGTATCGAACACCTGTTCATATATTTTCTGTGAACAGAGGGCTGGCAATCGCAGCTCTTATAAAAAACGGGCGCGAACCGAAGTCCGCACCCGTAAATGTCGATGCCCGAAAGGCTTATTTGCGCATCAAACCGCCGCGCTCGTCGATGGCATCCCAGAAGGCGCCGGCAAAGCGAGGATCGCTTGCAGCCATGAGGGCGTTGGTGGCCATCCAGCCAGACGGGGTACCGGTATCGTAGCCCGACAGCGGGTCGATGACGACGGCATACATGGCCTCGCGGTCGAGCGAGCGGGCCATGGCGTCGGTCAGCTGGATCTCGCCGCCCTTACCGGCCTGCTGATCGGCCAGCAGGTCCATGACCAACGGGCTCAGCAGGTAGCGACCGACGATGTACAGGTTGGACGGAGCCGCCTCGGGAGCGGGCTTCTCGACCAGGCCGCCGATACGCCAAACGGCACCGGGCTCGTCGTCGGCGGCATTCTCGAAGCCCTCGAGAGCGCCCACGCGATCGCCGGCGATAACGCCATAGCGGCTGACTTCCTCGGGAGCGCACGCGGCAACGGCGATAACAGAAGCGCCACCGTGTTCCTTGGAGACGGCAAGCATCTTGTCGCAGATGTCGCGGTTGGGCACAACGTAGTCGCCCAGAAGAACCAGGAAGATCTCCCCCGCCACAGCGTCAGCGGCAGAGCGAATGGCGTGACCGAGGCCCTTGGGCTCGTACTGATAGCGGAAGTCGACCGGCATACCGCCCGCATGGGCGACGGCGTCGGCATAAGCATCCTTGCCGCGCTCGCGCAGCAGGTTCTCGAGCGAGCGATCGGGCTGGAAGTAGCTCAGCAGCTCAGGCTTGCCGGGAGAGGTGACGATAATAGCATCGTCGACCTCATCGGGGTCGAGCGCCTCCTCAACGACATACTGGATGACCGGTTTGTCGAGCACCGGCAGCATCTCTTTGGGTGTGCACTTGGTGCCAGGCAGAAAACGCGTGCCAAGACCGGCGGCGGGGATGATTGCCTTCATGTTATTCAAGGATCCTTTCGCAGGCGCAGGATGCGCCCTGTGCGTGCGGCACGGCGGCCGCAGACCAAATTGCGATACTGAAGTATCTTACCGCCGAGACATACGTCGCCGTAAGGCAAACGCAATTCTTCAGCAGGTCAACGCAAATTATTGCTCGAATGGTGCAATTTTACGCCCCAGCGGTAACGGGATTGGCACGGCGAAGACAACGGTGTTCTGCGTGCCGAGCAATGGGAATGAGGGGCCAAAACAAAAAGACGGGGCTCGCAATGCGAACCCCGTCTGCAAAGAAATCTGGCGAGAGAGCCTGATTACTTGAGGGTGACAGCAGCGCCAGCAGCCTCGAGCTTCTCCTTGGCAGCCTCGGCGTCCTCCTTCTTGGCACCCTCGAGAACAGCCTTGGGAGCGCCCTCGACGACCTCCTTGGCCTCCTTCAGGCCAAGGTTGGTGAGCTCACGGACGGCCTTGATGACCTGGATCTTGTTGTCGCCGAAGCCCTCGAGCACGACGTCAAACTCGGTCTTCTCCTCGGCCTCAGCAGCGCCAGCAGCGGGAGCGGCGACAACGGCGGCAGGAGCAGCGGCGGAAACGCCGAAGGTGTCCTCGATAGCCTTAACGAGCTCGGAAGCCTCGAGAAGGGTCATTTCCTTAAGAGCATCGATGATCTCATCGGTGGTAAGCTTAGCCATTTCTAAGTCCTTTCGGTTTCCGTGTCTGTGCACGGAGATCAGTTAAAACACGGCGCGAATGCGCCAGGGGTGCGGCGTTGCCGCCGCGGGTGAAAACAGCGACTAGGCTGCCTTCTGCTCGGAGACCTGCTGGATCGAACGAGCGAGACCAGAGGAAACGCCGTTGACGCAGACAGCGATGTCGCGAGCGAAACCGGAGATGAGACCGGCGATCTGGCCGAGAAGCTGATCCTTGGTGGGCAGCTCGGCGATAGCCTTAACATCATCAGCGGAAACGGCCTTGCCGTCGGAGATACCGCCCTTGATCTCAAGGACGCCCTTGGACTTAGCGGAGAAGTCCTTAAGGGTCTTAGCGGCCTCGACCGGCTCGGTCTCGTAGAACACATAAGCGACGGGGCCGGCGAGGATCTCGTCGAGCTCGGGCTGCTCCTGGTTCTTGAGAGCGATCTTGACCAGGTTGTTCTTGTAGACCTTCATCTCGGCGCCGCACTCGCGAAGCTGATGACGCAGCTCCTGAGCCTGCTTAACCGTCAGACCGTTGTAGTTGACGACGAACAGACCGGCGTTCTCGGCGATACGGGACTCGATCTCTGCAACCTTGTCGATTTTGTACTGCTGGGGCATGAATTACACCTCCTCGAATTCTTTCCGGGCACGGTCCGCCACAAGGACGTGACGGGGGCATGTCCAAAAAGAAAGCCCCCGCGCTGCATGAGCGACGGGGGCGAGAAGACATATCTACTCGACCACCTCGGCTGGCGGGATATCCCATTAAGCTCGCGGGCAATGCCCGTTTGCACCGGCTGTCTCTGGCAGCGGATTCGTGCGTGAACCGAAAGTATTATGGCGGGGACCCCGGCATCGGTCAACGGAAAACCGGGCTGCACACAATTCCACCATCCGGCCGCGCCGCCGAAGGCCGGGCGCAAGGTTTTCGCTCGGTCAGGTCCTGGGCTCGCTCGGAAAGCACATTAAGTGCTTTCCGGCTCGTGCGGAATCTACGAAAA
>UQIY01000053.1 GCA_900541195.1 uncultured Collinsella sp. | reverse complement strand
CCCTAGAGTTCGTCGGCAGCGTCAGATGTGTATAAGAGACAGCGGCAGCACCTTCTCCCTCAGCGGCACTCTCGCTTGCGGCCTTCTCGGCAGCAAGACGGGCGCGACGCTCGGCAAAGGTCTCCTTCTTGGCGGGCGCTGCCGTCTCGGCGGCATCCTCGTCCGCATCGGAATCGTCGTCGGTCGCAGCAGCCTTCTTGGGCTTGACCGGGGCCGACGCGGCCTCGCTCACCGGATCGATAATCTCGGACTGAACAACGGCCGTCATCTTTTCCTGCGTCTCGCGGAACTGACGGATGGCACGGCCGATCGTGCGGCCCATCTGCGGGAGCTTATCCGGGCCAAACAGCAAAAAGCCGAAGACCACGATGATCGCGAGCTCACCCTCTCCAATACCAAACACACATACCTCCAAGGCTCGATGTGAGTCGAGCCCGCACCGCGCCATTCGGCCGGAACTCGTCTATTCATTCGGTCAAGTATAGCGCCCGGACGCCAAAACGTCCGAGCGCATCACAAACATATGCCAAACGGCACGCCCTTTTGGGGGCAAAGATTATGCAGCGGTGATCGAAATCTCCTGGTCGACACCCAACAGCTGAACCACGCGCATCACCGGGGGCTGCACATTGGTGCAGCTAAAGCGCTTGCCGTGGTCGACCGCGTGGTGTGCGGCGCCCACGAGCACGCCAATGCCCGTCGAATCGATGTAGCTCACCTGGGCAAAATCGAGCTCAACGGCCTCAGTGGGCTGCTCGAGCGCCAGGTCGATGGCATTGCGCAGGCTATCGGCGTTAGAGATATCGATCTCGCCGGTTACCTTAATGGTGTAGAGCTCCGGCGTGGGGTTGGTGGAAATACCCAAATCCATGTATACGCTCCTTTGCGAATCGAGAGTGCTGATAGTACTGGGCGCGAACTTGCGGGGCCCTAGGCGTTAGGCGCGCTCGGCACGCGCAAGCTCGGCAGCGACAAGCTTAACGGCCAGCACCAGCACATCGAGCGCGGCCTCCAGGTCCTCGACCGTGGGATAGCTCGGCGCGATGCGGATGTTAGTGTCGCGCGGGTCCTTGCCATAGGGCCAGGTAGCACCGGCCGGCGTGAGCTTGACGCCCAGGTCGGCGCAAAGCGCGGCGACCTTCTGGGCCGAGCCCTCGGGGCCATCGAAGCTTACAAAGTAGCCGCCGCGGGGGTGCGTCCAAGTGGCGCAGCCCGTGTCGCCCAAGCCCTCGGTGAGCTTGCGCTCGACGGCCTCAAAGCGCGGACGCAGGAACTCGGCATGCTTTTTCATGTGCTCCTTGACCGCCTCGATGGTAGGAAGGAAGCGCACGTGACGCAGCTGGTTGAGCTTGTCGGCGCTGATGAGGCCGGCCTTCAGGCGCTTGGAGAACTCGGCGATGACCGCGGGGCTCGCACCGATAAAGCCGATGCCGGCGCCCGGGAAGGTGATCTTGGACGTCGAGGCAAAGGCCACCACGCGGTCCTCGGTGCCCGCCGCGCGAGCGAGGTCAAAGATGTTTGCGAGCTCGTCGGTCTCGTCGTACAGGTCGTGCACGCAGTAGGCGTTGTCCCAGAAGATACGGAAATCGGGCGCGGCTGTGGGCATCTCGACCAGGCGGCGCACGGTATCCTCGCTAAAGGTGATGCCCGTGGGGTTGGAATACTTGGGCACGCACCAGATACCCTTGATGGAATCGTCGGCGGCAACGAGGCGCTCGATCTCGTCCATGTCGGGGCCGTTGTCAGTCATCGCGACGGG
The DNA here is from genome assembly GCA_900541195.1 of uncultured Collinsella sp. Lineage (GTDB taxonomy): Bacteria > Actinomycetota > Coriobacteriia > Coriobacteriales > Coriobacteriaceae > Collinsella. Next base: position 10,319 of record UQIY01000053.1, on the reverse strand, counting down.
GACGTTCTCGATGCCCAAGTCGGCGGTGATACCAAAGTGGCGATCGTAGCCGGGAACGGGGCACAGGAACTTGACCTTCTTGCCGTCGTGCGCGGCCTCGTAGGCGTCCCAGGGCTCGCTGCCGCACGAGCCGCAACGCCAGAACATGCCGGCGATGTCATGCTCGATCAGCAGGCTCGACGAACCCAGCACGAGCGTCTGCTCGGCGGGGCAGCCCAGAAACTCCCCTGCCAGCTTGCGTGCCGAAGGAATACCCTCGAAGCAGCCGTAGTTGGAACAATCGACGTTGCCATCGTGCAGATCGGCGTCGGCGTTGAGGATATCGAGCATGGGGCGCGAGATGTCCACCTGGGCGGGCGACGGCTTGCCGCGGGCCATATCGAGCGCCAGGCCCTTGGCCTTGACCTCGGCGACCTCGGCTTTGAGTGCCTCGATGGCGGCATCGAGTTCGGTGGTTTCCATCTTCTGGTAGATCGTCTGCATGGGGTGCGACCTTTCGCGAAGCGGTACGTTGCAGTTCGTCTAAGTATAGACCGCCACCGCCACAACGTTATGAAGCCGTGATAGATTAAGTCCATCGCAATAAATTACGAATCGCCGCGCATGCCGGCGTGGGGCGCCCAAGGAGGCACTATGGAGTACGGATCGTTCCAGGCCGAGGAATTCGGCGACCTGCAGCGCCTGGTCGACGGACTGTTTTACGACCGCCACGCCATCGACCGCCTGGATCTGATCGTACAGGCCGAAATCTTGGACCTGGCCCCCGATCTCATGGAGATCGTCAACCTGCTACCGCCCGGCTATTACGACCGCCAGTCACTTTGCGACCAGCTCAATTCCGCCTTGGCCGCCCACGGCTGGGGCGCCGTCTACGGCACCGTGGAATAAACCTAGTCATTTAAGAACGTCCCCAATGACTAAAACGCCGCTTGTGATGGTGCTCACAGGCGGCGTTTTTAAACTTGTATGTGCCCTTACTCGCCCTTGGGCGCGGGGTGCTTGCAGACCACGCTCATGTAGATCATGCCGAGCACGGCGGCGGTGACCGAACCGGCAAGGATGGCGGCCTTGGCAGCCAGAACCTCAAACTGGGCCGTCGGGAAGGCAAGGCCGCTGATGAGAATCGACATGGTAAAGCCGATACCGCCCAGAATGCCCACGCCGGCAATCATGTGCCAGTTGACATTGTGCGGCAGCTCGCAGGCCTTAAGCTTAACCAGGGCAAACGTCATACCAAAGATACCGATCGGTTTGCCCAGCAGCATGCCAAAGTACACGCCGAGCGTCACCGGGTCGGTGAGCAGCGTGCTCATGTCCACGCCCACCAGGCGAACCTGTGCGTTGACGAACGCAAAGATCGGCAGGATCACAAAGTTGACCGGCGTGGAGATCAGACGCTCCATGCGGATGAGCGGCGGGGTCACGCGGTGCATGACGCGCTCGACCTTGGTGGTCGAGACGGTAAAGTCATGCTGGCCCAGGATGTGTGCCTCGTCGTCGTAGCGGTCATCGAGCAGCGGCAGGCACTCGCCCAACCAATCGGTGAGGCTATCGAGCTTGACGCCGCACTTGGCCGGGATGGTAAAGGCCAGGATGACGCCGGCAAGCGTGGCGTGTACGCCGCTCTTGAACATGCAGAACCACAACAGCAGGCCCAGTACCGAATACGGGGCAAGGCGGTAATGCTGCGTCTTGTTGAGCCACACGAGCGCGCAGGTCACAAGCGCGGCGGCGCCCAACCAAAACGGATTGGGGCTCTGACCGTAGAAGATGGCGATGGCGGCGATAGAGATGAGGTCGTCGGCGATGGCGAGCGTCGAGAAGAACACGCGCACGCCGTTGGGCACGCGATTGCCCAAAAGCGACAGCACGCCCAGTGCGAAGGCAATATCGGTTGCCATGGGGATGGCCCAGCCGTTGTGCGCGCCAGCATGGTTAAAGATCAGGTAGATGCAGGCGGGAACGACGACGCCGCCCACGGCCGCCAGCATGGGAAGCATGGCCTGACGCGGATTTTTGAGCTCGCCGACCGTCATCTCGTACTTAAGCTCAATGCCCACCAACAAAAAGAAAATCGCCATGAGGAAGTCGTTGACGAAAAGCTCAACGGTAAGACCGGCCGTAAGGTTGCCCAGACCCACATACAACGGGGTCTCCAAAAAGTGATGGATGGCCTCGTAGGCATCGGTATTGGCGCAAATGACGGCGGCGATGGCGGCGAAGACCATGACGGCGGCGGAAATCGTGCCGTTCTCGGCGATGCGCTCCCAAATGTCATGGCGCGCAAAACGCTTGCGCTCACGGACGTTAAACAGCTGCTCGGGTGCTGCCATGGGCGGCTCCTTTCACGGGAAGACTCCCGTCTTAAAAAAGCACGGCCCGCCCAGATGGCGGCGCCGCGCTCCAACGTATTACGCTTGCATCTAGCCTACCCTGCACGACAAGCACGCAGACGTGGCCGAAAAGCGGAACCACAGGTTGAACATTATTTGCTCAACGGCACGGGCGCCCCTGTCCAATAGACAACGCGGTGCCGTGCACAAAAAACGACCGGAGCGCGGGGCGTCCGCGGTCCGGTCGTCGGTGTTAGGCCAAAAGAACCTAGCAGGCGGCCATGATGGGGGCAGCAACCTGCTTCTTACGGGAGAGAACGCCCGGCATCCAGACGCCGTCGTGCTCGTCGGCGATGCCCAGGCCCTTCTGAGCGGCCTCGGTCTCACCCTCGAGCAGGACCTGCGAGCCCTCCTCCATGATGTCGGTGATGCACAGGACAATGCCGTCAGCGCCCTTCTCGGCGGCGTAGGCGCGCATGGCCTCGCGGACCTCGTCGATCATGCCGAGCGCGCGGCTCTTGTCGACGGTCTCGTACTGGCCGATGAGCAGCTTCTTGCCGGCGGGCTCGAACATCTTGATGTCGTTGCCGACCATCTCGGCAGCGGTGAAGGAGCCGGACGGACGGGTGAGGAAGACCTCCATGCCAAACTTGACCGGGTCGACGCCCACCTGCTCGCCGAGCTTGGCGGCGACGGCGCGGTCGACATCGGTGGTGGTGGGGCTCTTGAGCATGAGCGTGTCGGTCATCATGGCCGAGAGCAGCAGCTTGGCCTGAACGTCGGAAAGCTCAACGCCGAGCACGCCGGCGAGCTTGGTGACGATGGTGCAGCTGGAACCCCAGGGCAGGCAGATGTAGTGCAGCGGGCCGGCGGTCTCGAAGTCGCCGATGCGGTGATGGTCGACGACACCAAAGACTGTGGCGTCCTTAAGACCGGCAACGGACTGGGCGGACTCGTTGTGGTCAGTGAGGACGACGAGCTGACCGGCCTCGACGGACTCGATCACGCGGGGCTCGGCGATGCCGGCGTCGGCGAGCAGCTTGGCGGACTCGGCCGGAAGCTGGCCCAGGGCGCAGGCCTCATAGGTGTTGCCGGCATACTCAACCTGGTTGAGCAGCTGGGACAGAACGATGGCGCTCATGATGGCGTCGTTATCGGGGTTCTGGTGACCAAAGACAAGAACGTTTGCCATGGATATCCTCCACTTGATATGTGTACTTAGACGTAGCTATGGTAGCACGCCGATGCCGAGCCTTCGCAGACGGAAGAGCCACGGCATATTTTGGGGCAGGTATGGGGGCCAAGGCTGTCCCTTTTGCACCATGTTGGTGCAAAGTAACCCGCCCCCCTGCACCAGCTATTTGCCAGCGGCGCGCAGAGCTACGTAGGCGGCGCCGATGATGCCGGCGTCGTTGCCGAGCGAAGCGACCTTAATGGGCGTCTCGCGCGAGGCGGAAAGCGCGTAGCGCTGGAAGTACTCGCGAGCCTTGTCGAGGTAGACATCGGCCGAGGCGGAGGCGCCGCCGCCGATCAGGAACATCTCGGGGTCGACCACGTTGGCGATAAGCGCCAGGGCGCGACCGAGATAGTCGGCCATGGTATCGGCCGCGGCCAGCGCAAGCTTGTCGCCCTCGCGGCAGGCCTGGAACACGTCCTTGGAATCTGAAGGGCCGGTGAGCTCGATGGGCTCGACGCCCGCCTTCTTGCACTCGGCAAGGTAGTTGCTCACCACACCGGTGGCGCTGGAATACTGCTCCAGGTGGCCATGGCCGCCGCAGCCGCAGGTGCGCTCCTCAGCCGGATTCAGGCACATGTGGCCGATCTCGCCGCCGGCACCCACAACGCCCGACACCACGTCGCCGTTGACGATAACGCCGCCGCCCACGCCGGTACCGATGGTGACCATCACCACGTTCTGTACACCCTTGGCAGAGCCGAGCCAGGCCTCGCCCATGGCGGCGGCGTTGGCATCGTTCTCGTACTTAACGACCGCGTCGGGGCAGTGCTCCTGAATGGCGACTCTCAGCTCGGGCAGGTTAATGGCAATGTTGGCCTTGACCTTGGCATCGCCCGATGCCGGGATGGGGCACGGAACGGCCAGGCCAATACCCGCCACAAAGGCGCGCGGAATCTGGGCCTTGGCGACCACCTGGTCGATAGCCTCGGTCACCGCGGCAAAGCCCGCAGCGTCAACGATGGGAGGCGTGGGAACGCTGGCCTTGGCCAGCAGGTTGCCGTCCTCGTCGAACAGACCCTCCTTAACCGAAGTGCCGCCGACGTCAATACCGATGTAGTACTGCTTAGGTTCCATGGGAGCCCACCTTTCTCGTTTAAACATTGCCTGTATGGTACCGCTCCCAAGGCAAAAACTTACCAAAAAGGGACAGGTTTGTTTTGGCAGGTTTTAACTGGGGAAACGCAAATGGCCGCTCAACAGGCCGCGCAAGACCATCCCCAAAAATAAAGGCGCCGGGAGGCGGAGACTCCCGGCGCCCGTCAAAGGGACTATGTTGTCTGTCGGACCGCACGGTCCTTCGCGGCGATAACGCTGACTAGGCCTTAAGTGCCTGCAGCTGCTTGTGAACCTCGATGAGCTCCGTCGCCATGACGCGCATGGTCTCGGTACCGGCCATCTGGTCCTCGGCATGCAGCAGAATCAACGGGGCCTCGCCGTTACGCTCGCCGTTGGCCTCTTTCTTCAGAAGCCCCATGTGAACATCGTGGCCACCGTTATAGGCCTCGTCGCCCTGCTTGATAAGCTCCTCGGCGGCGTCAAAATCGCCCTCCTTGGCCTTTTGCACGGCATTGATGTACATGCTCTTGGCGGTACCGACGTAGCTGATGATCTCGAAGCAGGTCATCTGCAGTTCGTTCATATCCTCCATGCGGAGCACCTAGCCCATCACGCTGACGCAGTGGTCAATGATGCCGGCAGCGTTCATGCGGCCGTAGTCGACCATGTTGATGACCTCGACCGGAAAACGGCCGGCGGCCTCCTTCTCAAAGTCACCCTTGGTGTAGCCGATCTGCGGGCCAAGCAGCAACATGTCGCACTCGTCCAGGTGATCGTGGGCCTCGTTCATGGGACGAGCCTCGATCTCGATATCCAGACCACGGTTTGCAACCTCGGCCTGCATCTTCTGGACCAGCAGGCTCGTGGACATACCGGCATTGCAGCAGAGCATGATCTTCTTCATGGTTTCCTCCTTATAACTGCGCGGCGCGCAGACGACGACTGGTTGTATTCCTTGCGGTTATTGTGCCCTCTTTCTGCGCCCTTACGCAGAAGAGAGATGCGGGCACTGACACCACGTACCGGTGCCCGCAAAGGTGAAAGGGACGAACGTTAGGCGTTCTACTCGGCGAGAGCCTCCTGCTTGGCGATTGCCTTCTCGGAAATCTTCATAAAGGGCAGGTAGACGGCCATGCCAATGACAATCTCGAGAGCCTGCCACACGCCGGCGCGCCAGTCAAAGCCCGTAGCGAGCAGGGCATTGATGACGGGAGGCATGGTCCAGGGCACCTGGGCGATGCAGGGGCTGATGATGCCTGCGCAGGTAAGGCCATAGGTGATGCCGATGAACAGGTCGGGAAGAAGAACAAACGGGATCATGAGCGGCAGGTTGTACACGATGGGGTAACCGTAGATAACCGGCTCGTTGATGTTGAACAGACCAGGCAGGATAGCCATCTTGGAAACGGTCTCGGAAGCCTTGTTCTTGGAGAACAGGAGCGTGTCGAGCAGAAGCATGAGGGTGCAGCCCGAGCCGCCGATGAGGGCGAAGCTGTTAACGATCTGCATGTTCATGTAGTGATCGGGCTGGATGGTGCCACCGGCGGCAAAGGTAGCCATGTTGTCGACGATGAGCATGGTCAGGATCGGCTCGACGGTAGCGCCAGAGATGGTGGACTGGTGAATACCGACGCAGAACAGCAGGTTGGCAAGGGTGTAGATGAGGATAACAGCCCACGGACCGGCGTTCATGATGTTCTTGAGCGGGTTGGAGATGCACGTGGAGATGATGGCGCACAGATCGGTGCCGGCGCACACGGCGAGCAGGGCTGCGGCAAGAGCGAAGATCGCGAGGTTGAGCAGCATCGGGATCATGACGTTGAAGGAGTTGGAGACCGCGGGAGGCACGCCCTCGCCCAGCTTAACCTTGAGCTTCTCGACGCCAGAGATCTTGATGAAGAGCGAGACGGAGAGCAGAGCGATGATAATGGCCGAGAACAGACCGTTAGTGCCGGTGTTGGCAGTCGAAAGGGCGCCCGTAACCTCGGCGGAGGTGATCTTGTCGGTGAGCAGCGGGCTCGTGGCGGCAAGCGAGGCGGTAATCTGCTGCGGCATCATGATGACGAAGGCAGAGATGGCGACGACCACGCAAGCGAGCGGGTTATCGAAACGCTTGTTCTTGGCGAGGCTGTAGCCAATCAATCCGGCCAAGATAATGGCAGAGACGTTGAGGGTGCCCAGCGTAATTGCCGAGCCCCACGTCTGAAGGTTGGCAAGGCCCGCCGCATCGAGCGGGAACAGAGGGAACACGACGTTGTTAATAAGAACCGCGATACCCGCAAGGATATAGAGCGGCGTGATGGTCGCGAAGGCGTCTCGCAGGGAACGCAGGTGAACCTGGTTTCCCACCTTCGCAGAGACCTCGGCAAACTTGTCGAGGAAGCTCTTTCCGTTGTCACTGGCCATGATTGCTCCTAACTTTCAAATCCGGCCTTTTCCTATGCGCACGGTGGTCTGTCGCCCTCTGCCACCAGATGTGCCATGTGTTGCGCGCGGCGGCGCGCGGTCTGGGCGTTCGCCCGGTCGCTAATCAACCACGTGGGTCGTGGCGACCTGTTTGAGCCAGGCCGCCGACTTCTTAAGACGGCGCTTGTAGCCATCCATCAGATCTACCTCGACAAAGCCATAGCGATTCTTAAAGGCATTGGCCCAAGACCAGTTATCGATGACGGCCCAATAATGGTATCCGCGACACTTGGCGCCCTCGGCGATTGCCTTGGCAACCCACTCCAGGTGCTGGCGTACAAAGTCGACGCGGTAGTCGTCCTGGATGGTTCCTTCGGCGTCACGGTTCTTGTATTCGTCCATGATGCCAATGCCGTTCTCGGAAACGAACCACTCAAGATCGGGGTAGTTCTTGGCGCAGTCCATGCCAAAGTCGTAGAGGCCCTGCGGGTAGATCTCCCAGCCGCGGCTCTCGTTCATAACGGCGTCGGGCCACACGTACTCGTCGGCAAAGTGCGGCAGGCCGTACTGGTCGACCTTGCTCGCCGGCGCCTGAACACGCGTGGGGTGGTAGTAGTTGCAGCCGAGCCAGTCGACAACACCCTGCTTGAGAATCTCTTGGTCGCCGGCACGGAACGGGAGCTTAACGCCGCCCTCGGCCAGGCTGTCGAGCACGTCGGCGGGAAGCTCGCCCTTGGTAATAAGGTCGAGCCACCAGCGATTGTTGATGCCGCTGGTCATACGCACGGCCTCGAGGTCTGCCTCGCTGGGGTTCTGTTTGGTGTAGACCGGGGTAAAGCAGTTGATCATGCCGATCTTGGCATCGGCGCGAATAGCGCCCTCGTCATAGGCGCGACGATAGTTGGCCACGGCCAGCGCGTGTGCCAGCGAGATGTGATACTGCACGGTGCGAGCGCGGTTGAAGTCGTGGAGTTGCGGGAACCACACGCCCTCTTGATAGCGCTGCTCGGGCTCGACGATGGGCTCGTTAAAGGTGAACCAGTACTTAATCTCCTGGCCAAACTCGTGGAAGGCGACGTCAGCGTAATGCGCGTAAGCCTCGACGACCTCACGGCTCTCCCAGCCGCCACGGTTAAAGAGATAGGTGGGCATGTCAAAGTGGTACAAGTTGACAAACGGCTCCAGGCCGGCCTCGCGAGAGGCGCGGAACAGCTCGTGATACCACGCAGCGCCCTCCTCATTAAGGTTGCCGTCGGCATCGAGCAGACGGCTCCACTGGATGGAAGTGCGATAGGTATTCAGGCCCAAGTCCTTCAAAATGCGAAAGTCTTCCTGGTACTTGGCCATAAAGTCATTGCCGGCATAAGAGCCAACACAGTTGTAGAACGAACCCAGATCCTGGATGGACCAGGTGTCCCACAGGTTCTCGAGCTTGCCGCCCTGGTTCCACTGACCCTCAGTCTGCGGGCCGGACATAGCAGCGCCAAAGAAGAAGTCGTTGGGCAGCTGATACTGTGCCATCAAAGTCCTCGCTTTCGTGTTCTAGAGCTTTCGGTTGGAGACGGGTTTGCTTTGGCAGGTTATCCGGCGCGGGCGCGCACCGGTCATACCGATATCCAACCCGCCAAAACAAAACCGTCCCCAAACGGTCGATCCTGTTCTGCGGAAGGATTCCGTTCGTTGCTTAAACTATAGCGCTCTAATTTTAAAAGTAAAGCGTCTTTTTCTTTTTTCTTTCTCGAACTTCTTAGATAAAAGTAATATGGGTGCCCTGTTGAGGGTTATACTTACTTTTGTATTCATATAAGTCGGAAAGGAGGTTCCATGATTCCCAAATACGAGGCGATAGCTGCAGATATTCGTCGAAGTATTGAGGATGGCGCTCTTAAACCGGGCGACAAGCTTCCCACCGTCGTTGAGTTCTGCGAGCTCTATAGCGTTTCAAAAATCACCGTCAAACGAGCTATTGAACAAATCACCGAGGAAGGTCTTATTACCAGCCGACGCGGATCGGGTACCTACGTTAAGGACACGGCGGGGCTTCCCGGCCAGGCGTTTTTCCAGGGCAAAAACGACCGTGCCCAAGGCTTTTCATATGAGCACCGCGGGGAGAAGGTGACCTCGGTGGTCTACGATTTCTCGATCGTTAATCCACCAGCGGACATCGCAGCCCAGCTGGGAATTGCCGAGGATGACTTTGCCTATCACGTCGTGCGCGTGCGTCAGGCCGATGAGAAGCCCATCGTTATCGAGTACACCTACATGCCCCTCGAGCTGATTCCAGGCCTTAAAAAGAAGGACCTGTACGGATCGGTCTACCGCTTCATCCGCGAGCAATGTGGGCTGAAGATTTCGAGCTTCCACCGTACCATTCGCGCCGTGGCAGCAACCGAGGAAGAAGCCGAGCGTCTGGACACCAAACCTGGCTCTCCCCTGCTCGAACTCACCCAGATTGGCTTTTTGGACAGCGGCGCCGCCTTTGAGTATTCGGTCTCGCGCAACGTTGGCGACCGCTTTGAGTTGCACAACGTAACGTTGGCATAGGTTTTTGTAGTCACGCGGGCGCTCGTTTTGAGCTGTTTTGTGCAACGCCCGCGCAACATAATGGGGGTATGAATATGTCCGATTTGATTAAACTGACGCCGATCTTCCACGAGAAGATCTGGGGTGGCCGCCAGCTCGAAACCGTATTTGGTTACGACATTCCCGAAGGTCCCATCGGTGAGTGCTGGACCATCTCGGCCCATCCCAACGGTGACTGCCAGATTGCGGAGGGCCCGTATGCCGGCCACACGCTTTCATGGCTGTGGGCCGAGCGCCGCGAGCTCTTTGGCAATTGCGAGGGCAAGGAGTTCCCGCTGCTCATTAAGATTCTGGATGCCAAGGACGACCTTTCGATCCAGATTCATCCCAACGACGAGTACGCCGCCGAGCACGAGAACGGCAGCCTGGGCAAAACCGAGTGCTGGTATGTACTGGACTGCGAGCCCGGTGCCACGATCATCGTCGGCCAGCGCGCCAAGGACCGCGTCGAGGCCGCACAGATGATCGAGGAAGGCCGTTGGGACGACATGCTCAACGTGCTGCCGATCCACAAGGGCGACTTTTTCCAGATTGATTCCGGTACCGTGCACGCCATCAAGACCGGCACGCTCATTTTGGAGACGCAGCAGTCGAGCGACGTGACGTATCGCCTGTACGACTACGACCGCCCCGGCACCGACGGCAAGCTGCGCCCGCTGCACATTGAGCCTGTCTCTTATACACATCTGACGCTGCCGACGAAC
>UQIY01000052.1 GCA_900541195.1 uncultured Collinsella sp. | reverse complement strand
GAGATAGGCTCCGGTCTCGTGGGCTCGGAGATGTGTATAAGAGACAGGTACAACGCCAAGCTCGCCAGCATGCCCATCATTTCCGATGCCAAGGGTGTGGATCTCTCCGATTTGGACGAGCCTGCCGCCATCACTGCTTCTATCGATACCCAAGATCGCGTGGATACCGATAGTCTCCCCGATGCCTCTCTCGAGGAAGATATCCCCATGGCCGATTATTCGGGCCACGAGGACATGTGGGCCGCCGCCATGGCGATCATGGCCGAGGCTGCCGAGCCCGCCCCCGTGGCGGTGTCCACGCCTGCAGCCTCACCTGTCTCGGTTGCTCCCGTCTATGTCGGCCGCCACAGCTCCGTGCTTCCCGAGGATACCGCGCGTATCTCGCGCGAGGGTATCGAGCGCGCCGAGGCTATCGCTGCCGGCGTTATGGAAAACCGTCGTCATGAGCGCGTCAATCAGATTCTCGAGGAAGAAATCAACCGTCTGCAGTCTGCGGCCGTCAAGCGCACGGGTCGTGCCTATCTGAGCGTTATCGAGGGCGGTACCGCCAGCTTTACGCCGCTGCGCGCGGAGGCATAATTGCCGCATGGTTAAGGTCGATCGAAAATGGGCGCTTGCCGCCTGCGCCATGGTGCTCGTCATTTGGGGCAATTCGCTGGTTCCCGGTACGGGCTCTGGTTCGTTGAGCCTGTCGATTATGGAATCCATTCGCGGCTTTTTGCAGACCCTGGGGCTTCCATACGAGTGGGTGACCAACTTCGTCGTGCGCAAGTGCGCTCATTTTACCGAGTACATGGTGCTTGGCATCTTGGCGACGCACGCCTTTGACCTCGAAGGCCGGCGTACGTTTGATGTGTTGCTGCCCACGGCGGTGTTCTTGCTGCTTGTCCCTTCTATCGACGAGACGATCCAGCTATTTGTGCCCGGTCGCGCCGGCATGATTACCGATGTGATGATCGACTGCTGCGGGGCGACGACAGGCGTCGTACTCCGATATCTCTTACGGTCGCTGATGTACACCAAAAAGGCCGCCTAGGACGTTTTGCTTGGTCCTAGGCGGCCTTGTGCGTTTGAGGGCCTCTGCGGGGCGTGACGGCGTTTTCCGGGCGTTTTGCGAGTTTGGCTACGCTGCGCCCCGCTGATGTGTCCTTTACTGGAGCGCCTGGGCGCCAAGGGCCAGACAACCCATGATGCCCTGCTTGCCCTCAAGGCTGTTATTGACAATGTAGGTTTCGATGTCGTTGACCTCGGGCGTGACGATATAGCCGTTGAGCATCTCGGCGCACTTTTTGCGTGCGAGCGGCACGATGGGGGTGTGGTCGGCCACGCCGCCGCCGATGATGATCTTTTGCGGCGCGTAGCACAGCGTGTAGGTCATGAGCGCCTGTGCCAGGTAGCCTGCGAGCAGGTCCATGGCCTCCGGATCTTCGGCCATGTCTCCGGCGCTCTTGCCATTCCAGCGCTTTTTAACGCCGGGGCCGGCGATGAGGCCCTCGAGGCAGTTGTCGTGGAAGGGGCAGGCGCTATGCTCGCCGATGGTGTCGCGCGGGTCGCGAGTGACCAGGATATGGCCGGCTTCGGGATGCATCATACCGTGCACGAGCTGGCCGCCCGAGAGCACGCCGGCGCCCACGCCGGTGCCGATGGTCAGGTAGACCACGTCGGTGAGGCCCTGGGCGCAACCGAAGGTGACCTCGCCCAAGCAGGCGACGTTGACGTCGGTGTCGTAGCCACAGGGAATATTGAGCTCGTTTTGAATGGTGCCCAGCAGATCAAAGTAGCGCCATGCCGTTTTGGGCGTCTCCAGGATCTTGCCGTATTGGGGCGAGGCAGGGTTGACTGCCGTGGGGCCAAAGGCGCCAATGCCCAGCGCGGCGATGCCCTTGTCGGCAAACCATGCGTTGACGGCCTCAACGGTCTCCTGCGGGGTCGTGGTCGCAATCTGCTCGCGCTCCAGGACCGTACCGTCTGCATAGCCCGTGGCGCAGACCATCTTGGTGCCGCCAGCCTCGAGCGCTCCGATAAGCTGCTGCTCTGCCATAGTATTCCTCTCTCTGGGACGAGTTGCTCCGTGACTAAAGTATAGAGCTCTAAACCATTTAAGAAAGCGCTATAAAAAGAAGCCTCGCAACGCGGCGGGCGGTGCGAGGCTTCTTTGGTTGCTTTAGTTGCTGGGCCGTCCTTACCCGCGCGGCTTGATTTTATCACGCAGCGACTTGAGGTTCTCCAGCGCCGCGTTAAGTGTCTCGTCTCGCTTGGCAAAGTGGAAACGAATCAGATGGTTGACGGGCTCGCGGAAGAAGCTCGAGCCGGGTACGGCGCCCACGCCCACCTTAGACGCGAAGTCCTCGCAGAATTTGAGGTCGCTATCATATCCAAACTCAGAGATGTCCATCATGACGTAGTAGGCGCCCTGTGGCACGTTGTGCTCAAGACCGATGCTGTCGAGTCCCTGGCAGAACAGGTCGCGCTTGGCGGCGTAGAGGTCGAGGACCTCCTGGTAATAGCTGTCGTCGAATTTGAGGGCGGTGACGACGGCTTTCTGCAGGGGAGCGGCGGCACCCACGGTGAGAAAGTCGTGGACCTTCTTGATGCGCTCGGTGATCTGGGCCGGGGCAATGGTGTAGCCCAGACGCCAGCCGGTGATGGAGTACGTCTTGGACAGCGAACTGCAGCTGATGGTGCGCTCGAACATGCCTGGCAGCGTGGCCATATAGACGTGCTCGTGGGGCGCGTAGACGATGTGCTCGTATACCTCGTCGGTAATGCAGTAGGCGTCGTACTTTTTGCAGAGGTCGGCGATAAAGGCGAGCTCCTCGCGCGTAAAGACCTTGCCGCAGGGGTTGGAAGGGTTGCACAGGACGATGGCCTTGGGATCATTGTCGCGGAAGGCCGCCTCGAGGACCTCGCGATCGAATTCGAACGTGGGCGGGTTGAGCGGCACGTAGATGGGCTCGGCACCTGAGAGGATGGTATCGGCGCCGTAGTTCTCGTAGAACGGCGAGAAGATGACGACCTTGTCTCCGGGGTTCGTAACCGTCATCATGGCGGCCATCATGGCCTCGGTGGAGCCACAGGTGACCACGATGTTCTGGTTGGGGTCGACCGGCATGCCCATAAAGTGCTCCTGCTTGGCAGCGAGCGCCTCGCGCATGGCCTGGGAGCCCCAGGTGATGGAGTACTGGTGATAGAGCGGCTTGGGGTCGGCGGCGATGGTGCTCAGGCTGTTGAGCAGCTGCGCCGGGGGATCGAAGTCAGGGAAGCCCTGCGAGAGGTTGACGGCACCGTACTTATTGGAGATGCGTGTCATGCGGCGGATGACCGAATCGGTGAATGATGCCGTGCGATTGGAGAGTTCTTTCATGACGGTCCTTTCGAGGGTTTGCAGTGGGGCAAGTTTACTCCTATGAAAAGGGTGGGAATTGCTCGAAACGCACTCGAAAAACTCTTTTCAAAATTCTTGAAAATTGGGGCTTGCATCGCATGGCGTTCCTTGCAATAATAGTCGAGCGCGAAGCGCACAGGACACGGTGGGTGTAGCTCAGTTGGCTAGAGCGACGGGTTGTGGTCCCGTAGGTCGAGGGTTCGAGTCCCTTTACCCACCCCAGTTCTTGCTTCGTGTTGATATCGGGTCGTTAGCTCAGTTGGTAGAGCAGGGGACTCTTAATCCCAAGGTCCAGGGTTCGAACCCCTGACGGCCCACCAAAGCATGTTAAGACGGTCAACGAAAGTTGGCCGTCTTTTTTTGTTGACCTCGTATGGGGTCGAACCCGTCGGGGCACAGCCGCTTTCACAAATCGAGTCTACCCTGCGGATCGGTAAATCCGTCAGTACCCTCCTTGAGTTTCTTCTCGTCTGCCTTCACACGGCGCTCGAGCTTCTTTGTGTCCTCGGCAGGTGGTAGATTTTCGGGGACAATTCCGCGGTCGATGAGGCTGCCACGCACGCTTGTGTTGTTCTCGACGTGCTCTTGCTTGATTTGGTCCAGACCGTACAGGTCGTGTTCCTCTGCGTTGAAAGCAGTCATCGAGTTCGTAAGGTCCTTTGCTTTGATGAGGACATCGGCTAACCTGTCCGCCAATGCCGCGCTCTTGGGTACGCCGAGCTGCTGCTTCATTTCCGCCGTGCTTCTGCCGCCGAATAACGCTTCATCGCCCTTCGACTTGATGATCGCGAATCCTTTGGAGTCCACGCCGCGTTTGAACGCAATACCCGAGAGCTGTTTCTCTGAATCGGATAGCGAGTGGCGCGCCTGCAAGCGCTGAATCTCTGCGAAGCGCTGCTCTATGAGCTCTTGGCGGCGCGTCTGCACGGCAAAGTATGCCTGGGCGAGTGCGATCTCTGGCTTGTTTGAATCTCCGTTCTGGGCGATTAAATAGCATGCATAGCGCGTAAGTTTGTAGTCTTTAACCGCGCGAGCGGCGACACCGGCAGTTACCATTTTCGTGGTGTCACGAAAATGGGAATCAACTGGAGTTTTGTTTGTTTCGCACGAGACTTTTGCCCTCTTAACAACTTCGGCGAAGTTCTCCCATCGAGTGTATCCCATGGGTTCCATTAAATCGCGTGCGAGCCAATACTCAACCCCGTCTTCCACATTGGCGTAGCTATCAAGTTCGACACGCCACTTTTCGATATCCCTGTTGTCCATATCTCTTCCTCTCTGGTCTGTTGTCTGCACGGGCTTTGTCCTCTCTATATTCAGAATAATGATACGCAGCCGTGCGGACACCAATGAGCCCCGTGTTGCTTCTAGTCCGCGGGGCCGATAGATATCGATAAGTTGTATTCTGTTTTGGATAGGGGCTCAGCCTAGTCCGCTCGATAGTGCGAACCGAGGCTTTCGGTTCGTTTGCGCATGGCTTTGACCATCTCCGCAGCCAGCTGAATTTGCGACTGTAGGCGCGCGAGGGCAGCGATTTCGCTGTCGTTGGCACGCGGCTTATTTAGAGTCGTGGCTTCATCTTGCAGGCTTTCAAGCTCCTGCAGCGCCTTGGATAGACCCGCATCGGTCCTGTTGATCATGCAGTAGGCGCTCATTGTGTGCTTGAGGCAGCGGGTTAGGCGCTCGGCGACTGCTGTAGCGATGCCATGCTCGGGGAGGGCGACATCCTCCGGTGCGTCAGCCTCGGGAGCGTCCAGTGCTGCTCGAGCCGCCGATGCGCCCGCAATGTGCCCGAATACGATGCCATTGGCGCTCGACAGCCCTCCGATGCGGTCGGCGCCGTGCATGCCGCCTGTTGCCTCGCCACAGGCGTAGAGGCCCTCAACGCCCGTGTACGCGGTCCTGTCGATCTTGATGCCGCCGTTGGCCGCGTGGGCATACATCGCCACACGCATCTCGTCGCTCGGAGCGATACCATGCTCGTCTTGTAGCCAAGTGGCAAAGGTCTGCACGAACTCGGGGACATTCTCTCGCGGGAAGTCGTAGTGGAGCGCCAGACCTTCGGCACCCGCTTGATCGACAGCAAGATCGATGGCGCGGGAAGCTAAGCGCGAAGTGAAGGGGCCATATCCTGAGCGTTGCTCAAGCAGATCGTCTAACTTTTCGTTGGCAATGTCGACCGGTTGGTCAAACGTGACGTAGCGCCAGGTCTTTTCGTTAAAGACCAGGTTGCGCTTAGGTTCAATGAAACCGGGCATCATCTGCATGAACTCTATATTAGTAAGCGATGCACCGTGCGCCAGCGCGATGGCCTGCGAGGAGCTGAGTACATCGGCCGAAGTGAGGCTGCGTTCGAATAGACCGCCAGTGCCGCCGGCTGCGATGATAGTGGCCTTTGCTGCAAAGGTCACGATGCGCTCGTCTGTTTGGTTGTAGAGCACGGCGCCGGTAATCTTTCCGGTTGTGCTTTCAACAAGGTCTATAAGCTCGTGTCGGGGGAGCAGACGAATGCCAAGAGACTTGATCTGGGCCGCACACGCGTCTTCAAGAGGCTTGCGGGTCAGGCCGCGCCAATTGCGTGTCTTATGGTCAAAGCAGGGGATAAATTGCTTTTGCTGGGCGCTCTCGGCGCTTTGCGGACGCTGGAGCTCAACACCCAGATCTTGCTCGAGCCATTGGATGGCCTGGGGGATACCGTGGACAAACGTCTGGACGAGCGTAGGGTCGGCTACGCCGCCGCCGACGGCCTGGATGGTGTCGATAAGGTCCTGTTCGTCGTCTTCGTCGACGGGCCCAATAAGCCCGAGGCCCCAGGTGCCCGGGAAGAAGCTCGACCCGCTCATGGTCTTGCCGGCGCTTGCGATGGTAACGGTCGCACCCGCGCTTGCTGCTTCTATGGCGGCGCAAAGGCCAGCGATGCCCGATCCGATTACCAGTACATCAGTTGATTCCATGGGATTCCTTTCTCGTTCGCGCATTGTCGCACGGGAGATTGGCAAAGGTATCGCAAAGATTGGATAAATCGGTAAAGGGCAAATATGGCGTGTGGACGTTAGGGTCGCTTGGCGGCTCCTTCCCATCACGCCTTACGTTCCATCAGAACTGATATATCGGCTCTTGAACGCTTTGCGGCGACAAAAAAGAGCCGCTACCCGTGCGGGTAGCGGCTCTAAAGCTCAACTATATGAGCATCGCGCGGGCGCGATTAGGCCTTGAGGGCCTCCTCGACGGCGACAGCGCAGGCGACGGTGGCACCGACCATGGGGTTGTTGCCCATGCCGATGAGACCCATCATGTCGACGTGCGCAGGCACGGAGGAAGAACCGGCGAACTGGGCGTCGGAGTGCATACGGCCCATGGTGTCGGTCATGCCGTAAGAGGCAGGGCCGGCGCCCATGTTGTCCGGGTGCAGGGTACGGCCAGTGCCGCCACCAGAAGCGACGGAGAAGTACTTCTTGCCAGCCTCGAGGCGCTCCTTCTTGTAGGTGCCAGCGACGGGGTGCTGGAAGCGCGTCGGGTTGGTGGAGTTGCCGGTGATCGAGATGTCGACGTTCTCGTGCCACATGATGGCAACGCCCTCGCGGACGTCGTCGGCGCCGTAGCAGTTGACGGCGGCGCGGGGACCATCGGAGTAGGGGATGGTCTCGACGACCTTGAGCTCGCCCGTGAAGTAGTCGAACTGGGTCTTCACGTAGGTGAAGCCGTTGATGCGGGCGATGATCTGAGCGGCGTCCTTGCCCAGACCGTTGAGGATAACGCGCAGCGGCTTCTTACGAGCCTTGTTGGCGTTCAGAGCCAGGCCGATAGCGCCCTCAGCGGCAGCGAAGGACTCATGGCCAGCCAGGAAGGCGAAGCACTCGGTGTCGTCGGAGAGCAGCATGGCGCCCAGGTTACCGTGACCCAGACCGACCTTGCGGTCCTCGGCGACGGAGCCGGGAACGGTGAAGGCCTGGATGCCCTCGCCGATGATGGCGGCAGCCTCAGAAGCAGTCTTGGCGCCACGCTTGACAGCGAGAGCGCAGCCGAGGGTGTAGGCCCACTCGGCGTTCTGGAAGGCGATGGACTGGGTGTTGTTGACGATCTCACGCGGGTTGAAGCCCTTGTCGGTGCAGATCTGCAGAGCTTCCTCGAGGGAGGCGATGCCGTTGTCGGCGAGGCACTTGTTGATCTTGTCAGCGCGGCGCTCGTAACCTTCGAACGTAACAGTCATAGTTATTTCCCTCCCTTTCTACTCGTGAACCGGGAACACGCTGGCGACGGAGTGAGTCTCCTCGTCGGTGCGCGGGTCGATGTACTTGGCAGCGTTCTCCCACTGACCATAGTGGCCCATAGCGCCAGCGATGGCCTCCTCGGGGGTCTTGCCGGCCTTGACGGCGTCGGTGAACTTACCGAGGTTCAGGAACTCGAACGCGATGATCTCGTTCTTGTCGTTGAGAGCCATGCGGGTGACGTAGCCCTGAGCGAGCTCGAGGTAACGAGCGCCCTTGGCCTTGGTGCCGAACATGGTGCCGACCTGAGAGCGAAGGCCCTTGCCGAGGTCGTCGAGGGAGGCGCCCACGGGCAGGCCGCCCTCGGAGAACGCGGTCTGGCTGCGGCCGTAAACGATCTGCAGGAAGATCTCGCGCATAGCAACGTTGATGGCGTCGCAGACGAGGTCGGTGTTGAGGGCCTCGAGGATGGTCTTGCCGGGAAGGATCTCGGAAGCCATGGCGGCAGAGTGGGTCATGCCCGAGCAGCCGATGGTCTCAACGAGGGCCTCCTCGATGATGCCGTCCTTGACGTTCAGCGTGAGCTTGCAGGCGCCCTGCTGAGGTGCGCACCAACCCACACCGTGCGTAAGACCGGAGATGTCGGAAATCTCCTTAGCCTGGACCCACTTGCCCTCCTCGGGGATGGGTGCGGGGCCGTGGTATGCACCCTTGGCAACGGGGCACATGTTCTCCACTTCCTGTGAGTACTGCATGCCTCTCCTCTCTATCGTGTTGGCGTCCCGTCTGGGGGTCGTGGCTGGCGATTGCCGGGCGACCCTTCGAAAGGGACATGACATGCAGCCCCTATAATACCGCGAAATGCACAGAATATTCGGCGAACGGCTCAGTTTTCGTAGCGAGAAGCGCGGAACTTTCAATTGAAACGATTTAACTAAACTGTTTGTGGTTGTGCGGTCCGTTGAAGGGGCTCGGTTGTGGTCAAGCTTTTGGCAAGGCTGCGTTGCCTGACCTGTGGCTATATTGCCGTTCGCCATCGGATTGCCGCCTTTTACCGTCGACGGGTGCCATTTTGCGTGAATGTTTTGATGGCACGTTTCAATCGTGATGTATTGGATGGTAAGCAGATCCCGGCGAAGGGAGCGCCATGCAGCGCGTTTGGAAAACGATCACCGGTTTTTACCATGTTTGTGCCCGCGGTATGGGCGGGCAGTTGATCTTTGAGAGCGACGAGGACCGGTGGGAGTTTTTGGAACTGATGCGCGACTGCTGCCGCGATGCCCAGGTGACGATTGTGGCCTGGTGTCTCATGAGCGACTACGTGGATCTGGTGCTTTTGGATTACGAGGACGAAATGAGCGCTGCTATGCAGCGGCTGCTGTTGACGTATGCTCGTCGGTTCAATAAGCGCGCTGGGCGCGCGGGCTGCCTATTTCGTGAGCGTTTTGAGCGCCGCTCGCTCGATACCGACTGGCAGGTGATGGAGGCTATTCGCTCCGTACACGCCGATCCGCAGGAGGAGGGCATTAGCCTAATCGAGCGTTATCCCTGGAGCAGCTTTGCGGAGCATCTGCGCGCTTACGACAGCGATGCGGCCGATGTCACGAGGGGATTTTCCGATCCTTCTTGTGTACTTGAACTTTTTGGTTCTGCCGAGGGCTTTATTGCCTATTCGCTAGCGATGCCCGACGGCGGCGAACCGGTGCTGTGCGATATGAAAGAGACGGAGTGGGAACGCCACGCCTTTGCCGACAGGTTGGCGAAGAGCCTCGGGGCTCCGCTCCACGGGGTTAAAGCCGCACCGCCGGCGCGGCGCGATGCCGTTATCGTTGGATTGCGCGATGCCGGATTTACGGTGCGTCAGATTGAGCACTATACCGGGATTGGCAAAAGTACGGTTTCTCGTATTGTGCGGACCCGCACGGGGACGGCGATGCGGGCTGGCGGAAACGTGATGTAGGGCTGCCTGTGCACCGCGGCTGGGGTCGTTCATGCGCCGCAACCTGCGTTCTAAATGCTTGGTACGCTGACTGCACTTCTCGATATGCATAGAACGATTGCCGTCTTGCATAAAAATACGGCTCAGTCCGGTTTTACCCGCGCCTACCCCCGTCCACACCGTGCAAAAAGCGGAGTTTTCAGCATCGTGGTGCTGTCGGCACCGCCGTAATCTTGAAATATATGGGTCCCGAAGCCATTTATGCCTGCCGATGTGCCTCCAAAGCGCATGCTTGTGACCCCTGAGACCACTATGCTTGTTCTAAAACGATATAAAAGGGTGCCTGGAGACGTTGATTAACGCTTTCAATGCGTATACACGCAACTTGGCGTGCTGAAAACTCGCAAAAATGCACGCCGTACCCTATGGGACCCGTCTGTGGCGGGCGCGAAGCGAACCGGAGCCCAGCAGGACGGGGCATGGGGCGTTGCTTGGGGTGCCCGTGGCTCTGTCGCTAGCCGTTGACACTGTGGAAAACGTCCGTGTTTGCGGCTGGCTGTTCGGTAAATGACAGGGCGAGCGCCGGACGCGCGAACTTTGTGTGTCCGAGGCGTTATGAAAAAGCCGAGCCGCCCGTATTGGGCGGCTCGGCAATCAAACCCTTTGATCTGGGGCATCCGCTTCTGGCTAGTTTACCCTTCGAGCATGCCGTCGAGGGTGCGCCAGGCTAACTCGGCGCATTTGACGCGGGCGGGCATGTGCGAGATGTCCTGGAGCTGGGCGGCCTCGTCCAGGTCTTCCAGGTCTTCCTCGGAGAGCTGCTCGCCACGGATCATGGCGAGGAAAAGCCCTGCCAGACGACGTGCTTCCTCGACCGTCTCGCCGGTGATGAGGTCGGCCATGATATCGGCGCTGGCCTGGCTGATGGCGCAGCCGTGACCGGTAAAGGAGGCCTCCTCGATCACGTTGTTCTCGACACGCAGCTGCAGAGTGAGCTCATCGCCGCAGCTGGGGTTGATGCCGTCGTGCTCGTGCGTGGGGGCATCCATCTCGTACTTGTAGTCGGGGTGCGAGTTGTGCTCCATAAACGTGGTAGAGGTGTACAGATTACCCATTGAACGTGCTCCAAACGTGATGCAGGCCGGCGATGAACTTGTCGATATCGGCCTTGTCGTTGTAGAAGGCCACGCTGGCGCGGCAGCAGGCAAGGTTCTCGACGCCCAGCCAGGTGAGCAGAGGCTGCGCGCAGTGGTGACCGGCGCGGATGCAAACGCCGTCCATGTCCATGATGCTCGCGACATCGTGCGGGTGGATGCCCTTGACGTTAAAGCTGACGACGCCGTGGTGGTTGTCCCAATAGATGGAGCCGATGATCTGGACAAAGTCGAGCTGCATGAGCTCGCCCATCAGGTAGTGGACGAGTGCCTTCTCACGGGTCTGGATGTTTTCGTAGCCTACCGTGTTGACCAGGTAGTCAAGCGCCGCGCCCGTGGCGAAGATGCCGGCGGCGTCCTGCGTGCCGGCCTCGAATTTCTCGGGGACGGGCGCCCAGACGGCGTCCTGCTCGGTGACCGAGTCGATCATCTCGCCGCCGGTGAGCATGGGCGGCATGGCGTTGAGCAGGTCCATCTTGCCCCACAGCACGCCGATGCCCATGGGGCCCATAGCCTTGTGCGCGCTAAAGGCAAAGAAATCGGCTCCCAGATCGGCCACATCGACCGGCATGTGCGGCAGCGACTGCGCACCGTCGACGACCAGATAGCCGCCGTACTTGTGCACGAGCTTGCCTAGGTTCTTGACCGGATTCTCAACGCCCAGCACGTTAGAGACCTGACCCACGGCCAAGATCTTGGTCTTGGGGCCCACCTTGGACAGAACTTCCTCGGTCGTTAGCTGGCCGGTCTTGGTGGGGTAGAGGTAGACGAGCTTGGCGCCGGTCTCGCGGCAGACCTGCTGCCACGGGATCAGGTTGGAGTGGTGCTCCATGATGGTGATGACGACCTCGTCGCCCGGCTCCAGCACCGTGGGCGCAAAGCTCTTGGCGACCAGGTTGAGCGACTCGCTCGTGTTGCGGGTGAAGACGACCTCGTTGGCCTGGGGGGCGCCGATGACATCGGCGATCTGCTGGCGCACCTTCGCGATAGCCTCGGTGGCCTCGACGGACAGCGAGTACAGGCCGCGCAGGGGGTTGGCGTTCATGCGCTGGTAGAAGTCGCGCTCGGCGTCGAGCACGCAGGCGGGGCGCTGTGCGGTAGCGGCGCTATCGAGGAAGGCGATTTCGGGGTGCTGCTGGAACAGCGGGAACTGCGCCTTGTAGGGATTGGTCTCGATGTCGACGGTAGGCCAGCCGCGCGAGGCCTCGTCGCTGGCGTCGAGCTCCATGGGCTCGGGGGCAGTACAGGTATCGCATTTAACGTGCTCGGTGTCGATCATGCGAGCTCCTCCTCAAAGTTGTCGATTAGGTTGTTGCCCAAGCGAACGACGGCGGCGCGGGTGCGCTCGTCGATGGCGGAAAGCGCGGCGTCCTCCAGCTTGGCGCGGATGAACAGGTCCTCGGCGGCGTTTTGGTCAAGGCCGCGGCAGGCGAGATAGAACAGCTGTTCGTCACGGACGTGACCGATGGTGGCGCCGTGGTTGCCGGCGACGTCGTCCTCGTCGCAGAGGATGACGGGAACGGTCTTGTTGTCGACGCCCTTGTTGGCCAAGAGCACGGTTTCGCGCTCGGTGCCGACGGCACCCTTGCAGCCGTGCACGAGGTCGATGGTGCCGCGGTAGACCTTCTTGGACGTACCGGTCAGCACGCCGTTGGCGTCGATCTCGCACTCGGTCTTGCGGCCGCGGTGGCGCAGCTCGTAGTTAAAGTCGCGAACTTGTTCGCGGGCACCCAGGTAATCGGTATCGATGGTCACCTTGGCGGTGTCGCCCAGCAGGTCGCCGGCAAGGCCGGTGGCGCTGGCACCGGCACCCAGGACGGTGTGCTGCACGTTGACGCGCGCGCCCTCGTCCAGGAACAGACCGGTGTCGTCGAGCGCGATCCAGCTGTCATCGAGCGTCTGCGTGCAGGTTACGTTGACGGTGGCGTACTCGTGAGCGCACACGCGCAGCACGGAGCCCACGACGCCTTGGCCGTTGACGGGGGAGTCCAGGGCGATCTGCAGGTCGAGCGTTGCCTGCGGACGGGCGACGACATCGATAGCGGCGATGGCCGCGGCGGCGTCGACACCGCTCACGCGCACGGTAACCGTGGCGCGTCCGTACGCGGGCACATCGATGACGACGCGCTTGGTGGCGTGATCGGCCAGATAGGTGTAGGCGGCCTCGCCCATGCCGGTCTCGAAGGCCTCAGCGGGGGAGAGCTCCTCTTCGAGCTTGATAGCGCCGGCCTGGTAGACGGAGGTGGCGGGCACGTCGAGCTCGGTCTCGGGCGTGATGCGGGCGCGGTCGACGGCGTCGCCGGGGGCGGAGGCACGGCGCTCGGGGAAGCGCTCGGCCATGGCGTCCATGGCGGTATCGAAGGCGTCGGCCGAGCCGGCAAACTGCTCGTCCAGGCCCTCGACCTCAACGGCCTCGGCGGGAGCGGCGGCAAGTTCGTCCGAAAGCTCGAGCTT
>UQIY01000051.1 GCA_900541195.1 uncultured Collinsella sp. | reverse complement strand
GGCATCGACCTGCGCCGATGCCCCTAAAGTAGACACACATTTTGTCCTATAAGCCTCCTCCTGTTCATCTCAATCTGTAACATCTAGCCGAGTTTTTCGGTCCAAGCTGTTACAGATTTAGACGAACGGGCGGCCCGGGCCGAACAATCTCGATTTGTAACATGTAGACCACTTTTGACCGTCTAGTTGTTACAGATCGAGACAAACGGAATAAGCTGGACCGAATTGTCTAAATCTGTAACATCTAGCTGAGATTTTCGGCCCCACCTGTTACAGATTAAGATGAACGAGCCGAGCACGTCTACGCCCGCAGGTCCTTCACGCTGGAACGCTCGACCAGCACGCCCGACACAAGCGTACGGCTTCTGGAGCTCGGGGCTTCCAGACCTGCGACGACCTCGTTAAGTGCACGGATGCCCAGCTCGCGGTGGCGAAACTTCACTGACGTCAGAATCGAGTTGGGAATCGTCTTGTAGAGTTCGTCGTCAAAGCCGATCACGGACACGTCGTCGGGCACCCTGAGTCCTCTGTCACGCAGAGCCATCATCACGCCGTTGGCCATGCAGTCGTTAGCAGCGAGGACCGCCGTGCAATCGGGTTTATCGGCAAGCACAAGGCCCGCGGCATAGCCGCTATCCGCATTCCAATCGCCTTGCAGAGGCTCGGGCGGCTCAATGCCACGCGCCTCGAGTGCCGCACGCCAACCTTTCATACGGCACTGGCTCGACAGTGACTCTTTCTTACCAGAGACGAAGTACACGTTCTTGTGACCGTGGTCCAAAAAGTACTCGCACGCCATACGCGCGCCGCCCTCTTGGTCGTCACTGACGGTGGAGCAGGTAGGATGCTCCATCGGCGTGATAATCACCGTCTTGAGGTCTTTCGGCGCCTCAAAGGTATCAAAGTCATCGACCATCTGGCGCAGGTTGAAGATCATGCCATCAACAGGCAGCTGCGACATCCTACGCGCCGCTTCGGCAAGGGTCATCTTCTCCCCTGCGCGCTTCTTAATCATCGTGAGAGCAAATCCTCGCTCTTCGGCGGCATCGGCGATACCGTCAATCATGTCCACGGCACCGCCCGACAAGTGAAACATCACCACGCCGATGCACCCGTAACGGCCCAACTTGAGCGAACGCGCGGCAAAGTTGGCTCGAAACCCGAGCGTCTCCATGGCCGAATGAACCTTATCGCGTGTCGACTCTCGCACGCTATCGGGCTCGTTGATCACGCGCGACACCGTCTTGAGAGAAACACCCGCGGCAATCGCCACATCGTTCATCGAGACGTTTTTCTTGTCCATCGTTGCCACTGCTTCTCCACTCGGTTCTCTATCGCTTGTTTTTTGCGTTCTAGCATACACTACCTGCCTGACTGATAAATCAACCATTCACCGGACAATATCGACCGCTCGCCCGTATATCCTTGTTGCTCTTCCAAGAATGTCTTACGTTGTCATTAACGAAATGACAACGTTGTCATTTCGCAATGCCTTCCTTAAACAGGAAGGCTTCCGGGCAGTCCTGACCATCCATCGACGACCAGTTCCATCCACATGCATCGCGCATCAAGTAGCAAAGGAGCTCTATGGACGCCATCGTAAAGATGCTCGAAAAGCATCAACCGTTCTTTGAGAAGATCTCGAGGAACGTCTACCTCCAGGCCATCAAGGACGGATTCCTTGGGTGCATGCCCATCGTCCTCACCTCTTCGATTTTCCTGCTGATTGCCACGCTTCCCGGCGTAGTTGGCATCACGCTGCCCCAGCCGCTCATCGACTGGTGCAACAAGCTGTACAACTTCACCATGGGCGTTATGGGCATCATGGTTGCCGGCACCACTGCCAAGAACTTCACGGCATCCATGAACCGTCGTATGCCCGCCGGCAAAGTGCTCAACGACGGTTCCACCATGGTGGCCGCCCAGTGCAGCATGCTGCTGCTCGCCGTTACGCAGTTCACCACCAAGTTCAACGGCTCCGAACTTTCGGTCTTCGATTGCACCAGCATGGGCACGCGCGGTCTGTTCTCAGCCTATATCGCAGCGTTCATTACCGTGTGGGTCTATAAATTCTGCGTCTCGCGCGATCTGACCATTAAGCTGCCCAAGGAGGTCCCGGGCGCCATCGCTCAGAACTTCCGCGACATTATCCCCTTTGGCGGCGCCGTCATCATCTGCGGCATCATCGATGTCGTCGTGCGCAACCTCATGGGCGTTCCGTTCTCCGAGCTGCTTATTAAACTGCTTTCCCCGCTCTTTACCGCTGCAGAAACCTATCCTGGCCTTATCCTTATCCAGGCAGCCACCGCGTTCTTCTGGTTCATCGGCGTCCACGGCCCCTCGATCGTCCAGCCGGGCATCGACCCCATCCGTCTTGCCAACCAGGCCGAGAATCTGCAGGTTCTGTTGGCAGGCGGCCACCCCGCCCACTCCCTCACCTTTAACATGTCGCTCGTGGGTGAGTTCGGCGGCACCGGCGCCACGTTCATCGTGCCGCTTCTGCTGATTCTCTTTATGAAGTCCAAGCAGCTCAAAGCCGTCGGTAAGGCCTCGATTGTCCCTGTTGCCTTCGCCGTCAACGAGCCGCTGCTCTTTGGCGCGCCGATGATCCTTAACCCCTACATGCTCATCCCCTTTGTTGCCGCCGGCTGCGTCAACGTGAGTGTTGCCAAGTTCTTTATCGATAACGTGGGCATGAACGGCTTCTCCTTCGTGGTGCCTTGGGCCACCCCCGCCCCCATCGGCATCTTCATCACCACGAACTTCCAGCTTATTGCCCTGGTATTTGTCGCGATCATCATCTTGCTGGACGCCATCATCTACCTGCCGTTCTTGAAGGCATACGATAAGCTGCTCTGCGACCAGGAAGCCGAGCGCGCCGCCGAGCTGGGTCTCGAGTCCGATGGTGCTGCCACCATCGCCGCCAACGCCCCTGCGCCCGCTGTCGAGCAGACCGCCGCTTCCGTCGAGGCAACCGTTGCCGCCACCGACAGCAAGCCTGTCGCCGATCAGCCCGAGCCCGCCGCCGAAGCATCCGCCGAGAAGGATGTCGACGGCCTGAAGGTCCTCGTCCTGTGCGCCGGCGCTGGCACCTCTGCCATGCTCGCCAACGCCATCAAGGAAGGCGCCGCACAGACCGGAGAGAACATCGCTTCCTCCGCAGGCGCCTATGGCCAGCACACTGCCATCATGGATCAGTACGACGTTATCGTGCTTGCCCCGCAGGTTCGTAGCTACTACAACGACATGAAGGCCGACACCGATCGCCTGGGCATTAAGCTGCTCGCCCCGCGCGGTAAGGAATATATCGACCTTACTCGCGACCCCGCTGGCGCTATCAAGTGGCTCCGCGAGAACCTCGACTAGTTTCCTCCCTCTGTTGGTGCCCGGATCCCCAGTTCGGGCACCTCTCCCTATTCGTATCCCACAGAAAGGATGACTCATGACCAACCCCATGCAGTTCCCCGACGGCTTTGTGTTTGGCGGCGCCACCGCCGCTTACCAGGTTGAGGGCGAGACCCGTACGCACGGCAAGGGCAAAGTGCCCTGGGACGATTTCCTGGCTGCTCAGGGTCGCTTCTCCCCCGACCCCGCAAGCGATTTCTACAACAAGTATCCGGTCGATATCGACCTGTGCCAGCGCTTCGGCATCAACGGCATCCGCGTCTCCATCGCTTGGAGCCGCATCTTCCCCAACGGCACCGGCGAGATTAACCCCGAGGGCGTCGCCTTCTATCACGAGCTTTTTGCCACCTGCAACAATGCCGGCGTCATCCCCTATGTCACGCTCGATCACTTCGATACGCCCGAGGCCTTTTACCAGGACGGCGGCGAGGGCTTCTTGACGCGCACGACCATCGATGCCTTTGTCGAGTACGCCAAGTTCTGCTTTGCCGAGTTCACCGAGGTCAAGCACTGGTTCACGTTTAACGAGATTCCCGCAACCGCCGAGGGCAGCTTTATCGTCGGCAACTGGCCGCACGGCGAGAAGTACCGCCTGGACAAGGCCTTCCAGCTCATGCACAACATGATGGTGGCCCACGCCAAGGCTGTCGTCGCCTTCCATGAGGGCGGCTTTAAGGGCGAGATCGGCATTGTCCAGAACCTGGAGCCCAAGTATCCTCTCGACCCCAACAGCGCTGCCGACTGCGAGGCCGCCCGCATGGCCGACGTCATCAACAACCGCTGGGTACTCGACGCCACCTTCCGCGGCCACTATGCAGCCGACACCATGGAGGCTGCGACCAAGCTGGCCCATATCGCCGGCGGCGAGCTCGACGTTCGCGACGAGGACATCGCCGCGTTGACCGCCGCGCTCCCCTACAACGATTGCCTGGGCGTCAACACCTACAAGTGCCAGTTTCTGCGTGCCGCCGAGGGCGAAAACGACATCAACCACAATGGCACCGGCGACAAGGGCTCCTCGCGCTGGTTCCTCAAGGGCGTGGGCGAGGCATGCGTGCGCGAAGGCGTTCCCACGACCGATTGGGACTGGATCATCTATCCCGAGGGCCTGTACGACCTGTTGCTCCGCATTAAGAACGATTACCCCAACTACAAAAAGATCTACATCACCGAGAACGGCATGGGCTATAAGGACGACTTTGAGGACGGCTTTATCGACGACGCCCCTCGCATCGATTACATGCGCCAGCATCTCGCGTGGATCCTCAAGGCGATCGACGGCGGTGTGAACGTCGACGGCTACTTTGTGTGGTCGCTGCAGGACCAGTTCTCCTGGACCAACGGCTATAACAAGCGCTACGGCCTGTTCTACATCGACTTTGAGACCCAGAAGCGCTATCCCAAGGCAAGCGCGTACTGGTACAAGAACGTCGCGGAGACCGGCCTGCTCATGGCCTAGTTTCCGCCGCATACTCCCTGTCGGCCGCATACGAATCCCAAACCGGTTCGTATGCGGCCTTTTTGTTTTGGCTCGGCCCGAGCAGACCGTTTGTCTCGATCTGTAACATCTAGCAGGGATTTTCGGTCCTACCTGTTACAGATCGAGACAAACGGGTAGCCCGAAGCAGAATATCTCGATCTGTAACATCTAACCCGGTTTTCTACTCCCAACTGTTACAGATTGAGATAATTCGACGACGCCGACGTTTTAATATACCGTGGTACAATTGTGTCCCAACGCAAAGGAGGTACCCATGTCAGCTTGTGTGCCCGTCCGAGATATGAAGGACACTGCTGCATTCACCACGCTTGTTGAGTCTGAGCGCGACGTCACCGTAACTAAGAACGGCTACGAGGCCATGCACTGCATCAGCAGCGACCAGTATCGCCTCATGCAAGAAGAAATCGCCAAGGCAAAACTGCTGTCTCGCATGATGATGGCAGAAGATGAAATATCGCAAGGCGACTACAGCGACTACGAATCCTTCGCGGCTTCGATACGAGACAAATATGACCTATAACGTCGTAATCCTCAAAAGCGCGCGGTATGAGTACGAGAGTATTGTCGGATACCTTGCTCAAATCCTCAAGAATCCGCGTGCAGCAGGCAATTTTGTCGCTGAGTTTGAATATCAGCTTGATCTGCTTCGCGAGCAGCCTCTTTTACGTCCCCTCTCGCACATGCAAGAGCTGGCGGCACGTAATTACCGATCGTTTCCCGTCAACAACTACGTGTGTCTATACAAGTTTGAGCACGAAACAATCTATATCGCCCACATCTTTCATCAGTCACAGGACTACGCCCGCCTGGTCTAGCCCACAAACTGAATATTTGTTTTGAATCAATGCGTTGAGAAGGCGCACCTTGATCAAAAACTCTTTGATGCATGCGCCACGAGCAAATCGAGTTCTATCTTCGTGGGATTTGGCAAGGGCGAGCCAATGTCCCGTTCGGACCCAAAGGAAGCAGAGTCATTTGCATCGTCGGCCTAGCGGAGATGACCTTTGGGTCACATAGATGGAAGACAGTTTGTCGGTGACTCGGATAGCGCCAATGCGATCTCACGACGGTTGCGCTCATTGTCTCAATTAGATACTCAACGAAATACGGCCCCGCAGCTCAATAAGCTGCGAGGCCGTACTACGCACCGACGGATCAACGACGAAGTGCATCCGCTATTTGGCCAGCTCCTGAACGATCCAGTCAATTGCACCTTCGGGATCGTTGGTAAGGTCGATATACTGCTTGCCCCTTGTGGTGAGCAGTTTAATTCCAAGGCGATCGGTATCGGCCTTCATAGCGTCATAGTACATGCGTGCCTGGGGCGCCAGAACAATCACGTTGTACTGATCCATTGTCTCATAGTGGCTTCCGTACGCGCCGGACTGAGAAACCAGATCAATACCCTTAGCAGCGGCACCTTCGCGAAGAGCATTTGCCAAGAGAGTTGAAGTGCCGGCACCCTGGCAAAGCACAAGCACGCGGATCTGCTCCGCCTTGCTCTTTACCGCCTCCAGAGCTTTTGCGGCATTTTCTTGTGCGGCAATAGCATCTGCATCCGAGGTTCCTGCAGCTTCCTTTGCAGACTCCTCCAAACAAAGCTGATGGTCATACGCCTTGCAGAACGGATAGTAAATCACAAAGTCAACGACCAACAGCACTGCCATCAATACGAGAGAACGTAGATCGAGACCCGTGGTGAGAAATGCACCGATTGGGCCGGGAAGCGCCCACGGCATGGTATACATGGGGGCGTTCATTCCAATTACGTCAATGAAAAACTTACCGATTATGGCGTTGACCATAGGAGCCGCTAGGAAGGGCACGAACATATAGGGATTGAGAACGATCGGCATACCGAAGAGAACGGGCTCGTTAACTCCAAAAATCACCGGGATAATCGATGCCTTGCCCATGGCTTTAAGCTGCTTGGAACGCATAAACATGATCAGGATAATAGGAACGATGAACGTGCAGCCAGAACCGCCCAGACCGCCGATGAAGCTTGTAAAGTCCTGCGTGAGAGCAATTGACGGGTGTCCACCTGCTTGGAAAACCTCAAGATTGGTAACGGTATTGCCGTAGAGCGCAGCATTGATCGGGCTCATGACAACCGAAGCACCGTGAATACCCATAAATTGGAAAAGTGCGACCGCGCCTTCGATAAGCGCCATGCCAGGATAGGTGTCGACCGCGGAGAACAGCGGCGAGATTAGGGCAGATACCAAATTGGCGAACGGCACAGCAAGCAGCGTACGGCTCGCGAGATCGATAACGGCGCACGCAAGGATTGAAAACCCAAACGCAAAGATATCGCGAAAACTCTGCGCAATAGCGCCAGGGACCTCTTTGGGGAGCTTGATCGTCACATTATGGCTAATGCACACCTTATAGATATTAACGGTCAAGAATGCGGATACGAACGCAGCGAGAAAACCCTTGGTTCCCATATAGCCGGTTTCAAAAACAGATGTATCTGCTCCGCCAATCGAGACAACATCGTTCGTCACCGATAGCAAGAACATGCCGCACATGGCGCAAACCATGCACGAGGTGGGGTTAAGAGATTTGCCCGAAGGCATGCGGCGGTTCATCGACATGGCAAGTGAGCTCGCCGTGGTGCCGGCCACCATAATGCCAAGAAGCCCCATGGTATATGCATAGATTTTATTAAAGAAATCCAGCACCTCAGACGGAAGCGCGATGCCTACATAGGCAGGGAGCGTCGAAAGAAGAAGGAACAGGCTCGAGAACAGCACAATTGGCATATTCGAGAGAAAGCCATCCTTAATCGCCACCAGATAAATGTTCTTTGAGATTTTGTCGAAGAGAGCCTGGT
The DNA here is from genome assembly GCA_900541195.1 of uncultured Collinsella sp. GTDB lineage: Bacteria > Actinomycetota > Coriobacteriia > Coriobacteriales > Coriobacteriaceae > Collinsella. Next base: position 5,722 of record UQIY01000051.1, on the reverse strand, counting down.
GTTTTTCAAGGAATTTGACGATAGCGTCCATAACGCATCCTTTCATGATTGCCGGGCACACAACGATTTATCCGGATTCAACCGTCGTCATCCCAGTTTGTATCCGCTTATGTAAGTGAATACGTTCTCGTGCGAAATGTAATATCATTTGCGCGATTTGTCATAACCAATTCTTTTTCCACTTTGTCGACATGTCAAGAATTTAAATCTTTATTCGGTGAACGGCAGTTGCTTAATTTTAGATTTGTCCAGCTAATAGCTATTTTTTGGAGCAGTACAATAAGTTTGTAACCGTTTACCGATTGGATATAACATATTAAATATATTGTTGTAACAATATTAGGGACAATGTCACAAGCCTGTCACTCTAGTCAAAGGAAGTAATAATGCCCAAACGATTGCTGAACATGTCCGCATCCGATTTTGCCGCCACGTCACCCATGGATCTAAAGCAGGCAATTCTGGCTTCCGAGGGACGTACCATCATGGCAGAAAACGTACCCTCTTCCCAATTTCTCGGCGGCGTTACTAATGCCGAAATCGAACGTGCCGCAGGTGCCGACCTGCTTCTGTTTAACGCGCTCGATGTGTTCAATCCAGTGATTGCCGGCATTCCGGATGAACTCACCGAAAACCCGGTCACTTGGGTGAAGCGAGCATGCGGAAGGCCCATTGGCGTCAATCTGGAACCAGTTGATATTGAGGCTGAAATGTCTGAATCCCGTACAGAAATCCCTATGGGTCGGCGCGTCTCTCCCAAGACCCTAGAAAAGGCCAACGAACTCGGATTTGATTTTATTTGCCTCACAGGCAACCCTGGAACTGGCGTCTCCAACGATGCAATCGCCCATTCGATTAAACTCTCCAAAGAGCATTTCGATGGCCTGGTCATAGCCGGGAAAATGCATGGAGCGGGCGTTGCGGAACCTGTCATGACACTCGAAATAGCGCGCAAGTTTGTTGATCTCGGCGTCGACATCCTTCTCGTGCCAGCCCCCTACACTGTCCCTTGCTTCCAAGAAGCAGACTTGCGCGCCATCGTAGACTTTGTACGATCCCACAACGTAGACAAGTCAATTGAAGAAAAGGTTCTCGTCATGGCGGCGAACGGGACAAGTCAAGACTCCTGCGACAGCGAGACCATTAAGAAAATAGGCCTTGCAGCAAAAGCCGCTGGCGCTGACCTCCAACATATCGGGGACTCCATGAACGGTATTTGTCTGCCCCAGAATATCTTCACGCTTGGACAAGCCCTTCGTGGCTACAGGCATCAGATCGTCATGCTGAGCCGCTCTGTGATACGTTAAGGTAGCCTCGCCCACGCTACATCCCGACTGAGGCACCCATCGGATACCACCAACATGCAAACTGAGGCTTCAATGCTCGATACACACGAAAAACGGCCACTCTATTTACAGCTCACCGACGCGCTGCTCAAGCAGATCGTCGATGTATATCAAGCAGACGATAAACTTCCAACAGAAATGGAACTTTGCGACGAATACGCCGTAAGCAGAACAACCGTCCGACTTGCCATGAGTGAGCTGGAGCGTCGTGGAAGTATCTATCGAATCCAAGGTAAGGGATCGTTTGTTGCACCGAAACGCGTTAGCGAGCTCAATTCACTTTTAGACTTTGACTTTGCAAGCCATTGCGATGGTGTTGATCCGGATACCATCACCAAACATTTCGGCGGCCGCACATCAGGTCGTCCAATTTCCGTAATGATGCTCCAGCAATTTGGATGCCAAAGTCGTGATGAGATTCAGCGTCTTGAACTGACCTACGAACTTGAAGGCAGCTTCATAGGCGCTGATACGTTCTTCATTTCAAAGTCGCGCGTTCCGAATAATCAGTTAGATTTTCAGGCATTTAGCAAAATCATGGACGAGTTGTCCAAGTCTGTCCAATCTGCTCGAGAAAGCTATAGAGCACGTCAGCTTAGCGATTCCGAAGCCAGCAATTATGGTGTTGCAAAACTTCCGGTCATCGAACTAACTCGTCATGCTTATGACTCCGGAGGCAAATTAATTGCCATTACTTGCCGCACCGTCTTAACTGGACAAATCCCTTATCAAAACTTTATTTTCAAGTCCTAATGTTCTTTTTCTTTTGTCTCGATCTGTAACACGTAGCCGAGTTTTTAAGTCCTAACTGTTACAGATTGAGACAATTTGATAGTGAAGTCCCCATTTGCGCTTCATGTCGCGTTGCGTTGATGCGATAATCCCTCACCACGTCAGAGAGCGGAAGTATCGCCTGCAGCGCTAGCTAGCAGATGACCTGCGTGTGTTCCTCGATGGCGGCGCGATCCTCGGCGGTAATACCCGGCTCGCACACCACGGCGTCCAAATTGTCCAGGCGGCAGAAGGTGTAGAAGTCGCGCTTGCCAATCTTGCTTGAATCGGCGATCAAGTAGCGCGAGTCTGCCTTGCTAAAGGCGAGCTGCTGGATACGGCCCTCGTCCATGTTGGACGTAGATACGTCACCGTCCAAGATGCCGTTGGCGCCGATAAACGCAGCGTCGATACCCAGTGCACGCAGGGTATCCTCGGCCGTTGGTCCCACAAAAGCGGCGGTGCGGCGACGGTACATACCGCCCACGAGGCACAGGTCGCAATCTTCGCGCGCCTCGAGCAGGTTAAACACCGAAAGCGAATTGGTCACGATACGCAGGCGAAATGCCGGCAGTATCGAAGCCATCTGCTCAACCGTGGTGCCCGTACCCAAAAAGATGGTCGAGCCTTCCTCGATAAGCTCCACAGCGCGGCGCGCGATTTGCATCTTTTCCTCGGCATGCTTAGTGCGCTTTTCGCTGTGCGAATACTCATGGCGCAACATAGCGTGGGGACGTCCCTGTGCACTACGGGCGCCGCCGTGCACGCGCTCGATCTCGCCCAGGCTCGCAAGTTCCTCAAGGTCGCGGCGAATCGTCATATCCGAAACGCCCAGCGCATCCGAAATCTCCTTGACCGAGACCGTACCCTGCTCTTCGAGCAGCTGACGAACCTTATCCTGTCGCTCTGCCTTAATCACGATGAATCCTCGCCGTTCTTTGCGCGCATATCATTCAAACAGTAACGAACAAATTGTATCAGACTCGTGCGCGTCAAAAATGAACGCCCGCACAGCTCCAATCATCACTTTTTTGAGAAAAATACCCCCTGCTTTAGTGGGGTGTAGTGATAATCTCGCCTGTTCGCGCTACAGTTTGTCCGAAATACCTCGATGTTAGGAACCAAATGATCACTTCCGAGCTTTTCGGCACCGCGCCGTGCGGCACCTCCGTTCATCGTTACACCCTCAACGGGCCCGAGATCTGCGTTCGCATTATGGACTATGGCGCCACCGTGCTGGGTATCGATGTGCCCGATATTCCCGGCAACGTGCGCGATGTGGTGCTGGGCTTCGATAAGCTCGAGGATTACTTTGACAACCCCGCCTGCTTTGGCGCGACCATCGGCCCCGTGGCAAACCGCACCGCGGGCGCCACGATCACCATCGACGGCACGGACTGGCACATGCCGGCCAACGAAGGCGTCAACAACCTGCACAGCGATCTTGAGCATGGTCTGCACAAGCGCGTATGGGACGTTGAGCTCGACGAGACTCACAACGCCGTGCGCATGACCACCTCGCTTAAGGATGGCGAGCTGGGCCTGCCCGGCAACCGAACCTTTACGGCTGTGTTTACCGTTACGCGCACCGGCGTCTTCCGCATCGAGTATGGTTGCGAGAGCGACCGCGCCACCTACGTGTCCATGACCAACCACACGTACTTTAACCTTGCCGGCCATAACGCCGGCATGGACTGTGAGCACTTCTTTATCGCCAACGCTGCCCACTACTTGCCCATTAACGAGCAGAACATCCCCACCGGCGAAATCGCTCCGGTCGAGGGAACACCGTTTGACTTTCGCGAGCTGCGCCCCGTCGCACCCGGCATGGAGGCCGACGACCCGCAGATCAAGCAGGCCCGTGGCTACGACCACTGCCTGTGCATCGATGGCTATCAGTACGGTCGCAACCTGCGCCGTGCGATGCACGTCGAGGAGATGTGGACCGGTCGTGAGCTGGACTACTACACCACCGCCCCGGGCGTGCAGCTCTACACCGGCAACTGGCTGGGCGACGAGCACGCCAAGGACGATGCCAACTATGGTTGGGGTGCCGGCTTTGCCCTCGAGGCCGAGATGTACCCCGACACGCCGCACCAGCCGCTGTTCCCGCAGGGCATCTTGGGCCCGGGTCACCCCTACAGCAATGTGATCGAGTACCACTTTATGAGGCACTAAGCCCATAACACAACATATCACACAGCAGCGCCCGCCGGCACACCGCCGACGGGCGCTGCTTCATGCCTAAATCCTTCTTTTCGATGCCACCGAATTGGTGACATAACAAAACTATGCCGAATTACTACGATGAACCCACTATGTCCGACCACGCGCTGGTTTATAAAAAATTAGCAACTCGTCTACCTGCGGTTTTATTCTCTGCAAATTTGGCATGCTCGGCGATAAGCAATTCATCGTAGTAAACCGGCATAGTTTTGGCGGACAGCGCCACACAGATCCCCTACGAAGGCAAAATGATCCGTTTTCCTCCGTCCCCAAGGGATCAGTTGAACAGATTGCCGATGGGATCGGGGGCGGAACTGGGGAGATGGCGGATTTCTAGCTCTATACCGAGCTTTTGCAACTCTTTGAAGGCGGCGATGTCTGTATCGCCTACGGCAACGGCAGGCGTTGCAGAGCGCTTGCCCTCCCCCGCCCGCATATGGCCGATACTAATCTTGGTTATTGGCACACCGCCCTTAACCAGCGCGAGCGCATCGGAGGGTGAGGCCACCATGATCAGAATCAATTGGCGAGGCGTTGCGGTATGAATGATGTCGATGGCCTTTTGTACCGAGAAAAACCGCGTCCAAACGCCTTCTGGCGCCGCCACCCTCATGGGTGCCCATTGGCGCGAATCTGCCGCGATCTCATCGTTGACGATTAGGACAAGGTTGGAACCCACGGCTTCGTTCCACAGCTCAACGTCTTGTCCGTAAATGAAACGGTCGTCGATACGTGTGAGAAGGATCTTGGGTTGAGCCATGGCTGCCCCATTCCGTTTGAGACCCATACGAGCGGGACGTCGACCACCAACTCAACAGCTGGTCAAGCGCCAGATGGACGCCGCAGACATCACGCCTCTAATATTAGTGCATTTAAAGTGAGAAAAGCCGTCAGAACACTTGCGCGGATGTGCGATGTCCCGTATCATAGACAGCCGTTGACGCCTCAGTTGCGCCATCACATGGCCGCCAGCGTAGCTCAGTTGGTAGAGCACCGCTCTCGTAAAGCGGGGGTCACCGGTTCGAGCCCGGTCGCTGGCTCCATCGAAATTAGCAGGTCAGGGGGTATAAATCCTCTGACCTGTTTTGTTTTCCAGCGCCTCTGTCGCCCTCTGGAGGGGCGAAATGGGGGTGAAATATATTTCTAAGACAATTTTTCGGGAATTCTCGGATTCACATGTCCTTCATCTCCGGAAAGCGGTTTTCAACGCTTTCCACAGCCGAAGGGCTTTGCACCCTGCCCGTAGGCTGTGGGAAGGGTTGAAAACCGTCGGGAGAAGCAACTGCCATAACAAATAATTTCAAGCGGGTTTCGATGGTCCCGCGAGCTTCAAATCGAAGGGGGCTCAGCGGGCTCTGATTGTGTGAGGGCAGTACGTT
>UQIY01000050.1 GCA_900541195.1 uncultured Collinsella sp. | reverse complement strand
TGGTCATGCCCGACGATTGAACGTCAGATTGCCGCTTAGGGGCGTTTGCAGCGTCGCGCCGTTACGCGGTTTGGTAAAACCGCGTAACCCTACAGTTCAGTCACGACAACGCTGTTGTAGATCTCGTCCCAGCGGTCCATGACCAGGTGGCCGGTCTTGGGATCCATGGCGTTGAGCTTGCCGCAGGTATTGGCAGTCTTGAGCACCGTGACGTCGTCGGCACCAGCAGCAATGGCATGCGCAAAGCCGGCGATGGTCGAGTCGCCGGAACCCGTCGCGTTCACAGCCGCAATCGCGGGCGTCTTGGCGCGGAACGCGCGACCCTCATGGAAGCCCACCGAGCCGGCAGCGCCCATCGAAACGACAACCCAGGGGATACCGGCAAAGCGGCCATCGGCGGCAAGCGCCTCCCGCAGTGCATCGATATCATCGGTCGTAAAGGACATACCTAGCAGGCCGTTAATCTCGGTCAGGTTGGGCTTTACGAGCTCGGGCTTAGCGTTAGACTCCAGCGCGGCCTCCAGCGATGCACCAGAGGTGTCGAGCAGCACCTTAGCGCCCGCCTCTTCGGCGATCTTGACGAGCTCGGCGTAGTAGCCGGCATCGACGCCACGCGGCAGCGAGCCCGAAAGCGTCACAACGTCCGCCTTCGCTGCAAGCTCGGCGAACTTGGCCGTAAAGACCTCGAGCTCCGCGGGGGCGATCTGCGGGCCGCTCTCCAGCAGCTCGGTCTGATTACCCTCGTGCAGAATATTCAGGCAAATGCGCGTCTCACCGGCGATGGGCACAAAGTCATTCTTGACGCCATCGGCATCCATGAGCTCGGCCATATAGGCACCCATGTGACCACCGAGCAGACCGGTCGCGAGCACGTCGTCGCCTAGCTGCAGCAGCACACGGCTCACGTTGAGGCCCTTGCCGCCAGCGGTCTTTTCGGGCGTCACGCGGTTAACATCGTCGACAATCAGCTTGTCGAGCTGATAGCGCGTATCGATCGACGGGTTCATGGTAACGGTCAGAATCATGTTGGACTCCTGTTTAGAAAACCGGCCCGCGCCCCTCACAGAAACGCGAGCCGTCAACGGACTAGTTAATTACGCCGGAACCCCACTAGTCGTGGTATTCGCCGCGGTCCCACTTCTCCAGGAACTCGTCAAAGAAGTGCGGGTCAGCCTGAGCCTCGGCGTCGGCCTTATTGCAGGCATCGATCTTGGCGATCAAGGCATCGTGCTCGGGAGTCTTGTCGTAGGGCTCCTCCAGGAAGGCAAGCATGATGTCGGCCATCAGGAACTCGCCGGTGATCTTGCCGCCAAAGCCCACGATGTTGGCGTTGAGCTCGCGACGGGCATACAGGGCAGAGGTCATGTCGCGAACCAGGGCGCAGCGGGCGCCGGGAACCTTGTTGACGGCGTTGGTGATGCCGATGCCGGTGCCGCACAGGGCCACGCCAAAGTCGGCCTTGCCGCTGGCAACGGCCTCGCCCACGGCCTTACCGTAGATGGGATAGTGCGTACGGGTGTGGCTGTAGGTGCCGCAGTCAAGCACCTTGTAGCCAGCCTGCTCCAGGCGGTCGGCCAGATAGATCTTCTCGTCCGTAACGATATGGTCGCAACCGATTGCGATGGTCTTCTTCATCAGAACGTCCTTTCGTCTGAATTCACAAGTTGAGGTAGAAGTTCGAGTTTTCTGTGGCTCTCGTTAGGCCATCTTGTTGAGCATGTCGACACGGATCTGGTGACGGCCGCCGGCGTACTGGGCGCGCAGGAACTCGCGGGCGATCTTCTTTGCGACCTCGGTGCCCACAACGCCCGGGCCCATGGTGACCATGCGCGAGCCGTTGTGCTCGCGGGTCATGTAAGCGGAACGCTCGTCGGAAATGTTGGCGACGACCATGCCCTTGATCTTGACGGCGGCCATATAGGAGCCGACACCGTACTTATCGAATGCGAAGCCCTGGGAATCCTTGTGCTCCAGCAGGTCCTTGGCAACGGCGGTCGCGGAATCGACAAAGTCCGCGGCAGGGGTCTCGGAATAGTCGACGACCTCGTGACCGTCGGCGATGAGCATCTCCTTGATGGACTCCTTCATCGACATACCGTCGGCATCGGAAGCGATTACAACCCTCATGACATCCTCCTTGAGAGATACGCAGGTGCGCAGTTTCTGTTTGGAAGTGTTGAATCGCGTTCAGGTCCGGGCATCTGAATGTGCGGTTCTTCACTGTTCATGTTTATTTGAACACATTCGAACAGTAACTGCAACAACTATTTGTTTATCTTTGTTCTTTTTTGAACAAATATCGTTCAAGGGATGATTGCTGACCGTTTGAGCCGGGCGCGGACGTAGCGACCATGTGTTCAACAAACAAAAGGGCGGCCAAGAACGTGTCTCGGCCGCCCTTCGGCGGTATTCCCCGGTATATACAGCTGTTTTAGCTACTCGGACTGCCCACCCTTTTTGGCGTGCTTGGACGGAGCACTCAGAAAGCGGCCCGTCAAATAGTTCGCCGGGCCGGAAATATCGATCCCCAGCAGTACGTGTCCCAGCCACAGGAACGCCACGAGCACCAGCAATGGAATCACGCACGAGGTCACGATCATCACGATGACGCCTTCGATCAGATCGGTCACCTGCCGCACAATTTCATCGGTCATCTGCTTGGCGCCGCTGGTCACCGACGTGACGAGACCCGAGGCACCGTCGGCAAGCTGCTCAAGCACGTTCTTGGACTCTGTGGACTCGGTCTTTTTCTTGCTTGTTTTGGAGCTATCGCTATCTGCCGCGCTCGCAGCGTCGGCCGCCTTTTGCTCGGCCGCCTCGATGCTAACGCGATACGTTTCATCGACCTTTTGCGACACCCATACGCTCGCGGGCACGAGCGCCATGCCGATCACGGCAACCACCAGTACGCGTGTCGCCACGCGGCGCAGGACAGTGCTCGTGCTCCAGCGCCCGTGAATGCCGAGCGACACCGCAAAGAGCACCAACGCAATCGGGATTAAGATGCCCAAGCCAACCGACCACAAAATAGTTAGCAGGTATTTCTCTAGGTATAGCACGGCAAGCACGATACCAAGGTTGCCTGAAAGCTGCGCGAGCTGCTCGGCAACTGGCGTTCCCGTATCGCCCGGCAGCGCAGTGATACCCGCAGATAGGGCGACGCACGAGGTCGTGAGCGCCAAAACATTGCCCTTCTTTTGATCGATGACCTCGATGGTGGAGTCCCAGGTCTTGGTATCGGCAAAATGCGGACGAACTACAAAGCCCGACAACAGCGCCAGTACCACGAGCGCAACGATAAAGCCAATCTGCAGCTTTTTGTTTGCGCACACGACATCGGACAGGCTGGGCTGCAGCTCGGTTACCGTCGTGTGCTCGGTTATCTGGACAGGACGCCCATGAGCCATCTCGTGCGCGTCTCCCTTTTGAATCAATCCGTTGCCCGGCATTTGGATACCTCCTTATTCCGGCCTGTATTGCGGATGGAAGTATACCCACCCAGCGAAAAACCGAACGGGAGGGCGTGCAGAAGCTCCAAGACTGCCCCCAACGACTAGTCGTTTAAGAACGTCCCCAATGACTGTCTCGGGATGAGTTGCGGTGGAATAGGGATTGTTTTACGCCCGCCGGCCCCTATTCAGTCCCCATTTCACCGCAACTTGGAGGAGGACAGAAAAAGCCCTGCCGCGGGTAGCGGCAGGGCTTTTGGAAGGGGACTTGGTTGTGAGGGCTCGTTAGGCGAGCTTGGCCTCGAGCTGGGCGATGCGCTTATAGGCATCGATGGTAAAGCGGGTCTGCTTCTCCAAGATCATAGTGGTCATGAGGGTATCCTGAGCGTGAGCCATGATGAAGGTCATCTCCATCTCGCCACCGCCGGCCTCCTGCGAAAGCAGCTTGGTCTGCGTGTCGTGAGCGCCGATAAGTGCATCGCTGGCATCCTTGTGCAGTTGCTCGGCCTTCTCAAAATCACCCTCGCGAGCAGCATCGAGCGCTGCAAGCAGATCGGTCTGGGCGTCACCTGCGTATGCGACGATCTCGAATCCAACCATCGAGATTTCTTCTTTGGTTGCCATATTGCGTTCCTTTCACATATGAACCAATGGAGAGCATCGCGTCCGGGTATACGCGCTGCGCTGTGTATGACAGAAACAATAACATTCAAACAAAAAGGAACAATGCAAACCGTTATTTCGAGCCGTGAACGGTCTTTTTTCTCCCGTGAACGGTTTCCAAACCATTTCGAACAATATCAAACATGATTAGCGGAAACCCAAACAGGACCGCACCCTAACGCAAATCGCGTACCGTATCGCCCTCCACGAGCACGCCGGGGATCAGCATGTGCTCCACGCCAGACACAACGCCCTCGGCGCCGGCGATCTTGTCGACCGCCCACATGCCGACGCGCCTGTTGTCAAAGCGCACGGTGGCCAGGCGACGATCGGGCACGATGTCGCCCAGACTGTCATCAACACCCACCACACTCACGTCCTCGGGCACGTGCTTTCCGCGCGACTCGAGTCCGCGAATGCAGCCGTAGGCCATGGCGTCGTTGGAAGCATAAATGGCCGTACAGGTCGGATCGTCCGCCAGAGCCCGACCGGCAGCATACCCGCTCTGTGCCGTCCAATCGCCACGAACGAGTCGCGGCGGCTCAATACCATGTGCGTGCAATGTCTCGCGCCAGCCTTCCTCGCGCTGCATGCCCGAAAGCGAGCGCTCGGGACACGAGATGAAATGCACGGTCTTGTGCCCCTGCCTCAGCAAGTACTCGACAACCTGGCGCGAGCAATCGAACTGGTCGTTATCGACCGTTGAACAGAGTGGGTGCTCCAACATCGTAACGAGCACTGTCTGCATGCCGGGCAGTGGCTCGAAGGCTCCAAAGTCCGCCGGCATGCGATTCATGATCACGACCATGCCATCCACCGGCAGTGCGCTCATGCGCGACGATGCGCTCTCGAGGGTATACGGATGCCCATCTACTTTCGTGAGGGTAATGGCGTATCCGTGCTTATCGGCGGCGGCAGCAAAGCCCTCCATACGGTCGAGGTTGCCTGTACCGGTAATGTTGAACATGGCGACGCCGACGGTCTTAAACTTGCCACGGCGCAGCGATCGACCGGCAAAATTGGGGCGATACCCCAGCTCGCGCATGGCGGCACGCACGCGCTCCTTGGTCTCGGGGCGCACGCTGGGTGAATCGTGCACCGTACGCGAGACTGTCTGCTCCGAGACGCCCGCGAGACGCGCCACGTCCTTAACGGAAACCGATTTTTTAACAGCGGCCATTGGTCGATCTTTCCGTGTCAACGATGCCATTGACGGCATCCTGCGCAGTCATATTAAACGCCTTCAAGTATATCTAACGCCGCCTCTGCAATACGCTTACCACCCAAAACCTACCGTTCACCGACATTTCTGCTTCCCCGAACGGCTTTTGTCGCCCAAATGTTAACGTTGCCATTGTGCAAACACAGAGCCACCGGGCGGCTCAAACGTTTACGCACAAAGAATCGACGGTTCGCAGGCACAGGAACCACCGGTTCGCGTCTTTTTTTGTGTCGCAAAATGGCAACGTCAACATTTTGGCAACCGAACGTCAAAAGCTACCATCGTTGCTAACCCACCGACTCTTAGGAGCTTTGCATGGAGCAACTCATCGCCACTATCGAAAAGGGCCAGCCCTTTTTCAACGCGATCGCCCGCAACAAGTACCTCAAGGCGATCCGCGACGGTTTTATCTCCGTCATCCCCATCATCATCTTCTCGTCCATCTTCTGCCTCGTAGCCTCGGTCCCCAACATCTGGGGTTTCTACTGGCCCGATGACATCAACAACGCCCTGTGGAAGTGCTACAACTACTCCATGGGCATCCTGGCAATCGCCTGTGCCGCCACCACCGCCAAGCACTTCGCCGACGCTCAGAACCGCGACCTGCCCAAGAACAACCAGATCAACTTTATCTCATGCATGTGCGCGGCCATCATCGGCTTCTTGCTCCTTTCGAGCGACACCATCGCCACGGACGCCGCCAGCGGCTTCAACACCACCTACCTTGGTTCCAAGGGCCTGCTGACTGCCTTCATCGCTGCGTTTGTGACCGGCATCATCTACAAGTTCTTTATCAAGCGCAACATCACCGTCAAGATGCCCGAGCAGGTTCCGCCCAACATCTCGCAGACCTTTAAGGACATCATCCCCTTCTCCGTCTGCATCACCGTCTTTTGGGTCTTTGACATCGTCTTCCGCGCTGCCTTTGGCTTCTGCTTTGCCCAGGGCGTCATCCAGGTGTTCCAGCCCCTGTTCACCGCTGCCGACGGCTATATCGGTCTCGCTGTGATCTACGGCGCCATGAGCCTGTTCTGGTTCGTCGGCGTCCACGGCCCCTCGATCGTCGAGCCCGCCATCGCCGCCGCCCTCGTTGCCAACATGACCGACAACCTGGCTGCATTCCAGGCCGGCGAGCACGCCTCCGCCGTTCTGACGCAGGGCGCCCAGTACTTCGTCGTCTGCATGGGCGGCACCGGCGCCACGCTCGTCTTGGTCTTTATGTTCTGCTTCCTGGCCAAGTCCCAGGAGATGCGCGCCGTCGGTAAGGCCGCCATCGTCCCCGTGTGCTTTGCCGTTAACGAGCCGCTGCTGTTCGCCGCACCCATCGTGCTCAACCCCGTCTTCTTTGTCCCGTTTGTCTTTGCCCCGATCGCCAACATCTGGATCCTCAAGATCTTTATCGACTTTTTGGGCATGAACGGCTTTATGTACACCCTGCCCTGGACTGTCCCCGGCCCCATTGGCACCATCATGGGCTTGGGCTTCCAGCCGCTCGCCTTTGTGATGCTCGCCCTTATCCTGGTCGTCGACTTTGTTCTGTACTATCCGTTCTTCCGTGCCTACGACGCCCAGAAGTGCGCCGAGGAGGCCGAGATCTCCCAGGAGGAGCTCGCCGCCAAGAACGCCGAGAAGGCCGCCAAGCTCAACGATGCCTTCCAGGGCAAGGCTGACGCCAAGAGCGTTGCCGCCGGCGCCGCTGCCGAGGCCGTGAAGTCCGATGCCCCCGCCGTTCCCGCAGCGCCCGCTGCCGAGGCAACGACCGCCAGCGACCTCAACGGCAAGCGCGTGCTCGTGCTCTGCCAGGGCGGCGGTACCTCGGGCCTGCTCGCCAACGCACTGGCCAAGGCCGCCAAAGAGCGCGGCATCAATCTTGAGACCGCTGCCGAGGCCTATGGCAACCACGTTGACATGCTCCCCGACTTTGACCTGGTCGTCCTGGCCCCGCAGGCCGCCAGCTACCTGGCCGACCTGCAGAAAGACTGCGAGCGCGTGGGCAACAAGTGCGTCGCCTGCCGCGGTAAGCAGTACATCGAGCTCTCCCAGAACGGCGATAAGTCTCTCGCCTTCGTCTCCGAGCAGCTTTCGAAGTAAGTAACGCTCAGGGCCAGCCGACCATCCAAGACCGGCTGGCCCTTCGATTTAGACGATTGGATCATTATGTCCGTTAACCCTGCTAGCGTCACTAACCCGCCTGCGCAGTTTCCCGAGGACTTTGTCTTTGGCGGCGCCACCGCTGCCTACCAAGTAGAGGGCGCGACCCGCACTCACGGTAAGGGCAAGGTCGCCTGGGACGACTTCCTGGAGGCCCAGGGGCGCTTTTCCCCCGATCCCGCTTCGGACTTCTACAACCAGTACCCCGTCGACCTGGAACTGTGCGAGGAGTTTGGCATCAACGGCATCCGTCTCTCCATTGCCTGGAGCCGCATCTTTCCCAACGGGACCGGCGAGATCAACCCCGAGGGCGTCCAGTTCTACCACGACCTCTTCGCCGAGTGCCACAAGCACCACGTTGAGCCGTTTGTCACGCTGCATCACTTCGATACGCCGCTGTCCCTCTTTGAGAAGGGCGACTTCCTCAACCGCGAGACCATCGACGCCTTTGTGGACTTTGCCACCTTCTGCTTTAAGGAGTACGCCGACCAGGTGACCTATTGGTTCACCTTTAACGAGATCTGGGCGGACGCCTCCAACACCTACATCGAGGGCACTTTCCCCGGTGGCGTCAAGGCACATCTTGCCGAAGCCTTCCAGTGCGAGCACAACATGATGCTCGCCCACGCCAAGGCCGTGCTGGCCTTCCACAACGGCGGCTTTAAGGGCAAGATCGGGGTCATTCAGTCGCTGGAGTTTAAGTACCCGCTCAACGAGAACGACCCCGCCGACATCAAGGCCGCCAACAACGAGCACGTGCTGCAGAACCAGTTCTTGCTCGACGCCACCTTCCGCGGCGACTACGCGCCTGACACCTTGGAGTGCGCCAACCGCCTGGCTGCCGTCTCGGGCGGCACCATCGAGATTCTGGACGAGGACCTCGAGATTATGCGCGACGCCGCGCTCTACAACGACTACCTGGGCGTTAACAACTATCAGTGCCGTTTTTTGAAGGCTTACGATGGCGAGAACGACCTGCACCACAACGGTACGGGCGAGAAGGGCACCGGCCGCTGGCGCGTTAAGGGTATTGGCGAGCATGTGAACAAGCCTGGCATCCCCACCACCGACTGGGACTGGATCATCTATCCCGAGGGCCTGTTCGATCTGCTCGTCTACATTAAGCAGCGCTACCCCAACTATAAGCAGATCTTCATTACAGAAAACGGCATGGGCTACAAGGATCCCTACAAAGACGGCTTTGTGGACGACCAGCCGCGCATCGACTACATCGAGCAGCACCTGCGCTGGTTGCTCAAGGCCATGGAGGTGGGCGTCAACGTGGGCGGTTACTTCCTGTGGAGCCTGCAGGACCAGTTCTCCTGGACCAACGGATACAACAAGCGCTATGGCTTCTTCTACGTTGACTTTGAAACCCAGAAGCGCACGCCCAAGGCAAGCGCCTACTGGTATAAGCACGTAGCGCAGACCCGTCGTCTGGACTAGCGGCTTGCGGGGTTACCCGCCCACATAACCTGTCCCCATTTCTCAGCCGGGGGCGGCACGTCACACGGCGCGCCGCCCCCGACCTTTTTGTTCAGGTCGGGAGCCGTTTGTCTCGATCTGTAACATCTAGCCGAGTTTTTTGGTCCTAGCTGTTACAGATTGAGACGAACAGGATTGCTCTTTCCGAAGAATCTAAATCTGTAACACGTAGCCCGCTTTTGACCGTCTACCTGTTACAAATCGAGACAAACGGAGTAGGACCTAACCCCGTATGTCCCTAACAGTCGAGCGTTCGACCAGCGTACTCGGCACATGAATCGCCTCGATAGACGAGCTCTCTCCAATCGCCGCCTCAAACGCAAGCTTACCGACACCGCGCAAATCAAATCGCAGCGTCGTCAGTCGATTGTGAGGAACAAGTCCCTCGAGTGCGTCGTCGATACCAACCACGCTCACGTCGTCGGGCACGGACAGGCCCGCGTTCTCGAGCGCGGCGATAACGCCCAGCGCCATCTGGTCATTTGCCGCAAGCACGGCAGTCGGCGCCTGCGACCCGCCGGCAAGCACCTCGGCCGCAATCCGCTCGCCCATGGCGTACCCACTGTCCGCACTCCAATCGCCACGCAGCATCGGAGCGGCATCGACATGAGCACGACCCAGCGTATCGCGCCAACCGGCCTCACGAAAACGCGAGGAAATCGAGTTTTCCGGACCCGCCACAAACCGCATATTCGAGTGACCATGTTCCAGCAGATAATTGGTCAACAGCTCGCACGAACCATACTGGTCGGAGTCGATCGTCGTGCAGCGCGGATGCGCATACATGGACAGGATGACCGTTCGCACTCCCGGCTGGGGAACAAACTCCTCAAAATCGGGAGCCATGCGGTTCATGTTGAGAATCATGCCGTCGACGGGTCGCTCGACCATGCGGCGCGAGGCATCGGCAAGTGTATAGGGCTTGTCGCCGCCCATCTCGATCATAGTGACGGCAAAATCGTGCTCGCGCGCCGCTTGCATGATACCCTCGAGCGTCGCCAGGTTACCGACACGTGTGATGTTGTACATGCACAGGCCAATAGAACGATACGACCCGCCGCGCAACGCCGCTCCAGCAAAATTGGGACGAAAGCCCAGCTCTTCCATGGAGGCCAGCACACGCTTGCGCGTCTTTTCCGTCACGTTGGGCATACCGTTGACCACGCGAGACACAGTCTGGCGGCTCACGCCAGCGAGCGCCGCAACCTCTGCCGCGCTCGCCGAATGACCATTCCTTGTCTGCTGAGCCATGCCTTCCACGCTAACCTGCTTCCCAACTATTCCCCGCGCCCATGGCGCATCGTACATACATCGATAACGTGCTCATGATACCCGAGCCATATACCACAACATGAAAACTTCTGTCAATCAAAACCGCTTACCGAACAAATACAACCGTTCGCAGCTGTTTGAAGTTGTTTTGTTTCTATACATCCCAGCCAGATGTTAACGTGCTCATTGTCAAATGTTCACGTGCTCATTTTGGTTCTAATCATTTTAAGATAGTGTTTATCGGGCTTTTTCACCGCTGAACGCTAACCAGGGAGCCTCCTGAGCGCAAACGCACAATATCGAACAGCGAGACGAGAGGGTGTATGCATATGTCTTTGCTAAACCGCGTACAGCAGCTGCCGAAGGGCTTTGTTTGGGGCGCCGCAACCGCCGCGTACCAAACGGAAGGTTCCACGAAGGTGGCAGGCAAGGGTAAGACCATGTGGGACGATTACCTTGTCGCCCAGGGTCGCTTTTTGCCCGACCCGGCCAGTGATTTCTACAACCGCTACGAGGAGGATATCCGCCTTTCTGCCGAGCATGGACTCAACGCCATCCGTGTGTCCATCGCCTGGACCCGCATCTTCCCCAACGGCGACGATGCCGAGCCCCTCGCCGAGGGCGTTAAGCACTACCACGAGCTGTTCGCCTGCTGCAAAAAGTATGGCGTCGAGCCCTATGTGTCCCTGCATCACTTTGACTCCCCCGCCGCCCTGTTCAACCAGGGCGACTGGCTCAACCGCAAGACCGTCGACGCCTATGTGCGCTATGCCGAGTTCTGCTTCCGCGAGTTCCGCGAGGTCAAGAATTGGTTCACCATCAACGAGCTCATCAGCCTCTCGCACTCCCAATACATCCAAGGCAACTTCCCGCCCAACCATCACTTTGATGTGACGAGCGGCATCCAGAGCCAGCACAACGAGCTCGTTGCCCACGCCCGCGCCGTCAACCTGTATAAGGATCTTGACGAGACCGAGCACCTGGGCGGACGCATTGGCATGGTCAACGTCCTGACGCCGGCATATCCTGCCACAGACTCGCCCGCCGACCAGCACGCCGCCGACCTGTACAACGCCTTCTACACCGACTTCATCATGGACGGCGCCTTCCTGGGTCACTACTCCGCGCGCACCCTCTCACTCATCAACGAGATTCTGCGTGCCAACAACGCCACGCTTACGGTTGAGGACAGCGACATGGAGGAGCTCGCCAAGGCGGCGCCCCGCAACGATATGTTCGGCCTCAACTACTATCAGTCGGCGTTTATCGCCGCCTACGATGGCGAGTCCACCAACAGCTTTAACGGCACCGGAGACAAGGGCACCTCGTGCTTTAAGTTTAAGGGCGTCGGGCAGCAGGTCGATATGCCGGGTATCCCCACCACCGACTGGGATTGGCTCATCTACCCGCAAGGCCTCTACGACACGCTCAAGCACATCAGCGCCACCTATCCCAACCTCCCCGTCATCTATATCACCGAAAACGGCCTGGGCCACAAGGACCCCGAGCCCGACGCAAACGGCATCGTCGCCGATCCCGAGCGCATCGACTTTGTCGACCAGCACATGGAGAAGGTGCTCCGGGCGCGCGCCGAGGGCGTCGACGTCCAGGGCTACTTTATCTGGAGCCTGCAGGACCAGTTCTCGTGGGCCAACGGCTATAACAAGCGCTACGGCCTGTTCTACATCGACTTCGACACGCAAAAACGCTACATCAAGCAGTCGGCACTCTGGTACAAGGAGCTCGCCGACACTATGGCGGACGCGCAGTAGCGCATCGCCTCGCTTTCCCCCGAGAGGGGAGCGGCCCTATGCGATACAAACCCAGCCGCTCCCCTCTCTCCCCCTGGGACCGACCCCGCCTGCACCCGGGCTTTTAGCAAGCGGGAGACCATATAGGTTTTCAACGTCCATGCCATTAAGATTTCATGCAAAGAGGAGCGTGAACTATGGAATCGATCGTTAAGTTCTTGGAGAAAGGTCAGCCGTACTTCGACAAGGTCTCTAAGAACATCTACCTTCAGGCCATTAAAGACGGCTTTTTGGCAGCAATGCCCATCATCCTGTCTTCTTCTGTCTTCCTGCTTATTTCGACCCTGCCGGGCGTTGTCGCCACGGTCGGCGGCTTTACGCTGCCCGACTGGTGGAACGTCGACGTCGTGAACTTCTGCAACAAGGTTTACAACTTCACGATGGGCGTCGTGGGCATCATGGTCGCCGGCACCACCGCAAGCGCGCTGACCGGCTCCAAGAACCGCCGCATGCCTGCCGGCAAGGCCATCAACGCCACGAGCACCATGGTCGCCGCCATGTGCGCTATGCTCATCTTGGCCGTTACCCAGACGAGTGCCAAGATCGACGGCGCCGATGTCTCGGTGTTCTTTACCGACAACATGGGCACCAAGGGCCTACTGAGCTCCTTTGTCGCCGCATTTGCCACGGTCAACATCTATGCCTTCTGCATTAAGCGAGACATCACCATCAAGCTGCCCAAAGAAGTCCCCGGCGCCATCGCCCAGAACTTCCGCGACATCTTCGCCTTCAGCTTCTCCATCCTGTTTGTCGCCGTCATCGACGTTATCTGCCGCACCTGCTTGGCCGTCCCGTTTGCCAACGTCATCTCCACGCTGGTGAGCCCGCTGTTCGCCGCTGCCGATTCCTACGCCGGCCTCGCCCTCATCTGGTTCATGATCCCGCTGTTCTGGTTCATGGGCATCCACGGCCCCTCGGTCGTTAAGCCTGCCCTCAACGCCGCGCTGTTTGGCAACATCACCACCAACCTCGCCACGCTGCAGGCCGGCGGTCACCCCGCCCTCGCCCTGACCGAGAACTTCGGTAACTACATCGGCGAACTCGGCGGCACCGGCGCCACGTTCATTGTCCCGATCATCTTCCTGCTCTTTATGCGCTCCAAGCAGCTCAAGGCCGTCGGCAAAGCCTCTGTCGTACCCGT
Source organism: uncultured Collinsella sp. (assembly GCA_900541195.1). Lineage (GTDB taxonomy): Bacteria > Actinomycetota > Coriobacteriia > Coriobacteriales > Coriobacteriaceae > Collinsella. The sequence goes on along the minus strand of UQIY01000050.1, from coordinate 908 downwards.
GATGTTCGCCGTCAACGAGCCGCTGCTGTTCGCCGCGCCCATCATCCTCAACCCGTACTTCCTGATCCCGTTCCTGTTTGTCCCCGTGGCCAACGTCCTCATTGGTAAGTTCTTCATCGACTTTTTGGGCATGAACGGTTTTATCTATGCCATGCCGTGGGCACTCCCCGGACCGATCGGCACCTTCATCGACACCAACTTCCAGCCGATCTCTCTGGTCCTGGTTGTCGTCCTGCTGGTCGTTGACTTCTTGATCTACTACCCGTTCTGCAAGGCCTACGACAACGTCCTGTGCAAGCAGGAGGCCGAGACCCTGGCCGAAGAAGAGGCCGAGGAGACCAAGGCCGTCAAGACCGCTGCCGCCCCCGCCGTTGAGGCTCCTATTGTCGAGACCGCTTCTGCCACCGAGGCCTCCGCAGCTCCGTCCGCCCTTAAGGGCAAGGATCTGAGGGTTCTGGTTCTGTGCGCTGGCGCCGGCACCTCTGCACTGCTCGCCAACGCGCTTAAGGAAGGCGCCGACGAGCTGGGCATCGACATTACCGCCAACGCCGGTGCCTACGGCAGCCACTACGCCATCATGGACCAGTACAACGTCATCGTCCTGGCTCCGCAGGTTCGCACCTATTACAACGAGATGAAGGCCGACACCGACCGCCTGGGCATCACGCTGCTGTCGCCCAAGGGCAAACAGTACATCGACCTCACTAAGGATCCCAAGGGTGCCGTCGCCTGGATCGAGGAAAACCTCGAGGCATAAGACGCTGACACCACCTGCCGCTCGCAGACAATAAATGGCCCGTGCATCGATGTGTGATGCGCGGGCCATTTTGTTTAGACCGCACCCGTCCTCCTGGGCTTATAGGACAAAATGTGTGTCCCGATAGAACATCCGTTTCCATCCATTAATC
>UQIY01000049.1 GCA_900541195.1 uncultured Collinsella sp. | reverse complement strand
TTGTTTCAAGGCACCTTGCTCGCTCTGGCGGGCTTTCGCTGTCGTTGCCAAAACAACGGCGTTCCCTTGGCTGGCCTAAAGTGGCACTTGTGCCTGTGGCGTTGCCATCGCTGCCGAAGGCGGCAGTTGGGGAGGTTCCTTTTCTGCCGGCAGTTGGGGACACTTCTTTGGTGCGGGGGCAGCTAAAAGAGTCCCGTCCCACATTAGCTGCCCGTGGGAGGGATGAGCGGTTACTCGCCCAGAATCAGCGCCGCGAGCTCTGCCTGGCTATCCACCACGTAGTCGGCGCCGGCGGCCTCCAGCTCTGCGCGGCCGCGGAAGCCCCAGCTGACGCCCGCGCTCTTAAGGCCGGCGTTGTGGCCGGTCAGGATATCGACATTGGAATCGCCCACATAGAGCGTGGTTGCCGGATCGGCGCCCAGCTCCTCCATCACATGCAGCGTGACGGGTGCTTCGGGCTTGGGCGGAAACGCATCGACACGGCCCTGTACCAGCGCAAAGCGTTCGGAACCAAAATACTTCTCGATAAGCGGAGCCGCCGAGACGTGGTCCTTGTTGGTGAGCACGGCAAGCTGCACGCCCGCGGCACGCAGGCGGTCGAGCATCTCAATCGTGCCGGCATAGGGGGCGGTGTGGTCCTCCTTGTGCTCGCCGTAGTAAGCCCTAAACTCGGCAAGCGTCTGCTCAAACATACGGCCGTCGCCCGCATACTCGGCAGGCATAAAACGCTCAACCAGCTTGAGCATGCCGTTTCCCACCTTGTAGCGGTACTCGTCGACGGCAAACGTGGGCCAGCCGTGCGTCTCGCAGGTATGGTTGCCGGCGGCTGCCAAGTCCTCGAGCGTGTTGAGGATGGTGCCGTCCAGGTCGAAGATCACATGGGAAAAAGCTGCTGCCATGAAAGCTCCCGTCATTGGATTTAAAACGCACCTCATAATACTGGGCTTCCGCGTTGGGCGTGCTTGGAATCTGAACATCTCCAGGGATACCAAGCCGCATCGCGCCGACCGTGCGGTTCCGCCCTAGCAAATTCTCGGCAGCTGCTCTCCCACGAGCATGTCGAGGATACGGGTCGAGTCCCAGCCGGTGCGCACGCGCACAGCGGGACGGGCACCCTCGGCAAGCGGCAGCACGCGACCGATGATGGCGGCATTCTCGCCGTAGCGGGCGGCGCGCATGGCGCTCAGCGCGGCATCGGCTTGCTCGGCCGGCACCACGGCGACCATCTTGCCCTCGTTTGCCACCTGCAGCACATCGTAGCCGAGCATCTCGCAGGCGGCCTGCACGTCGGGACGCACGGGCACGGCATCCTCGTCAACCTCCATGGCAACACCGCTTGCCTGGGCAAACTCGTTGAGCGTGGACGCCAGGCCACCGCGCGTGGGGTCGCGAAAGCAGCGCGTGCCGGGCGCTGCGGCCAGAACGTCGGCAATCAGGTGGTTGAGCGGCGCGGCGTCGCTTTCTATCGTGCTCGAAAACGCCAGGCCCTCGCGCTGGCTCATGATGGCGATGCCGTGGTCGCCCAACGTACCCGACACCAGGATGACATCGCCGGGCTGGCAGTTGGCGCCGCTGAGCGCCACGCCCGTGGGAACCTCGCCCACGCCGGCGGTATTGATGTAGACGCCGTCGGCCCCGCCGCGCTCGACCACCTTGGTGTCGCCCGTGATTATGGACACGCCCGCCTCGCGCGCCGTCTCGGCCATCGTTTGCACAATCTGGCGGAGCTTATCCATGGGATAGCCCTCTTCGAGGATAAAGCCGCACGACAGGTAGCGCACGTTGGCGCCCGAGGTCGCGACGTCGTTGACGGTTCCGCACACGGCAAGGCGGCCGATGTTGCCACCGGGGAAGAACTGCGGCGAGACTACAAAGCTGTCGGTCGACATAGCGACGCGCCCGCTCGCGGGCAGCGCGGCGACGCCGGCGTCGTTGCCCTCGAGCAGCTCGGGCGACCCAAAGGCATCCAAAAAGACCTCATCGATGATGCGTTTCATCATCTGACCGCCAGAGCCGTGGCCCAACAGGACGGTGCTATCGGTGGTGCTATGGGACATATCCAAAACTCCAATCGTGGGTGGTGCCGGTGTGCGGGTGCGTCCGGACTAGTCGCGGTAGCGGTAGTACGCCGCGCAGCTGCCCTCGGAGCTCACCATGCACGGGCCGACGGGGTGCTCGGGCGTGCAGGTGCGGCCAAAGAGCGGGCAGCTGCTCGGCGTAATGGCCCCGCGCAGCACGTCGCCGCAGCGGCACCCACGCGGCTTGACCGTCTCCTCAACGGGCACGTCAAAGCGAGCGCGGGCATCAAAGCGCGAGAACTCGGGGCGGATGGAAAGGCCCGAGTTGGCAATCGGCCCCAGCCCGCGCCACGTGGTGTCGCATGGCTCAAACACCTGCTCGACCAGCTGGCGCGCCACGGGGTTGCCGTCTGCGTTGACGCCACGGCGGTAGGCGTTGTCAATCGCGGGCCTGCCCTCGACAACCATCTGGACCAGCATGCAGATGCCCTGCAGGATATCGACAGGCTCAAATCCCGTGACCACACCCGGGGTATTGAATTCGTCGACCAAAAAGCTAAAGGGCGCCAAGCCCGTGATGGTGGCGACGTGGCCCGGCAGGATAAAGCCGTCGATGGCGGTCTCGGGGTCGTTGGCGATGGCGCGCAACGCCGGCGGCGTGGTCTTGTGGGCGCAATAGACCGAGAAGTTCAAAAGTCCGCGCGCCTCGGCCTCCAAGATGGCGGCGGCGATGGTGGGCGTCGTGGTCTCAAAGCCCACGCCCATAAAAATGACCGGACGATCGGGGTTCTGCCCGGCAATGTCGAGCGCGTCGAGCGGGGAGTAGACGATGCGGATGTCGCGCCCGGCCGCCTTTTGCGCAGCGAGCGAGGTGGACGATCCGGGCACGCGCATCATGTCGCCAAAGGTGGTGATGATGGCGCCGTCTATGTTGGCGAGCGCGATCGCGTGGTCGATGTCGCGGTTGGCGGTAACGCAGACGGGGCAGCCCGGTCCGCTCAGCAGCTTGAGCCCGGCCGGCATAATGGAGCGAAAGCCATAGCGGCCGATGCTCACGGTGTGCGTGCCGCAGACTTCCATAAGGTTGATGGTGCGGTCGCCGACGAGTTCATGGATGCGTTCGATGAGCTCGCGGGCCAGCTTGGAATCGCGAAATGCCGAAAAGTCGATACCGGAGCGAGCCGGCTGTCCGGCCGCCACTAGTATGCCTCGGCCGGGTTGCTGGCCAGTTGGTCTTCTTCGGCCAGTTCGGTCATGGCATTAACGAGCTCGAGCGTTTCTTGCGCTTCCTGCTCGTCGACGATCTGGATGCCAAAGCCGGCGTGTACGAGAATATAGTCGCCAACCTGCGCCGTCGGCACGAGTCGTAGCGACACGGGGCGCTCGATGCCCATCATGTCGACGGTGGCCTTGAGGTCGTCGTCGCGTTTGACTACTTTACCGGGAACGGCAAGGCACATATTGTTCCCCTTTTAGACGCTTTGCGCTGGATAGGCGCTCAATAATCCATCAGTTGATGGTAGCGCTCGCGGGGTTTGCGGGCAAACGCGTTACGCCTGTGAGACGGCTGGGCACAGCGGCGTGTGAGGGCGAGCTACTGCGATGCAATCTGTGCAAGACGAGCGCTTGCGACCGCCGCCTGACCGTAGGCGATGCAGCCGTCATTGACGGGTACGGAGTGGGGAACCAAGACAGTAAGACCCCTGCTTTTAAGCTCACGGGTGAGGAGCTGGAGCAAAAGTCGGTTCATGAACACGCCGCCCGAGAGCGCGACGGTGTCGAGGCCTTCACGGGCGCAGATCTCGCTTGCGATGCGTGCCGACGCGTGTGCGATGGTGACGTGGAAGTCGAGCGCGAGCCTGCCGGCGGGCACGCCGGCCCTGGTTCCCTCCAAAAGCGCCTTAATAAGCGGTCTGGAGTTCAGAACATGGCAGTCGTCCGGACGGGATGATTCGGTTACGGAAAAGCTGGCCATATTGTCGGTGGGACAGGTGCTTTCGCTGTCGAGCGCGTGCCAGGCGGCGGCTTCGAGCTCGATGGCGGGTTCGCCCTCGTAGGTTGCCTGGCCGCAAATGCCCAAAATCGCGGCTGCGGCATCAAATAGGCGACCCATACTGCTAGTGCGCGGACTGTTGATGCCGCGCTCGATCATCGTTGCCGTTATGCTGCGCGTCTGCTCGTCAAGGCTGTTCAAGAGCCCCGCGGCTCCCGGGTGCTCGAGCAGGTCGAGCTCGCTGAGCAGGGCAAAGGCGTTGCGGCGGGCATCGTGTACGGATGCGGCGCCACCGGGAAGCGCCCAGGTGCGCAGATGCGCGACGCGCTCAAAATCGGCGAGACGGGCGACAAGAAACTCACCGCCCCATATGGTGCCATCAGTGCCGGCACCCGTGCCGTCGAAGGCGATGCCGAGGACACGCGCATCGGGCGCAAGCCGGCTTGCGGCAATCGCCTCTGCCATGACGCTCGCGATGTGCGCATGATGGTGCTGGACTTCGATAAGCGGCAGGTTGTGCTCCCGTGCCTGCTCGCGCGCCCATTGGCTCGACAGATAACTGGGATGCATGTCGCATGCCAGGGCGGCAGGCGCCAGGTCAAAGAGGTTTTCCAGACGCGAGCGCGCGGCGCTCCAAGCATCGAAAGTCGCGCCGTTTTCGACATCGCCGATATGCTGCGACACAAAACAGGCCATATGGCCGTCGGTGTCCTCGCGCGTGAGTGCGATCGTGGCTTTTTGCTGCGGCCCGCAGGCGAGCACACAGGGCGTGGCGTTGTCGAGCGCCGGCAACGACAGCGGCTGCGGCGCATATCCGCGTGCGCGGCGCACGGGCATGACGACCCCGTCGACTACGCGTACCACGGAGTCGTCGTAGCGCGACAGAATCGCGCGGTCGTTACCGAGCAGCGCATCGGCGATGCCGGCGGCAACAAGGTGCTCCCATGCAAGGGCATCGTCGGTCTCGATGGGCTCTTCGCTCAGATTTCCGCTGGTCATGACGAGTGCTCGCATACCGTGCGCTGCGGCTGCGGCGAGCAGCAAATGTTGAAGCGGGGTGTAGGGGAGCATGACGCCAAGCTCGGGCAAGTCGTGCGCGACGGATGGCGCGAGTTCGAGGGCGTTGGGGGAGCTGTGGACGTCGTTGCCGGCTGCGCGGCGACGCAGCAGCACAATGGGACGAACACTGCCGGCCAGCAGGTTGCGCTCAACGCCATCGACGTGACATAGGCACTCGGCGTCGGCAAGACTGCGCACCATAACGGCAAGCGGCTTGTTGCTGCGACGCTTGCGACGGCGCAACTCGCACACTGCCTGTTCGTTGGCGGCGTCGCAGGCTAGGTGGAACCCACCGAGACCCTTGACGGCGACGATGCCGCCGCCTGCCAGCAGCTCGACGCAGCGTTCGATGATGGCATCGCTGGCCTCGCGCCACGTAATATGCGGTCCGCAATCAAAGCAGGCATCGGGCTGCGCGTGAAACCGCCGATCGAGCGGGTCGGCATACTCTGCGGCGCAGGTGGGGCACATGGGAAAGCGATCCATCGAGGTTGCCGCTCGGTCATAGGGCAGCGAGCGAATGATGGTAAAGCGCGGTCCACAATTGGTGCAGTTGATAAAGGGATAATGAAAGCGTCGGTCGGCGGGGTCGAACAGCTCGCGCAGGCAGTCGTCGCATGTGGCGATGTCGGGCGAGATGAGCGTCGTGTGGGCAGTTTGATCCTGCGACGCCACAATGCGAAAACCCTGCTCGTTGGCGGCGTTCCAGTCGCCGGGCGCTAGGTCCACAACCTCGACATGCTCCACGCGAGACGCCGCGGGCGCATGCACGGAAAGCGCGGCGACAAATTTGTCGAGCGACTCGCTTGGAGCGTGCGCTTCGATATGCACGCCATCGCCCGCGTTAAGCACCCAGCCGCAAATGCCGTGCGCCATGGCCTCGCGATACACAAACGGTCGCATGCCGACACCCTGCACAATGCCCGTTACATGGATATGCGCATGTCGCATGCGACCCTCCTTCATTGAAATGTGTGCTGTTACAGCCCCAGGCTCTGCTCGGTGGCGGCGCAGGTGAGCTCGCCGTGTTTAACCCCGCGCAGGCCCAGCAGACGGTCTGCCAGCTCGTAGACGCGCTCGCCGCGACCCTTAAGCGCCAGAATCTCCAAGCAGTTGTGGTGATCCAGGTGCACATGCATAGTCGATACGATCTCGTCGGTGTAGTCGTGCTGCACCTCGTCCAGGCGGCGCGTCAGGTCGCCGGTGTGATGGTCGTAAATCATGGTGAGCGAACCGATGACCTGCTCGTCGGGCGTTCGCATCTGCTCCTTGGCAATCGAGGCGCGAATCAGGTCGCGTACAGCCTCGGAGCGGTTGGCCACGTCGCCGCGGCGTGCGATCTGCTCGTCAAAGCGGCGCAGCAGGTCGTCGGGCGCAGTGACCGAAAAACGGACCAGCTCGGAGGCGGAGCCGCTGCAACGGCAGCCCGCGTCGCCGGTCGGCCCGTGCGAATGCTCGTGCCCGCAGGTGTGCTCGTGCTCGGCCACGCTACACCAGCTTTACGGAGCCAACGGAGTTGTGGTCGGCCTCGATGGCCTCCTCGTAGCCCTCGAGTGCGTCGTGCGCCTCGTGGAGCGCCGCCATGGCGGCCTCGAGCTTGGCACCAACGCGCTCCATATCAAAGTTCTCGGTTGCATGCAGCAGCTGATGGCTCCACTCGTGGGCGAGCTCGATCGTGTCGTCGACCTGCTTGACGCTCATGGCAAGCTGGCTCATGTTCATTCCGACGTCATGCATGGGAAATCTCCTTTTGTACGGGTCTATTCAGTGGTTCAGATTCTACTACGCCCGCTTTGCGCATCGCCGCATAAGAAAACGGGTGCGAGTCCGTCTGACCCGCACCCGTTCACTGGGGGCTGTTTGTGATTACCATACTATCCGTGGTCACGGGCGCAGCACCCGGCTCTCCGGTGAGCGGCGCAAAACCGCTCATGGACGGCAGCACATGACCGGCGTATTACAGGTGCTTCTCAAGCAGCGCCTGCAGCCTGGCCTTGGGCAGCGCGCCAACGGAGCGGTCGATTTCCTCGCCGTTCTTAAAGACAACCAGCGTGGGGATGCTCATAACGCCAAACTTCATGGCCAGGTCCTGATTGTCGTCGACGTTGCATTTGGCGACGGCAAGTTTGCCGCCCAGCTCGTCGGCCACTTCGTCAACAATGGGCGAGAGCGAGCGGCAGGGACCGCACCACGGTGCCCAAAAATCAACCAGCACGGGAAGACTGCCGTTAACGACGGAATCGAAGTTCTCGGGGGTAATCTGCTTAATGTCAGCCATGGTGACCTCCATAGTGCGACGCGGCTCGGCCGCGTAAAACTCAGTACGACCGTGCTTATACCCAACGGCCCGCAATGCAACCACTCGCGGGCGGCTCTTTTATATAATGGTGGGCACGCAAACGATTGGAGAGCGCATGCCCACGTCACAAAGCCAGAAAAAAGAAGCTATCGCCCAGGCGACCGAGCAGGAGCTCGCATCGCTCGCGGGCCGCGGCGTGCGTATCGCAGGAAACGCGTGCTCGCCGATTGTGCTGGTAAAAGGTGATTTAGACGATGCCGAGCGTGCGGGCGGCGAGCTGGCTGCCGGTCCAGACGGCGCCGCGCTGCGCAAGGCGCTCGGTGCCATCGGCTACGCGCCCGAGGATTTCTGCGTGCTGGCAAGTGTTGCCGGCGCGGGCGACGGAGCGGTTGCGATAGGCGAGGGCCTGCCGTGCGAGCTGTTCCGCGAAGCGCTCGAGGCCTTGGACCCCGAGGCGGTCCTGCTGTTGGACGATCGCGCGGCCGATACCATGCGCGAGACCTATGCCGACATGCTCGTGGCAATCGACGACTTCGATACCGCCATGCTCAAGCCCGGCTTGGTCGCCCATGTGCAGGGTCGTCGCGTGCTCGCGCTCGACGGTTTTGAGGCGGCGCTCACTGACAAAGCCGCCAAGCAGCGCATGTGGGCATACATCAAGCAGCTGACCCCGGCAGCCGCGCCGCTGTAGCGGACCGGAGCCGGTAAGGCGGCCCTGACGGGTCGAGCGCGGCGCCGACTTGTCGCGCCCTTACATCACGGCGCGCAGCTCAAACCGGTCGCCGTTGATGCGAAACTGGCAGTTGCCGTTCATGCGTTCGACGGCAAGCTTAATGCTCTTGGTTCCAAAGCCGTGTCCGGTGTGCCCGGCTACGGGCATGCCGTCGACCATGCGCGGCGGGCGCCCAAACGTGTTGGAGACCAAAAGGAGCAGTTGCCCGTCCTCGCAACGCAGGTCCAGATCGACAAATCGCTTGCCCTGGGGAGCGGCGCTTGCGGCGACGATGGCGTTGTCCAGGGCGTTTGAGAGCACGCTAAACAGATCGACGTCGGCTACATGGACGCTCTCGGGCACGGCAGCGCGCAAATCGGCGGTGATGCCGTTTCGGTTGATATCGGAGCTAAATGACGAAAGCACGATATTGACCGTGTCGTTGGCGCAGTAGCGGCGCACGGCGGTGCGGTCGTTCGTCTCGCAGAGCTCGTCGATGCGCTCGAGTGCCTCGTCGATGCGGCCCTCCTCGATCAAAGCCGCAAGGCCGCGCAGGAAGTGCCGCATGTCATGGCGGAGGACCGAAAGCTCACGTCCAGATTGGCGCCAGGCCTCGAGTTCCTTGATGGCCGCGCTGTCGCGGGTCGCAAGCATCCAGCGCTCGCGCTCGGCAATTTCCTTCGCCTCGTATTCGCGCAGATACACAGCAAGAAACATAAGGTAGAACGCGCAAAGCGCAAACGCCAAAAACTCAACCGTCACCACGGAGCCCGAGTGGAAGAGCGTGGTGTAGACGTTAGTGGCGTAGTCAAAGATGTAATAGACGAGCGGCAGGATGAGCAGAATCTCGAGCTCGGTGGGGCTTTTAACCGCCAGGCGCGGGCCGATGTCGCTGGCCCAATGCAGCAGGATTGCAAAGACGACGGCCGTGGTGATAATGCGTGCCACGTAGTACGCGATTTGCGAGTCGGTGGCGGCGAGCGCGGCGATGCCCATCCAGTTGCTGAACTAGCAGCTCAGATAAGCACTGGTGACGCCCAGCATAACGAGCAGCAGGCTCAGGCGATAGCGCGCGCACAGATAGATGACGAGCGGCAGATGCACGACGAGTGGATATACCTGACGGGCGAAAAGCTCGCCGCCGACGGCATTGGCGAGGCCGAATGCGCATCCGGTTACGGCGCCGACCATCACCAGCTCAAGCGCATGACGCCGGTTGATCTCGATACCGCAGAGCGCCGCCGAGGCAAAAACGCCAAAAAGCAGGGTCGTTGCGTGGTGAATTGCCCAAAGCATCATCTCGACCGTGGGGAGCATTAGCGCCTCCCGCCCTCGAACCGTGCCGCAAAGTAAGCATCCTGGAAACCCTGCTTGCAGCTGCGCGCCAGCGGGATGCAAGCGCCCGAGCGCATGACGATATCCGTGCGGTTGAAGTGGTCGATATTGCGCAGGTTGACCTGGTAGCTGCGGTGGCATTTAAAGAAGCTCGCGTTTTTGGCTAGCTGGTCCTCGATGTTGCGGAACGGCTCGAGCGCCTCGATGTCGCGCCCGTCGCGTAGGTGGAATACCACGTGCTTGTTGCGGGCCTCGGCATATTCGATATCGGACAGGCGCAGGGCATGGTAGCCAAAGGACGTTTTGGTTACGAGCTCGTCGGTCACGGCGGGTCGCATGCTCGAAAGCTCGTCGAGCAGTTGCGCCAGGCGTTCGTACGTTACGGGCTTGAGCAGGTAGTCGAAGGCGCGGACCTCATAGGACTCCAGCGCGAACTCGGGCGACGAGGTGAGAAACACCAGGCGCACGGCGGTGTCGGATTGGCGCAGCTCCCGCGCGGTATCCATGCCGTTGACGAGCGGCATGATCATGTCGAGCAGAATGATGTCGGCACGCGATGCGGCATGGCGGGCCAGCAGGTCCTCGCCGCGCGTGACGAGCGCAACGTCGACTGCCGTGCCCGTCTCGGTCGACCAGCGGTCGATCATCCGGTGCAGTCTATCTAGAAAAGCGACGTCGTCGTCGCAGGCGATAATCTTGAGCATTCGAGCCCCCTTAGTAGTTCGATTTTGCCACATTGGGTGCGCGCCGCCCGCGGAGGCGTGTCCCATTTGCGCCCCAAGGCGTGCAACTCGCGCCAAGCGGCAGGGCGTCAGTTTTGACGACCGCACAATACTCCATGGATACACACGTCAATCGATGCCGGCGGTCGGACGGGGAATCATGCCGGCCGCCGGCGCCGGGCGATAACGAACATTGCGAAAGCATAGGGGTAAGGGGAGCTATGATGAGGGAGAAGAAGATGGGGATGCGCAGACTTGCTGCTTGCGTGCTGGTTGCAGCGCTGGCGCTTGGGGGTGCGGCGACGACGCTCGCCACGCCTACGGTAGCGGAGGCGTATCCGCAGGGCGCGACGTTTCCAATAAGGTCGAAGGATGACCTGTCATACTACGAGAAAGATAAGCCTGTAGTGCTTAAGGCCGGCGAGGACTATGTCCTTGCCGGCACGGTTGATATCGACCACTATGAGGTCGAGGGCGGCACCAAGGAGAATCCGACCCGCCTATATTTCACCGACAGCTCGTCTCTGGGCGGTCCGCTGACCGTCAAGCGCGACCTTACGTATTCACAGCACCCGCTCTTTGTGCTCAAGGGCGGCCATGTCGAGTTCATCGGCGATTCAGGCAGCTCGACTGTGGTTCGCTGCGATGGAAAAACGTTTTTGAGCGACAGTAACGATTACAGGGCACACGGCGGCATCGATAAGCCGAGCACGGGCAAAAGCCTCAACCTTACCGTGAAAAACCTCAAGCTTGTTTCAAAGACTGGTAACAAAGATACCGATCGGGCGATCACGCTCTATGGAACCATGGGTGCGGGGGAGACGGCCAGCTTCACGAACGTGAATGTCAGCGGTTGGAACTGTGTAGAGAACGGCCGGAGCAGCTATTGCAACGACAAGAACACCTACACTGCATCTCCTGCTCCGGTTACTATTCGCGGTTCTCAGGTTGCGGTTAATGCGACCTTTACCAATTGCACCTTTAGCAACAACGCCGACGACTGTGTTGGCGCCCTGAGCGTAGTCGGAAGAAACGCCAGGCCCCATGTAACGCTGAACGGTTGCAAGTTCGAAAACAATACCCAGTCGATGATTGCATGCGACTACTTGAAGGTCGAGGGCAATCATCTGCACTCGGGCAATATTGTTGTCGGGAACGCTGACCTGTCGGTGAAGAACTGCAGCATTCGTTCTACGCCAGATACGGGCTCGACTTCGTGGGATGGCCCCTGCGAATACATGACTAAAGACTATAAGATGCATATGACGAGCGGTATTGCGGTGGCGGCAGATGCCTCTTGCACTATCGAGAGTTCGACTATCGACGACCTGTATGTGTCTCCCTTCTATGATGATTATGGTCATAAACTCGACGCTCAGGACTCGCTGCGTAGCGCTGTATACGCTCTCGGCTCTGTGGCGCTCGCTGGCAACACGAAGGTCACTACGGCCAAGGCGAAGGGTGTCGATGCGTCCGATGTCGGTAGCTACGGTAAGGTTCACGTCGATAAGTCTTTTGCGGGCGAAGCCGTCCTGTCTGTCGACGATACCAAGTTCGATCCCGAGTCCAATAAGCAGTACTACTACTATGAGTATGTGAACCTTGGCACGAGCGATCTTTCGCAGGAGGATCTTGCGAGCAGGCTCAAGCTTGCCAACGCCGACCTTGCATATGACGTTACCGGTGACAAGGTCAAGGTCATCCATCGCAAGCACGAGCACGAGTGGACCTATTCCGCCAACAAGGATGGGTACGGCATCGCGGCTACGTGCAAAGGACAGTATGAGGCCTCACACTGTGTCTACTCCAGGGACGGCGAGACGATCTCGCTGATGTCGTCCAAGAGAGGCGACCTGAGCTTTACCTACAACGGCAAACAGCGCGACGCCGTGCTTGCTACGACTAAGCCGTCTCAAAAGGACAACGCTGTGGCCCAGGGCAAGGTAAAGATTGTGTGCGCACGCTTTTACCGTTGCGCGGATGAGAATGACACCGTGGGCATCGAGATGGAAGGGTCGCAGCCGTGCGATGCGGGCACCTATCGCGTGGTGGCGACGGTTGCCATCGAGGGACAAAGCGATGTTACGCTCGAGCGCGTGTTCAAGATCAACCCCGCCTCGCTTGCGGAGAAGGACTCCAACCGCAAGGATCTTTGCAAGATCGAAGTCATCGGCTACGACAAGCTGAAGGATAGCGTCAGGTTCAGCAACGGTGACGTGCTCAACGACGTTCCGTCTTATAAGTGGACGGGCGAGGAGATAACGCCTCGCATTAAGGTGACGTATAAGCTTGGCGACGAATGGATCGAGCTTAAAGAGGGCGTCGATTTCGAACGCCTCGCTTGGGGCGAATCGGTTTCGGAGAAAGATCCAGGTGCGTACCGGAGCCAGCTCTGGGGCCTGGGAAACTTCGCATCCTACGAGTCAATTTACTCCTGCAAGTTTTTCTACTGGAGCATCTACGGCACGCAGTTCGAGAATGTTCAGGCCAAGGGCTTTGACGGCACCTATGATGGCAAGGCTCACTCGCCGTCGGTGACGGTTGACAACGCCCCCGAGGGCATGCAGGTCGAATATAGCGTCGATGGTGGCTTGCTGTACGAAGACCGAATCCCCTCCTATACCAATGGTACGCGCGATGTCTATGACAACGTGTGTGCCGAGACAATTAAGTACCGCATTACCGCACCCGACTACGTGCCGGTGGAGGGAGAGCTTAAGATCAAGATCGCCCCCGCCGATCAGGCCGCTCCCAAGGATGTCAAGACGACGGCCGCGACCGGGCATGCCTTGGCGGATGGCAGCATCGACGGGATTGATAACACCTACGAATGGAAAGCCGAGGCCGCCGGCGACTATCAGTGGATTGCCGAAGGCGAGACGTCGGTTAAGGGCCTCGCCGCTGGCAAATACAGCGTTCGCCTTAAGGCCGACCGTAACCATAACGCCTCCGAGGCCCTGACGGTTGAGGTTAAGGACGGCCCTAAGAAGGCCGACGGTAGCGGTTGGAAACACGACGACGCCGAACACTGGAACACCTGCACCTGTGGCAAGGAGGACGTTGACCGCGCAAAGCATGACTTTGAGTGGGTCGTCGACCAGGCCGCTACGGCTGATAAGCCCGGTTCCAAGCATGAGCGCTGCAAGACGTGCGGCTACGAGCGCGAGCCTGTCGAGATCCCCGCCTTCGGCATCAAGGGCTACTCGGGCACCTACGATGGCGAGTGGCACGGCGTGACGGTTGACACCAATACCATCGCATCTATCCAGTACCGCATGAAGGGCGATACGCTGTGGCTCGAAACGACTCCGAGCATCCGCGATGCCGGCACCAAGACCTTCGAGTTTAAGGCAAAGCTCGTGTCTGGTGAGTCCTGCAAGGGCGAAGTCGAGCTTAAGGTCGATCCCTGTCCGGTGACGGTGAAGCCCAAGGATGCTTCAAAGGTGTACGGTTATGACGATCCGAACTTTAAACTCGAGGCTGTTGAGGGCACGATCCCCAATGGCGAGTCGCTCTCTTGGCTCAAGATTCACCGTGAGCCCGGCGAGAACGTGGGCACCTATAAGCTGACGATTGAGCAGCGCGAGCCCCTCAACACGGTGGACAAGATCAGGCAGGGTAACTATGAACTGACGCTTCTCCAGACCGGCACGTTCGAGATCACCAAGCGCCAGATTGGTGTTGGCTGGACGGTCGGAACGTATACCTATAACGGCAAGCCTCAGGGCCCCAAGGTCACGGTCAGCAATGTTGCCGAGGGTGACGAGGGCAAGGTCTCCTATGAGGTCGAGAACGCGACGGGCATCGATGCCGGTAGCTATCCGGCAAAGGTGACGGGCCTCGCCGGTGACCCCGAGGTCATCAAGAACTATGCCCTTCCTACCGAAAACCTTGAGTATACCTACACGATTTATAAGGCCGAGCAGGAGAAGCCTCAGGGCCTGAAGGCTACCGCCGAAACCATCCGTGGCAAGTGCGACGGCAAGATCGAAGGCGCGCACGGCGGCGTCGCCTACCGCCTGTTCCGCACCGAAGCCGGGGACGCCGATGGCGCTGTCTCTTATACACATCTCCGAGCCC
>UQIY01000048.1 GCA_900541195.1 uncultured Collinsella sp. | reverse complement strand
CCTCCAAGACCCAGAACACCGAGTCCCTCGAGACCTCGGGTGCCGAGGTCCAGAAGGGCAACGCCCCGGTCGAGCGCAAGCTGCAGCGTCTGTTCCGCCGCGGCGATGCCTGCCGTCTGATCAAGCGCTGCAACGACTTTGGCGCCGGCGGCGTCTCGGTCGCCGTGGGCGAGCTTGCCGACGGCCTGTATGTCGACCTTGATACCGTAACCAAGAAGTACGACGGCCTGGACGGCACCGAGCTCGCCATTTCCGAGTCCCAGGAGCGCATGGCCTGCGCCGTCGCCGACGGTGACGTCGAGGAGTTCATGGGCTACGCCGCCGAGGAGAACCTGGAGGCGACCGTTATCGCCGAGGTTACCGCCGAGCCGCGCATGCGCATGGCCTGGAACGGTGTCGCCATCGTCGACCTATCCCGCGAGTTCCTCAACTCCAACGGCGCGCCCAAGCACCAGGTCGCCCACGTGTGCGCCCGCAGCGTGTGGCAGCCCAGCTGGGCCGGCACCACGCTTGCCGAGCGCATGACCTCGCTTGTCACCGACCTCAACGTTGCCTCCAACAAGGGCCTTTCCGAGCGCTTCGACTCCACCATCGGTGCCGCAACCGTGCTTATGCCTTTTGGCGGCAAGACGCAGCTCACCCCCAGCTCGGCCATGGTCGCCAAGTTCCCCGTGGACGGCGAGACCACCACGGCAAGCGCTATGGCATGGGGCTTCAACCCCTACCTGATGGAAGCCGACCAGTTTGCTGGCGCCTACCTGTCCGTGGTCGAGTCCATCGCCAAGCTCGTGGCTGCCGGCTTTGAGCACAAGCGCGCCTATCTCTCCTTCCAGGAGTACTTCGAGCGTCTGCGCACCGAGGCCGAGCGCTGGGGCAAGCCCACGGCAGCCGTCCTGGGCGCCCTTATGGCCCAGGTCGACCTAGGTGCCGGCGCCATCGGTGGCAAGGATTCCATGAGCGGCTCGTTTGAGGACGAGGCCGGCGAGCTCAACGTTCCGCCGACTCTGATCAGCTTCGCCGTCGCCGTGGGCCGCGCGGCGCGCGCCGTCTCCCCCGAATTCAAGGGCCTGACGCACCGCGTCGTCCGCATCGCCCCCGCCACCTATGGCCAGGACTACCGCCCCGACGCCCAGCAGCTGCTCGCCGCGTTTGACGCCGTCGAGGCGCTCACTGCTACTGGCGACGCCCTGGCCGTCTCCACGCCCGGCTACGGCTGCGGCGCCGAGAGCCTCTTTAAGATGTGTGTCGGCAACCAGATCGGTATCGAGCTTGCCGAGGACGTGGACGTGGAGAGCCTCTTCACCCCGCTCTATGGCAGCTTTATCGTCGAGCTCGCCGAGGACGCCGAGCTGCCCAAGGTCGCCGACGGCGTTGTCGTCGAGCCCCTGGGCACCACCGTCGAGGGCTATGTTATCGACACCGGTTCCGAGGTCATTGAGCTCTCCGAGCTCCAGGAGGCCTGGGAGAGCGGCATCGAGGGCGTCTTTGCCTACCGCAGCGCCGGCGAGACCGCCGAGGTCGAGACCATCGACTTCCGTGCCAAGGATATCCACGTGTACGGCGGCGCCAAGATCGCCCGCCCGCGCGTGGTAATCCCCGTGTTCCCCGGCAACAACTGCGAGTACGATAGCGCCCGTGCTTTCCGCGCCGCCGGCGCCGAGGCCGACACCTTCGTGATCAACAACCTCACGCCCGAGGCCGTCGCCGAGAGCACCCACGAGCTTGCCCGCCGCATCCGTGCAAGCCAGATCGTCATGATCCCCGGCGGCTTCTCGGGCGGCGACGAGCCCGATGGCTCCGCCAAGTTCATCACGGCGTTCTTCCGCGCTCCCGAGGTCACCGAGGCAGTCCGCGATCTGCTCAAGGCCCGCGATGGTCTGATGCTGGGCATCTGCAATGGCTTCCAGGCTCTGATCAAGCTCGGCCTGGTGCCCTACGGCGACATCGTCGACGCCACGCCCGATGCGCCCACGCTGACGTTCAACACCATCGGTCGCCATCAGAGCCGCCTGGTGCGCACCCGCATCTCGTCCAACCTGTCCCCGTGGCTGTCGCAGTGCAGCCTCGACGACCCCTACACCGTCGCCATCAGCCACGGCGAGGGCCGCTTTGTCGCCAATGACGAGGTGCTCACCCAGCTGATCGCCAACGGCCAGGTCGCCACGCAGTACGTGGGCGAGGACGGCAAGCCGAGCATGGATCTTTCCGTCAACCCCAACGGCTCCGTACTCGCCATCGAGGGCATCACGAGCCCCGACGGCCGCGTCCTGGGCAAGATGGGCCATGCCGAGCGCCGCGGCGACAACCTGTACCGCAACGTGCCCGAGCATGTCCCCGGCGATAAGTTCATGCCGATCTTTGAGAGCGGCGTGGCCTACTTCGCTTAATGCGTCCCATCGGGTACAATCCCCTCGGGTAACAACACCCGCCACCGGCACACCCAGTGGCGGGTTCTTTTTTGCTTCGCACATGTAGGAAGGACATCATGGAAAGTCGCAAGCCGTATCTCGCCACCCTGCCCGGACTCATCCTGGGCTGTCTCGTCTGCTGTGCGCTCTGGGGGTCGGCTTTCCCCTGCATCAAGATCGGTTACGGGCTCTTTGGCATCCCCGCTCACGATAGCGCCTCACAGCTGCTCTTTGCGGGCTTGCGCTTCACGCTTGCCGGCGCCCTGGTTATCGTTGGGATGAGTGCGGCCCAACGCCGCCCCCTCATTCCGCAGGCTCGTGACATCAAGCCCATCTTTGTCTTGTCACTCTTCCAGACTATCGGGCAGTACTTCTTTTTCTACCTGGGACTCTCGCGCGCCAGCGCCATGTCGAGTTCCATCATCGAGGCCAGCGCCAACTTCCTAGCCATCCTCTTTGCCGCCCTGGCATTTCGCACCGAGAAGCTCGATATGGCCAAGGTGCTTGGCTGTATACTGGGCTTTGCCGGCGTCGCGCTCGTCAACCTTTCGGGCGCGGACGGCACCTTTGGCTTTGCGCTCGACGGCGAGGGCTTTATCCTGGCCTCCACCGTCGCGGGTGCCCTTTCGACCTGCCTGATCGGTATCTTCTCGCGCGAGCACGACGGCGTCTTGCTTGCCGGGTGGCAGTTCTTGGTCGGCGGCCTGGTCCTCACCGCCATCGGCTTTTTGATGGGTGGCGCACTCTCCCCCACGGCGATTGCCCCCGCCATCGCGCTCATCATCTACATGGCGCTTATCTCCGCGGTCGCCTACTCGCTGTGGTCGCGCCTGCTTGCCGTCAACCCCGTCAGCCGCGTCTCGGTCTTTGGGTTTATGAACCCCGTCTTTGGTGTGGTGCTGAGCGCGCTGCTGCTCGGCGAGGGCGCTGGCACGAGCCCCGTTACCGTCATCGTTGCCCTGCTGTTGGTCTGCGGCGGCATCATCATCGTCAACAAACCCAAAAAGGCCTAACGAACCGCCCTTATTTAGTCGAGGGGATTCACATGCTTTAGCTTAATGGAGTACATCGGTGAGCTGAGGGCCGCAACGCACGCCAGCGTTCGCTTTTTTTTCTAGCGTATCTGGACGCCGGCTTTCTTCTTCTCGCGCTTTACGCGGTAGAGCTCCGCGTCGGCAGCGCGAAGCAAGTCTTGCCAGGTATCGACGCCATCACCAACCTGTGCGTAGCCGATGGACATCCGCAACAGATACGGGACCTCGGCGCGCGCGAGCTCGTCGCTGATTGCCGCGCACAGACGCATGATGTCCTGCTCCGCCGTCGCCTTTTGAAGCACCACAAACTCATCGCCGCCATAACGTGCGATAAAGCCACCAGACGCCGAGCAAACCTCTTTGAGCGTAGCAGATATGACCTGGAGGGCATGATCGCCCTCCACATGTCCATACCGGTCGTTAATCTGCTTAAAGCCGTCAGCGTCCATCATAAGCAGATACACATCTTCGGCCTGATCCACATTTGAAAAGAGCGACAGCATATAGGTCTCAAAACGGTTGCGATTGTTGAGGCCAGTCAACGGTTCGGTCGAGATCAGCTGCTCCTGGTAGATGATGTAGAGCAGCAGGATGCTCAGCGTTATACCGACACAAAGGCCCGGTACCGAAAACAAAACCTGGAAGGTACCGCCCACCAGAGCGGGAACCGCAAAAAAGGCGAGGGTGCGATAAATGGCCTTCTTTTGCAGTCTTTCGACTTTTCGAGTCTGAATAAAGGCATGCAAAGACGTATATATGATGTAGCAGTAGCTAACGATAGGCTGAATCATATAAAGCGCTCCGCGACGATATACGCCCTGTGCATCGATATAGAACATAGTGTGCGTCCAGTAGCTGGTAAATGCCAGCACGACCACCAATACGGTTGGCAACGTCACGAGCGCCACCCTATAGCGCGCGGTCAAAAGGCGTGAGCCCTGCACTGTCTCGGAATAGAAAAACCAAATGAGGCACGCGATGGCGAACAGCGAAAACGAGACCGCGTTGGAAATCCAGTTGGCCGTGATGCCTACAGGAGTGCTCACGCCGTCCGAGAGCGTCCAGATCATATCGAAGAAAATGTAGGCTGCAGACGTGTAGCCCAGCATGCTAAACAGAAGCTGCTGGGTGCTCGAGAACAAGGAGCGGCGGCTTCGTGCGGCAAGCCCGATAAGAACAATCATGCATAGCAGGAATATCTCAATCTTGAGCGCCTTAACCACTAGACGCCATCCCTTCAATATTCAAGTGGTCAGAATCGCCCGATTCTGGTCTGGGCAACAAACACCCCCTACCCGCAGGGGTAAGGGGAATCATAGCAGAGCGCCCGAACGTCACTGCAAAACAGTCATCGTTCGGGCGCTCAAACGGCGCGAATTGCACTCCGGCATCATTGATTGGTAGCGATTGCTATTCGCCATCGATGTCGGTCGCGATGGCCTCCTCGATGGCCTCGACACCGGCAGGCGACAGATCCTCCTTGCCCTGGCAAAACTTCTTGTCGACCCAGCCGGTCAGAATCGGGGCCATGATTGCCGTGATGATGACGGCGGTGGCGATCTGCGCATACGCGGTGGGCGCAAGCTCGGCATAGCGCGGTGCGACCTCGGCGAGGGCAACCGGTGTGGTCATAGCCGTGCCGGCGATGGTGGAGCAAGCCACAGCGGCCTTGCCATTGCCGCCGCACAGGCGCTCGAACGCAAAGGTGATAGGACCGACGACAAACAGCGTGATAAGGCCCAACAAGATGCCGGAAATACCGCCGGTGATAAAGCTCGAAAGACTCATTGACGCACCGAGCTGAAATCCGATAACGGCAATCGCAGGGTTGGTGCCGGGAACCAGCAGGTTCTTGATGAACGGGAAGAGGTTGCCCAGAACCATACCGATGACAAGCGGCAGGATGGAGCCGACGATGGTACCCAGCGGGATGTTTGCAAGACCCGAAACGCCCAGGATGATCATGGTGACGGCGGGGCCGGCCGTAAAGAACAGGATACCCACGGCGCCCTGCTCGGACTCATCGCCGAACTCGCCCATGATGCCCGTGTAGAGCGCCATGTTGCAAAACGTAATGCCGCCGATGATGGAGACCGAGCTCAGGCCCAAAAGGTTGTCGTTAAAGAAATACGCAACACCAAGACCCAGCGCGGCTGCCACCACAAGCTTAGGAATCAGCACAACGATGCCGGTCTTGATGGCGCCCGGCGTGGACTTAAAGCTGATGCCAGCACCCACAAACAGCAGGATCGCGGCAACGATGGTGTTGGAACCACCGCGGCAGGCGGCGGTAAAGAAGCCGCCGATCTCAAAGACCTGCGGGCAGAAGGTATTGAGCAAAAGGCCAACGATCATCGGGTAGATCATGATGTCACCCGGGATACGCGGGACTTTGAATTTCTTTTGCTCGTTGGCGGTCGCTTCCTGTGCCATGAAACCCCCACTTCCGCTGACGAAGAACAAAAGCCCACGTCACACTTTGCTACAGTAAAGTTTGACCATGGTACCAGAAGAAGCAGACCGGCTCGGTGAGAAATTCGATTCGTTGTGCCGGGACGCTAAACGTGCTCCGCTCTTATATGAAGCTCAAAACGATATAGAACACGATGCCCGAGACGCAGCACCACAACATCGACTTTGTCTTGATTGCCACCGCCACGACGCCGGCGGCCGCAATCCAGGGAATCAAGCCCTGCCACAAGCCGGCGTCGAAAGCGCCAGGGCTTATCAAATCGTTGGCGACCAGCGCCGCAAAGGCGGCAGGCGGAATATAACCCAAGGCCTCGGTAACGCGGGGCGACAGCGTTCTCCCGCGCAAGGCAAACGCCGGGGCAATGCGGAAAAACGCGATGGCCGCCCATGACGACAGCCATAGGACCAAAAACTCATTAACGGGCATCGCGAGCGCCCCTTCCCTCGGCGAGGACATCGCACGCGAGTGCCGTGACAACGCCGACGAGCACACTTGCCGGCACGGCGATATTCGTCCACCCCAAGAACTTGCATATGGCGACGGACACCGCAGCCAAACCGGCAGCTACGACATTGCCGCGCGACAGTCGCTGCGAAAAGAGTAGGCAGATAAAGAGCGATGTGCAGACAAAACCCGCAATAGCGGTGGGAACATCAACAACGGCGCCGACGATGGCGCCCGTCGTACACGAAACGCCCCATGTTGCGATGAGGATCACGTTGAGCACAAAGGACTCGAGCGGACCCCAATCCTCCCCTTTAACCAACTTGGCAAGCGAAATGCCGTATGCCTCCTCGGTAAGTGTCGCGGCAACAGCCAGCGTCTGACGCTTCGAAGCACCCCTCAAATGCGGTGCGATCGATGCCGAGTAAAGCGCAAGGCGCGAGGAGATTGCGGCGACGCTCGCGACGATCGACGCCGCAGGCACGCCTGCTAGCCACAGATTACAGATCATAAACTGCCCGCTGCCCGTCACGAACGTGCTGCTCAGGGCAAAAACCATCCAGGGTTCCATTCCCGTCTGCGCCATAATCATTCCGCACGGCGCGGCTATCGCAACATAGGTAAGCATCACCGGCCAGACGGTTTTAACGATTTTGAGCACCATAGCGTTCCTCGTCCCGACAAGATTTCCGAGCCGCATGCAACGACGCGGCAGAACCATCGCCCGATGGCAACCGAGTTCACCTACAATTGCCACCGGATCGAAAGACACAGAAAGACACAACTTTTTAGGAAGTCATTATGACAGCTATCGATCGAACGCGGGCTGCCGCGGCCTTCAAGACCTACACCGATGCCTACGATGCCGCCAATCCGCGTATCGCGCTCAAAATCGAGCATACGTACCACGTTGCCGAGGCATGCGATGCCGTGGCACGCGAACAGGGCTGGTCACCTCAGGACATTGACCTAGCGTGGCTTTGCGGCCTGCTGCACGATATGGGTCGCTTTGAGCAGCTGCGACGCTGGGACACGTTTAAGGATGCCGAGAGCATGAGCCATGCGGCGTTGGGCGTCGAGGTTCTCTTTGGCGAAAACCCTGCAGACGCGCCCGCGACAACAAGTATCCGCGACTTTATCGACGATCCGGTAGAAGACGAGTTGATTCGCGCAAGCATTGCCTATCACAGCGATTTCCGTCTACCCGCGCAGCTCGACGAGCGCACGCGGCGCTTCTGCGATATTGTGCGCGATGGCGACAAGGTCGACATTATGCGCACCATCGCCGACAGCACCGTCGACACCATCCTCAAAGTGGATGAGGACGTGTTTCTTGCCAGCCACTTCTCGGCACCGACGCTGGCTGCCTTTGACGAGCACCGCTGCGTCACGCGCGATGAGCGCGATGAGCCCGCGGACTACTTGGTGGGGCTTATCTGCTTTATGTTTGAGCTCGTCTATCCGGCAAGCCGCGCGCTGGCGCGCAAGCAGGGCGATATCTACCGCCTGCTCGACGCACCTTTTGGCATCGTGCGGCCCTTTACCGACCCCGCCACGCAAGCGACCTGGGAACGCCTAAAGAAAGAGATGCGAGCCTGGCTGGCCGGCGCCTAGCGCTCGAGCTGGGCCAGGAGCTCTTCGACGACTTCGACGGCGTCGCCGACAACTTTATACTGCGCAGCGCCGAAGATGGGGGCATCTGGGTCCTCGTTGACGGCAATGACGCACTCCGCGCCGCCGATGCCGGCTAGGTGCTGGATAGCACCCGAAACGCCGATGCTCACAAGGAGCTTGGGCGAAACCGACACGCCGGTCTGCCCAACCTGGTGGCGGTACTCCAGCCAACCTGCCTCCACAACAGGACGCGTGCAACCAAGCTCGGCACCCAAGGCATCGGCGAGCTTTCGCATCAGGGGCAGATTCTTCTTGGAGCCAATGCCGCGGCCCACCACGACCAGGCGCTCGGCATCGGCAATTGATGTCTGCTGCCCCCACTCCTCGGCGGGAATCGAGATCTCGACGCGGGCCTTAGCATCATCCGCAAGCGATACCTGGGTAATCGTGCCAGAGCGGCTGTAATCAAACTCGGGTACCCCAAAGATGCCGGGACGCACCGTTGCCATCTGGGGACGATGATTGGGGCAGATAATGGTGGCCATCAAGTTGCCGCCAAACGCCGGGCGGGTCTGCTGCAGTAGACCCGCCTCCGTATCCATCGAAAGCACCGTACAGTCGGCCGTAAGGCCCGTCTGCAAGCGTACGGCCACACCGGGCGCCAGCTCACGACCAAAGGCGGTCGCGCCGTACAGAATGGCCTCGGGTCTGCGCTCGGCCACCAAATCGCAGATGAGACGAGCATAGATCTCCGCATCGTTTTGGCGCAGTCGCTCGTCGCGGCAGACCACGACCTCGTCGGCACCGGCGCAGACCAGATGCTCCAGGTCCTCAAGCGAGCCCTCGGGGCCCATGCCGGCCAATGCCACCAGACGGCAACCGCGAGCATCGGCAAGCTCGCGCCCCTTACCCATGAGCTCGTAGGCCACCGGAGCCACGACATCGTGATCGTCGGTCTGAACGAATACCCATATGTCTCGATACGCATCGAGGTCAACCGCGCCGGCGGCCTCGTCGCGCTCGATCGAAATGGCATTGACGGGGCAGGCGTCGACGCACCCGCCGCACAAGATACAGCCGTCGGTCACATGGGCGCAGCGGTTGGGGCGCTCGCCCTCCATCACAATGCCACCCGAGGCACAGGCGCGAACGCAGCGGCCACAGCCAACGCACGCCTCGCTATCGATTATCAGTCCGCTCATCTATGCCATCCCCTCGATAATCTTGGCAATCTTTGCCGCCTGCTCGACCGGCGTGCCCTCGATGGCCTCGCACGTTTGGTCGCGGTCGGGCACAAACGAGCGCACGACCTGCGTCGGCGATCCGGTAAGGCCGCAACGCGAAGGGTCAGCATGTACATCGGCAGCACAGACCACCCGCACATCCGCATCTTCGGCCGCGCGAATGCCGGCGATGCTCGGCATGCGCAGCTGGCCGATCTCCTTGGCGGTCGTCATCGCGCACGGCATCTCCAGATAGACCGTCTCCTCGCCGGCATCGCAACCGTGAACGAGCGAAAGCGCACCGCACGTCGTAAAACCTGCGCTCTGCACGCAGCTCACATCGGTCACGCAGGGAACCTCGAAGGCGCCGGCCAGCTCGGGGCCAATCTGGGCGGTATCGCCATCTACCGCCATCTTGCCGCAGATGAGCAGATCGAAGTCCTCGTCGAGCGCCTCGATACCGCATTTGAGGGCATAGGTGGTCGCCAACGTGTCCGCGCCCGCAAAGGCGCGATCGGTCAGCAGCAGCGCATCATCGGCGCCGCGGGCAATGCAGTCGCGCAGCAGCGATTCGGTTGCAGGGATACCCATCGACACCACCGTCACGCGCACATCCATGCCAAAGCCGATAAAGTCGTCCTTGAGCGCCAGAGCGCATTCGAGGGCACTTGCATCGAAGGGATTAATGACCGCCCGCTTGCCATCACGCACGATGGTATTGGTTTTGGGGTCCATCTTGACCTCGGTGCTTCCCGGTACCGCCTTGACGCACACCACCATATGGAAATCGCTCATCTTCACGCGCCCCCTTTCTGGACGAGTTCATCCAAGAGCTTCTCCGAAAACAGGTTGCCACGACCCAGCTGCCCGGCAGGATCGAGCTGCAGCTTGAGTCGAGCCGATTCGACCATGGCCTCGTGGCCGTACATCGTCTCCAAAAAGCCCGCTTTGATCTTGCCGACGCCGTGCTCGGCAGAGACGGCGCCGCCCATAGCCGTTACCTCCGCAGCCCACCGGGCAAACAGCTCACCACCGCGACGGTAGTCCTGCGCATCGCGCGGCAGGATATTCACATGCAGATGGTTGTTGCCGATATGTCCCCAGGCGGCAGACTCAAGCCCGCTTTCGGCCAGCGTGCGGCGATAGAAGGCAACGACACCGGCCAGGCGCGCGTTGGGTACCGACATATCCGACCCCAGTTTGGTAATGGTGGGGTCGGTGCGGCGACGCTCGTCGATGAGCATGTTGACACTCTCGGGGACGGCGTGGCGGAAGAACCGCTGGCATTCGCGATCGATCTCGGTGCGCGCAACCCAGGTCGCGTCATCGCGGCCGCCCGCAAGCTCCAAAACCCATCCCAGGTGGTACAGCTCCTCAGTCGCTTGAGCCTCGTCGTCGCAGTCGAGTTCCACGTAAACACAGACCTTTGCCTCATCGTCGAGTGCCGGCAGCGAGGCAAACGCGGTCGACTGCTCGCGCTGGCGGCGAAGGATATCCAAGGCGCCGGCATCAAAATACTCAATAGCGGCGGCATGGGACAGCACGGGGCGCACGGAATCGGTAAAGGACACTGCCTTGTCCTCGCTGTCGAAAAAGCAGCTCACGCCCCATACAACCGAAGGTGCCGCCTGCAGGGCGATCTCGAGCTCGGTAATGACGCCGAGTGTGCCGCACGCACCGATAAAGAGGTCGATGGCGTCCATATCGTCCGCAACGAAATAACCCGACGCGTTTTTTGTCTTGGGCATGGTATAGCCGGGAAGATCCAGCTCGAGCGCGCGGCCCCCTGCCGTCACGAGTGACAAGTGGCGTGCGTCAGCGTGCGCCTGACCTCGATGAAGCTCGAGCAGGTCGCCGTCCGCCAGTGCCACGTGAAGCCCCGTAACGTGCGGGCGCATGGGGCCATAGGCGTAGCTGCGGGCACCGGAGGCATTGCACGCCGCCATGCCGCCCAGGCAGGCAGATGCCTCGGTGGGATCGGTGGGAAAGAACTGCTCGGGAGCTGCCTGGAACTCCTCATAGGCCTCAAGCGATGCCTGATCCCAGCCAGCGGTCGGCAATGCCTTCTTGCCCAGCTGCTTGCGTAACTCCGAAAGCACGACGCCCGGCTCCACGCGCAGCAGAAAACGGCCTCGCTCGTCGCGGCGAAGACCCAGGTAGCGATTCATACGAGAAGTGTTGAGGATGTGACCGCCGTGGGGCACGGCACCGGCAGCCAGACCGGTCCGAGCACCCTGGACCGTTATCGGAACATGCTCGGCATGGAGCTTTCGCAGAATGGCGCGGACTTCGTCCTCCGTTGTCGGAAACGAGATGCTCGACGCCTCGCCCGATGTGCGAGATTCATCGCGACCATATTCTTCGAACTCGTCGCCGAAGGGTTTGATGGCTGCAGACACGCGAACTCCCCCTTTAGTTAACTACAGTGTTTGCAGGGAGATGTTACCGCATCGTTTCGTCGACGTGACTGAGACCGTCTCCATAATTGGCGAATTTTACGTTTGTGCAATTCGGCGGGCGGCAGCGTTTTCTCGGCAGGCGCTCTATTTAACGCGCTCCTTCCCATCGCTGCCACGCATGCAATTGGCGCCCGAAAAAAGTTGAGATATTTTTTACCCTCTCTCACCTGCGGCGATGTAAATCCGTCAAGCATTTGGTCAGAAATTGGTCAAGTTACGGCTGATACGGTCGGCATCGACAGCCAAAGCCAATGGAAGGTTTGGCCCAAAAACAGGGAGGTTCCCATGGCATATTACTGGCCCCAGTACGGCGTCGCTATCGAAGTTGACGACGACCCGTATCTTCTGCCCTTCGATGAGGAGGCATTTCCCGATGCGGCTGTCTATCACGTCACCACCGACGTGATTTGCGATCCCGAATCGTTTTCGGCACTCGCCCACCACATCGCCCACATCCACGACATCAAACTCGACCCAAACTTCGACGAGCTCACCTACTCGCGACGCCTCATGCTCCACATGCTCTTTGGCGCCGATCCGTCCACGTTCGCGCGCGTCTATACCACTAAGGATGCCGCATGAGCGTAAGGAAGCAGTCGAGCCACCTAGGGTCAAAACATCGAAAAAGGCTCGGCGTTGTCTGCCTGGCCATCGCCTGCGCCCTTATCGCCGTCGGCCTTTACGCCTGGCAGTCAAAGCCTGTCGCCGAGACAGGTGCCTCGGTCACAGCGGCGGAGGGTAAGTCGCGCCAGGAAATCCAGGACGAGCTCGATGCCATCGTCCGCGACAACATGATGACGATCTCGGTCGCACCGGTCGCCCAGCTACAAAAAGGCGGCAAGCTGCGCGTCAACGTGCAAAACGTCCAAGATAACAAGTTTCCCCAGCGTTTCCGCGTGATCCAAAACGACGAGACCATCTATGAATCGGGCGTGGTCGAGACCGGCAAGACCGTTGAGACCTGCCCCGCAGGCGACATCAAAGAAGGTGAGGCGTATATCGAGATTCAAGCGCTCGACGCCAAGACCTACGACGCCCATGGCAATCCCACGCGCATCAAGGTGCGAGTTGCGCAGGCCGAAGACTAGATCTGCCACCCGTTGCGAAAACGCGCACCCACGCCGCTTTCGTCTAACCATCACGGAAACGGTCCGTGACGAATAGAAAGGAACGATTATGGACATCACCGGGAACTTGAGCGGAACCAGGGCGCTCGTCGTGGGCGCGGGGCTGATGCTTGCACTCTCAATGGGTGCCGCGCCGACCCCCGCCCTGGCGGAGGGACGCACTGGAACCACCAACGTGACTATCAGGACCCAAATCGACAACATCAAGTTCAAAGCCCCGACCGTCATCCCATTTGTCGCCAAGGCCGATGGCACGCTTCAGGGCCCTTCCGAGAATACAACCACCATCGACAATCTTTCGGCCTATGGCATCCACGTTACCAACATGAAGATCGGCGCCAAGAACTCCTGGAGCATTGTCGCCGACGCCAAGACGGGAACCGCCCAGAACTCCATCGATTTTAAGGTTGGTCCGGACAAGGCACTCCAAGACGCTCACGCCGCGACGCAGGAAGCGGGCCTCGACCTTTCCAAAAATGCATCCTTCGACATGGGCTACCAGGGCATCGCCAATGGTACGGACAAGATTAAGCTCAAGACGAGCGGCAATGTCGCCCGCGTCACGCGAGACATCTTCCATGTGACTGGCGAGGGCGACCAGGTCGCAAGCATTACGTGGACGGTCGAGCCCGGTGCGCACACGGCCTAAGGCGATTGTCCTTGCCGTCATCATCGGCGTTGTAACGTTTGCCCCAATCGCCGCCTTTGCCCAACAAGAGCAAGCGCAGGCTGCCACGCAAGTGACCGTAGATCTATCGGAGCTCGAACGCAGTGGCCAACATGAGCCCCTCGCGCAAACGGGCGACACGCAACAGCTCCTGGCAGCAGGAATCGCCGCGGCAGGCGCAAGCGCCATCGGCCTTGGCCTGCGCATCAAACGCAGCCAGTAGCCGCGAAAATCGAGACCGTCCAGAACAGGTAAGGAGAACCCATGGCATCAAAGAACCTTTTGCCCGTTGCCGCGCTCTGCAGTGCGCTTGCCACCGGCATGTCCGTCGCCGCTCTAGCGACACCCGCCGTGGGCGTCCCCTTACCTGCCGTCAACTGTCTCGCTACAAACCAGATGAGCACCATCGCGCGCCAACGCTTCTCGCTTGCGCAGGCAAGCATTTCGACCTCGGGGTGCCTCCGTCGCTGCACGAACAGCTCGATAGTCGTGGATACCGAGCGCTCAAGCACAGCGGACGGTCCCCTAACGGGATGCGTTATCTGCACATGGCACGCAGCTGCAACTGATGCCGATGGCGATTCCTGCGACGTGAAGCTGCGCCTCGACATCACCCTGTCCGATGACTCGGCGGACGGGGCAACAGTCGCCTTCGACAGCACGTTTTTCGAAGACGGAGGAGGTGTATGCCTGGGCTGCGTCCCCTCGAGCGCCGATGGCACGCAGCCCGCTATCTCTTTCACCGCATCGTTGAAAATGACCAAGGCGGGCACCGACGCTGCGGCGAAAGGCGAGACCCCCCTGATGCTCTACGCGAGCGGCGCAGAAAGCCAGGAGATTCGAGGCAAACAGCGAACCGGATCGCTCAGCCTAACACGAGGGACAGATCCCAGTCCCATCGATATCAGCGCCCAAACACAAGATGTGCATCGCGTCCTCGCCGATCCGGCGCTCCTCGAGATGGAATGGAGCGGAGTAGGAGCGGTCGGACTCGCCCCCTCGACAGGTGACATCGCAAGCGACTCCAGCGAGAGCAGCGGTGAAATAGCGCCTGGGGACAATGTCGCACCAGACGGCATAACACCGCCATCGAGCGGTCCTTCAGCCACTTTCAGCGAGCCAAGCGAAACAGCCGCCGCAGTGGGCGGCGCGCAAGCTGGCGAAAACTTGGGGTGTCCCATGCCGGCAGACATCGACGAGGGCAATTGTTGCATGATGGTCGCGCTCGACCGCACGGAAACCGTCGACGCCGCGAGCATTGAGGTCACCGCTGCCGATAAGCCCGTCCGCAAAGCAGCCATTATCGCATTCCCTAAAACCGTCGAAGTTGTTTTTCTGCCATCGGGCGAGGTCGTAGCCCCCACCTTGCTCACCTTGCTTGGGGCAAAGGGCACGGCCAACCAAATCGACAACCTCACGGTCGCCGACCCTGCGACCACCGCAAAACTGCACCTGTATGCCGTAACCTCGGACGGAGGCAAAACCGAGGAATTCGACGGTGAGAACCTCCTGAATAACCGGATACTCCATAAAATGGAAGACGTCTCGTATCAAATTGAGCTCGTGGGATTTGACCGAGCTCGAGATGCCGATATCATCGCCGCGGCCATTGAGTCCCCGCAGCGACTCATGACGCTGTGCTTCGATTACAGCCCCTATGTCGTGATGGGAGGCTGAGGCTTGGGCACCAAATGCCGTCATTAATACCACTTATATAACGTATAGGATGAGGCATGACGCACCCTGCAGCCCGTTCTGCTACGATTGCCAGGTTGGCATCAATATGGGAGGGTTCATGCCGGGTTTGGGAACGGTCATCAACGTCGCACTTTTGATTGCGGGCGGACTGCTGGGCCTTATAGGCGGACGCTTTATCACACCCCGCATCCAAGACACGCTCATGAAGGCGTCGGGGCTGTGCGTTTTGTTTATCGGACTGGGCGGCACCATGCAAAAGATGCTCGTCATTGACGGGAAAGCGCTGGAGACCACCGGCACCACCATGATCATCGTCTCGTTTGCCCTCGGCTCGCTCATCGGCGAGGCCGTTAACCTGGAAGCCGGCATCGAAAACCTGGGCGAATGGCTCAAGCGCAAAACCGGCAGCGAGGGAGACAAAGAGTTCACCAATGCCTTTGTCTCGACATCGCTGACCGTCTGCATCGGTGCCATGGCTATCGTGGGATCAATCCAAGACGGCTTGCTCGGCGACTGGTCCACGCTTGCCCTCAAGGGCGCGTTGGACTGCATCATCGTCTGCACCATGACGGCTTCGCTCGGCCGCGGCTGCATCTTCTCCGCCCTGCCCGTTGCCGTATTCCAGGGAACGATTACGCTGTTTGCCGGCGCGCTCTCCCCCATCATGACCGCCGCCGCCCTCGACAGTCTATCGCTCGTGGGCTCTATGCTCATCTTCTGCGTCGGCGTCAACCTCATCCGTCCTCAGACCTTCCGCACGGCCAATATGCTCCCCTCCGTTGTCATAGCCGTCATCTACGCCCTCCTGTTCTAAATCTATCTACGTAGCGGTATCTCGAACACCTGTTTGATGCTGTGCTATGATATGAGGTCACCGAAGCTGCGTTAGGAGAGGAGAGACGGTGGCCGACCAGGACATCAAGATGCTCATCGAGCGCATTATGGCCGAGGCCCGGACCCATCAGTCTGCTCGCTTCTCAAACGAAGTCTATGCTGACGAGCCGATTCTCAAAACCGGTCGTCAGATGCAGAATTTCCTTCCCGACCAGTACCGCAAGATGCGCGAGATATCGCGCTGGCAGGATGACCCCAAAGGCGGCGCGGGTCGCTGGCTTTCGGAAGCCGAGCTTTTCTACCGCCAAGGCCTGCTGATGGCCGATTTTGAGGACGATTGCCCCTATAACGGCACCTTTAAGTCGTACTTCCCAACCTACAACGCTATGAGCGATCGCCAGCTGCGCGGGTACTTTACCTGGCGCGCCCAAGTGCGCCGCGGAACCGTCGAGGAAACGTCTACGTCCTTTGCCTTCCTGTACCTCTATGAGCTGATCTGCGGCATTGGCGTAGATGACCCACTTGATGGTTTTAAAAAGATCAAGGCTTTTTGGGATGCCTATCGTACCTGTCTCTTATACACATCTCCGAGCCCACGAGACCGGAGCCTATCTCG